>JBAUZB010000238.1:0-18870 GCA_049585095.1 Candidatus Tumulicola sp.
GCGTTGCAAGCCTATCCGCTCGACGTCGTGCACTGGAGCGACGATGGCGACGTCGAAAAGTTTCTCCTCGATCCGGCCGTCGATTACGTCGAATCAGCGGCCAAATCGGTGGGGCCGGCCCTGATCCTCATTCCGAATACGCTTTCCGGTCGCGATCTCGCCGGCCGGCTGGTGGCCCGTTTGGAAGCCGGCATCGCCGCCGACGTCACCGAGTTCAAGGTTGAAGGCGGCGCGGTCGAGTGCCTCTCGCCGAAGCTGGGCGGCGCGTTGATCACGACCTGCGCGATCAAACCGGCCGACTACGGCATCGCGACGGTGCGCCCGAACGCGTTTGGGGCCGAGCCCAGAAGCGTTGGGGCCACCCTGCAACCGCTGGAAAAGCCTTCGGGAAAGACCTACGCGGCGGTCATCGAGCAGGACGTCGAAGAGAGCTCCGGCGAGCTGGCGCTCGAAGAGGCCCCGGTCGTGGTCGCCGGCGGCCGAGGGCTCGGCGGGCCGGAACCCTTCGACACGTTGCTGAAACCACTCGCTCAGGCGCTCGGGGGCGCCGTCGGCGCGTCGCGGGCAGCGGCCGATGCCGGATGGGTGCCGTACAGCCTTCAAATCGGTCAAACCGGCAAGACCGTAACGCCCAAACTGTATATCGCGGTCGGGATTTCGGGTGCGATCCAACACAAAGTCGGGATGCGGTCGTCGGGTACGATCGTGGCGATTAATAAGGATGCCGCCGCCGCCATCGCCGACTTCTCGGATTTGGTCGTCGTCGGAGACGCTTTCAAGATCGTGCCCGAACTGACCAAGCAGATCGAAGCCGCCAAAGGTTAACCTACGAAAAGGAAATATGAAACGACTCGTTCTCTCCGCCATCGTCGCACTCGGGTGCGCGTTTGCCGTCTTTGCCGCAACAACGCCGTCAGCCCAAGCCGGTCTCTTCGGTAGTAAAGCGGCGTCGCCGAGCCCCTCACCCTCGCCTTCGGCCTTGCCGACGGCGAGCCCCGAGCCGCCGAACGTTGCGATCCCGCGCCTCGAAGCCAAGCTCAAGGCGAATCCCAACGATCAACAGACGATGTCGGAGCTTGCGGCCCAATTCTTGCAGATCAACCGTCCGGATCTCACCGTTCAGCTGACGCAACATCTGCTCCAAATGGGCGACAAAACGGCTCAGGTCTATTACTACGACGGGTTCGCTCGCGAAGAACTGGGCGACTCCCGCAACGCGACCTACGATCTGGAACAAGCGTCGAATCTCGATCCCACGAACATGGGCGTGCTCGCGCAGTTATCCGAGGTCTATCTCAAGACCAATCGCGCGGCAGACGCGGAACGCATCGCCAAACGCGCCGTCACGTTCAATAAGACCGAACCCATTGCACTGATGACGCTCGGCAGCATTTATGCGGCGGAACAGAAATTCGACGACGCGCGCGTGGAGTTCGAGCTAGCGTACAATTTGAATCCCAAAGATACTGCGGCCATCTATCAGATCGCCACCACCTACACGCAGCAGAACAACATTCCGATGGCGCTCCAAACGATCAACCGCGCTTTGATGATCGATCCCAAGAGCGTGCAGGCGCTGGTATACAAAGCGGATCTCTACGCAAAGCAGCACGACGACGCGCAAGCCATCGCCGCGTACGACGATGCGATCGTCGCGGCGCCGAGCGACGACGAAAAAGCGCAAATCATGGTCCGCAAAGCGAGTTACTTCTTCAGCGAGAAGAAGAACCCGCAAGGCGAAGCCATTCTCACCCAAGCGACGACGCAGTTCCCGAAAGTCGCCGGCCCCTTCGTGGCGTACGGCAACTACTATGCGTCGATTCATCAATGGGATAAAGCCACGGCCAAGCTGCAAGCCGCGCTGGCGTTGGATGCAGACAACCCCGGCGCCCTCTTGGGACTCGGCGAGCTATCGATGCAAAACGGAAGGGTTACCGACAGCATCGGCTACTTGAAACACTACACCCAGGTCTCTCCCGACGCCCAAGGGTTTGCGTTGCTCGGACAGGCGTATTCGCAAGCGCATAACTATACCGGCGCGCGCGATTCGTGCGGCAAGAGCTTTGAAATTCAGCGCTCCCCGGAAACGCTGGGCTGCGTCGCCGGTGCCGACTTCGAGTTGCGCAACTATAAGGAAGCGGCACAGATTTTCGACGTCCTCGACAAGAACGCGCATGGATTTCTGGATCAAAACCCGACGTTGCTCTATATTGCGGCGAAGTCGTACCAGGACTCGAAGCAGTGCGCCAAAGCCGTGGCCACCTACAAGCGGTTACTCCCGCTGATGCGCAAGGGTACCACCGACTACGCGAAGGTGCAGAAGTCGGCAGCCGGCGCCTGCACGTCGTCTAAGCCGAACCACTGAAGTTCGTCACCGACGCCGTTTACGGCGACCATCTTCGCGGCGTGGGGCATCCCGAATCTCCCGCTCGCGTAGAAGCGGTCGTCGCGCGTCTCCGTGCCGACGGCGTCATCCGAGAAACGATCGCCGCACGCAACGCGACCGATGAAGAACTGCTGCGCGTGCACGCTCCGGCATATCTGGAGCTGGTGAAGCGCGAAACCGCCGATCTGAGGTCGACGCGCTACCTTTCCACCGGCGACGTGCTGGTCGGCGCCAAATCGCTCGGGGTTGCCCGCCGCGCGGCCGGGGGCGCCGTCGTCGCGGTGGAGGCCTGCGAAGCCGGCTGCGAAGCCGTTTTCGCGCTCGTGCGGCCGCCGGGACACCACGCCGAGCCCGACCGCGGGATGGGTTTTTGCATTTTCAACAATGTCGCCGTCGCCGCCCGGGCGTACCGGGCGCGCTGCGGGGGCCGGGTGCTGGTGGTCGATTTCGACTACCATCACGGCAACGGAACCGAGGTGGTTACCGGTGACGGACTTTCCTACGTTTCGACCCACGCCGCGCCGGCCTATCCCGGCACCGGAGGCAAAAGCTACTACGTCGGGACGGATGCCGTGGTCAACGTGCCCTTGCCGGCGGCCGGCGTCTCGACCGAGGAATTCGTGACCACGTGGGAAGCCCTGCTGCCGGAGGTGGCGGCCGCGGTGAACCCCGACCTGCTGATCGTCAGCGCCGGCTTCGATTATGTGGCCGGCGATCCGGTCGGCGATCTCGGAGTCGGGGTCGAAGCCGCCGCTTCGCTGGCCGCCGTCGTCGCCGCGACCGCCGCGCGCCACTGCGCCGGCCGGGTGGCCTACGTTCTCGAGGGCGGCTACGTGCTGGACGCGATTGCGAGCTCCGTCGCCCAAATCGCCGCGATCCACCCAGGTCGATGACCGAGAAATCCTCCTTCTAATCTCAGAAAATCCTCAAGGAGGCCAAGCCGAGGCTGCGAACTAGCGTTCTCAGCGGGCCAAGAAGGGGGACCCACGGTGGGTTTCCCGCTTTGGCTTGGCAACAAACAACTACCTGAGGAGGTATTAATGATCCGGAGATCATTCCGGCACGTCGTTACCGCTCTGGTACTTCTCGTCGCATTCGCCAGCCAGGGAACATGGGCACTGGCCGGCACGACGGGCGGTCTGACCGGTAGCGTACTCGATGCCGACAATGCTGCGCCGGTAGCCGGAGCGCAAGTGACGGTCGCAAGTCCGTCGCAGGTCGCCAACGGCACGACCGACGCCGCGGGTCGCTTTACGTTTCTGACGCTTCCGCCGGACACGTACACCGTGACCGTCGCCAAGAGCGGCTATCAATCCACCAGCGTTCCCGGTCAAGTCGTTTTTGCCGATACGGTGCAAAACTTGACCGTGCGCATCCCTAAGACACTCAAGACCATCGCGCACGTTGCCGCCGTCGGAACGGGCACGCTGGTAAAATCCGGTACGACGTCCGACATTTACTCGGTCAACGCCACCATGCAAAAGGCCGCTTCGGCCTTGGGCGGCGGCGGATCGCTCAACTCGGCTTACTCGGCCGTGGCCAGCGTTCCGGGCGCGTACGTTCCGGCGAACCAAACGGGTTACTTCCAGACCGTCACGATTCGCGGCGGCGACTACGACCAAGTCGGCTACGAGTTCGACGGCGTTCCGGTGAACCGTTCGTTCGACAACTACCCGTCGAGTTCGGCGTCGTCACTCGGCAACGCCGAAGTGCAGGTGTATACCGGCGCGAACCCGGCCAACTCCGAGAGCCAAGGTCTCTCGGGCTACATCAACCAGGTCATCAAGACCGGCACGTATCCCGGCTATGCGCAAGGTCAGCTGGGCATCGGCACCCCGACGTTCTACCATCGCGCGATGGTGGAAGCCGGCGGTTCGACGCCCGACCGGCTCTTCTCGTACTACGTCGGCGTTGCGGGCTACAACCAGGACTTCAACTACGTCGACAACCAGAACGGCTCGAGTTACGACAACTGGGTCGGCGCGCCGATGTCGCTGGCGCCCAACATCAGCTACGCTCCGACCACCAACTACCTGGTTGGTGCGCCGGCGCCGTGGTACTATTACATGGGCCCCTTCAACTACGCGCTGCTATCCAACATCTCGGCGCGTGACGTGGTGGCGAACTTCCACGTCGGCATTCCCCACCGTAGCGACGCGGGTCGCGACGACGTCCAGTTGCTGTGGGACAGCGAATCGCTCCACAACAACTTCTATTCGACGACCAACGACATCACGTCGACGGCAGGTTGTGGCGGTATTACCAACGGTGCCGATTGCGCCAACGCCATCGGACTCGGCGCACCGGTCTACATCGATAACCTGACGTGGACGTGTCCCTCGGCGGTTGGACAGACGTTTAGTGGATCGGGACTCGGCGGGAAAGCCGGTTGCGTCTCGACGTACTACTATCCCAACAGCACGAACCGCACGAGCACGTTCCAAGCCATCCCGAACACGGCTAGCGATACGATCTGGAACAACCAGGAGATCATCAAGCTGCAATATACGAAGAACTTCGGTTCGACCGCGTTCTTCCGTATCTACGGTTACACGTATTACAGCGACTGGCTCCAGAACGGTCCGCAAACGACGTACGCGGACTTTGCGGGCTGTTGTTCACCCGACTACGAGTTGAGTTCGCACACTCGCGGTATCAGCGCAACGTATCAGAACCAGATCAACGCGCAGAACCTCGTGAGCGCGCAGGCTTCGTACGTTACGGCGAACAGCATCCGCGACAACAACTCGTTCTACGCCGTCAGCGGCGAGGTAGCGGCGCCGATCGTGAGCTCGGCAAACCCGTATAACGGTTTCTGCTACGGACAACAGCTGACACAAACCTCGACGCCGTTCGGAGTGATTCCGTGCAGCCAACACACCGGGCTGACGGCCAGCGGCACCCCAGTCCCCGGCTCGGGCGGTTTATCGTTTGGGCAAATCGGGGGCGGTCAAACGCCAAGCTTGGCTGGTTTTACTTGCGGAGGTGCCCCTTGCGAGTACGCTCTCGCGGAGAACGGCCTGCACGCAACGTACAACCAGGTGATTCCGAAGTTCTTCTCGGCCTCGTTGACCGACGAATTCCGGCCATCAGACAAGTGGCTGTTCAACCTCGGCATTCGGTTGGATAGCTTCACGTTCCAGGGTTCGGACACGGACTACGGCAACGCGCGTAACCTCTGGACGAACGCGTTTAACCTGGATAACTGCATCAACAACGTCAGCGGTAAGCCCGCAAGCAAATTCGGACTCGGTTTGAATCCCAATGAGGCATGCCCGTCGGGCTATCACAACGCGAACTGGACGAACGCTCCGGCGAACCCCACGTTCAACATCTACCAGCCGCGAATCAGCGGAACGTACACGTCGGATCCGGGCAACGTGATTCGCTTCTCCTACGGCCGCTATACGCAAGCGCCTAACTCGGCGTTCGAGCAGTATAATACGCTGCAAGAAAACCTTGCGGCGTACGACGCAGCGAACTTCTACCAGTTCGGCCGTACCTCGCCGGGCTATCCGATCGCTCCTCCGACTTCGATCAACTACGACATCTCGTGGGAGCATCACTTCAAGGGAACGGACATGTCGTTCAAGCTAACGCCGTTCCTCCGGCAGACCCAAGACCAAATCCAGAACTTCTTCCTCGACCAGAAGACTGGATTCGTTTCGGGTCTGAACGCCGGAGACCAGCGCAGCCAAGGCATCGAGTTCCAGTTCCAGAAGGGCGACTTCTCGCGGAACGGATTCGCGGGTGTCCTCTCCTTCGCGTACACCAACTCGTACATTCACTACGGCAGTCTGCCGTCGGGACTGTACGGCACAACGGTCATCGGTGGAACCAACCAGCAAATCTCGGTCTACAACGCATACACGAAGGCGTGTGCCCCGGGCGGTCCGTGGGTCGGTAAGCTGGGAGCTAATCACGTTCCGTATTGCGGCTCGACGACTTCTGGTGTTGCGGCGGCGCCGTGCTACACCACGGCCGGCGCGCCGGTTTACAACTGTACGGCGGCCGACGTCGGCAACCCGTACTGGAACAACCCACAGCCGTTGATCGATCCGGGAACGGCGTTCCCGACGTTCGACATCTTCCCCGGCGGCATCGGCTCGGCCGGTGCAGCCTACGGCGTGCCGTACGCAGCGTCGCTAATCCTCAACTACAAGCACGACAAGTGGGCCGTTACCCCGTCGCTGTCGTTTTCCGGCGGCGGCAAGTACGGCGTACCGCAGAGCAATCCGGGGATCGACCCGGCGGCGTGCGGTGCGGTTCTACCGGGCGTTACCGGATACAACGGTGGCGGACGGTACGACGCCCTTTCGTGCGGATCGATCGGAGCCGCTCCGAACACGTATACCGGCGTCTTCGATCCGCTCGGATCGTTCACGCAGCCGAACTTCTTCGGCTTGAACCTGCAACTGACGTACGACGTGAGCCCGCGCCTGTCGCTGACCGGCGTGCTCGCGAACCTCGTCAACACCTGCTGGGGCGGCACCAAGGCACCGTGGACGTCGGACAACGGCAACGTCTGCGCCTACTCCTCGGGCGGTTTCGGAAGCGAAATCTTCCCGGTGGGCAACCAGTTCAATCCAGCCGGATTCCACGGCTCGATCATTCAACCAGTGGTCAAGTATCCGTACAGCCCGCTCTTCGGACCATTCAACCAAGACGGAAACTCGACCAAGACCCCGTTCCAGTTCTACGTGACGGCGAACATCAAGGTCTAGTCGCAACAACGCTTTCGTAGAACCGAGGGGCCTCCGCAGTCGCGGGGGCCTCTCGCAATTCTCGCGTCGCTACGGTTCGAGGGAATCCGCGATGCGCTGCAGTTCGTCGAGTCGCAGGTCGCCGATCAGCGCGAAGCACAACGGCCCGTCGTTCCACGTCAGCAGCGTGTTCGGTCCTTGCTCGGCGTAGCGTGCGTCGTGTCCGGAAATGCTGACGGAGCGCGAGTGGAGTGACTGGAAGTCGACGCCGGCGTCCCCGGTATTTTCGAAGAGCGATACGGTACGGATGCCGTCGGAATAGAGCAGATGCAGGGTGGGGACGCGTCGCACCTCGATCATATGTCCCTCGACGGGAGAAAAACCGTCGGGGAGAAATTTCGGGCCGCGCGCGCGGAAGCCGGCGTCCCGCACGACCCGGGCGACGTCTTTTGAAGCTTCGTCGAACGTCGGACCGCGCACCGCGGCGTAGGCTTTGGGCACGCCGAAATCGGCGTCGGGGATGTCGGAAGTAAAGCGCACGCTCTCGAAACGGACTTCGGCAACGAGCGAACCGTCGGCGGCGAACTGCTGTTTGTCGAGCACGAGCTTGGTCTGTTCGTCAATCCGGACCAGCATGGTGATGTGGTTGGTATATTTGTTGATGAGCGCCACGTCGCGCACTTGGCGTCCGTCGAGCGACTCCTGCGATTGCTTGACTGCGCGGTAGTTCGCACGCAAGAGAATGTAGTTGTCGTCGCGCGCGATCTGATCGTTGGCGGCCTGGTTTTCGGTTTGAAGGACGCGGTGACGGCGCACGTCGACGAAATAGCTCCGCTCTCCGCGGCTCACGATCGAATCGCCGTGCAAGCGCGCGGGCGACAGGTAGCGCCGCTGAGTCAGGTTCGGTGCCCGGTGCTCGATGCGGTAGACTGAGGCTTCGGATCCCTGGTCTCCAATACTGACGACTTCGACGGTTCCGGTGTACGAAACCGTCGAAGGTGCCGTTATCGCGTCGAAGATCAAGCCGTCGGCCGGCTCGTCGTTCGGCGCCGCACTGGCGAGCGAGAGGCTCGCCGCCAGCGCCCCGAGGCCCGCTACCAGCTTCAAACGCTTCATTGGTTTTCGGTCTCGTCCGACGTCAGCATCGTCGGGATCGCCGCCGTTTCTTCGAACGGCATCGTGCTGGCCAGTGCCGCGTGATTTTCAACATAGGCGGCGGCGTCGACGCTGCCACGCTTCGCAGCGCCGTGCCAACCGCCCGCCGAGAGGTAGACCGCGAACGCGACCGCCGCCGCAACGGCAAGCGCAAACGCTGGTTGCAGCGCTGGGAGCCGCAACGACCACCATGGCGCCGAGGTGCGCTCGGCGGCCGCCCGGGCATAGATTGCCTCCGCGAGACCCGGCGGGAACTCGCGCTCTTCCGCCTTCGCGTGAAGCCGCAGCACTTCGACCAGGCGCGCCTCGGCGTCGTGGGCCTCGGCACAGGCCGGACAAACGGCCAAATGCGCGTGCACGGCGGCATCGTCGCGGGCGGAAAGTTCGCTGCGAGCGTAGTCGACGAGTTCGTCGATGGAAGGATGCGGTTGATTCATGATGTCGATTTCAAGTTCCGTGTGACGAGTTTGCGCAGCTGGCTGCGCGCGCGGTGCAGCCGCGAGCGTACCGTGCCGACCGAACAACCCACGATCCCTCCAATCTCCGCATAGCTGCATTCCTCGACGTCGGCCAGCACCACGATTTGCCGCTGCTCGGCAGAGAGCGCTTCGAGTGCCTTTGAGACCGGCTCGCTGAAGTAACCCTCGACGTAGTCGTCGATTGGATTCTCCGCCAGCGTCCGGCTACCGGAAAGGGCTCGCGGCTCGTTGTCCTCCGGAATCTCTACCAGATAACGTCCCTTCTGCCGCCGAAGTTCGTCGCGATGAAGATTCGTGACGATTCGATAGATCCACGAGAGGAAGGAGGTGCCCGGCTTGAAGCTGCGCCAGGCGCGGTAGACGCGGATGAACGCCTCTTGGGTCAGGTCGCGCGCGTCGGTGTCGTTGCGCGTCAAGCGGAAGGCAAAGTTGTAGGTCGCCTTGCCGTACTGCTCGACGGCGCGCTCTAAAAACGCGGCCTGCTCGGGAGAGGCCGGTTCGTCCGGCTTACGCGGTGCTGCCATGAGCCTACTCGCCTCTTATCGCCACTCAACGAAGCGGCCCTTCAGGCGGCCGGCATGAAGCGTCGCATGCTTCTACGGTTTGGCCCACAAGATGCGGGCCACGCACCATAGCCCCGCGGTCACCAGGAGCACGATGATGAAGAACAGCGCTAGCTCCAACACCACGATTCCGGCGAACTGACTTCCGCCGCAAATCGCCACGACGTTGGCGATCAGCGAAAGCTTAAAACGCTCGAAGGGATTGCTCGATAGGCCCGCGATCGAGCGCGCCTGCGCGAGGGCGGCTTGCGGATCCCAGTCGGCCGTGTCGGCGACGAATCCAATCCGGCCATCCGGCGTCGCGATGAAGAGCTTGTCGTCGTGCAAGAAGTTGCTGGTGGAAACGCGCAGCGAACTGATGCGAAACTCGTCGAGAAGCCGCTGAATCGTCGAGCCGTTGCCGGTCAGCAGCGACCATATCGCGGGGTTGGCGCCGTAGGTGGCGCCGTAGCGGCGCAGAACCGCCGGCGAGTCGTAGGGTGGATCGAGGGTGATCTCGACTAACGCGAAGCGCATGGGATCGAGACGCGCTTGCAGATAGGCAAACTTGGCGCTAATGGCCGGGCAGAGCGTACGGTCGGGGCAGCGCGAGAAAATGAAGGCAACCAGCGTCGTCCTTCCGCGAAATGCGCGGTCGAGTTCGACGATTTCCCCATCTTGATTCACCAGGCGTGCGGCCGGCAACGGGCGCCCGAGTTCGACCGGAACCACCCGGCCCGGCTGCGGCAATCCAGGCGCGAACGGCCCCGCCGCGGCGGCGTCGCGCAGGCTCCACGGTTTGGTCGACCGGTCCAGCAGCGCGTCGATCTGGGTGGCGGTGGTGGCGGCCGCCGGCGGAATTACGCGATACCGCCGGATCGCCGCCGGCAGCGTCTGCGGCACCGGGTCGGTGCGAACGATCGCGGTGGCGTCGGGTAAACGCTGAATCACCGTGCCGTGCACCGGGACGACGGTGAGGACGAGCGCCGCCAGGATCAGGTGCACCATCAATTGGTCAGTTCACGCACGACGCCGGTCAGCGCCGCCTGCGAATCGTCGTCGTTGGAAATCGCTCGAATGGCGCCGCGGGCGTCGATGGCGTAGATGACCGCCGAATGGGCGACGTCGTAGCCGCGTGGCGAGACGTGTGCGCCGGGAGTTCGTTGCGCCCAAACGTGATAGGCCGATTCGACCGCGGCGATTTGCTTTGGCGTCCCGGTGAGGCCGATGATCGGCCGCTCGAAGCGCGCTACGAAACGGTGCAGCACCGGCGGCGTATCGCGCCGCGGATCGACCGTTACCATCGCGATTTCGACGCTGGCTCCGTGTGCGAGCGGGCGCGTCAGACGGGCGAGTTTCGCAAGCGTCGCCGGGCAGGTGTCGGCGCAGTGCGTAAAGCCGAACGTCAGCAGTACGGAGTGCCCCCGCTGCGCCGCAAGACTCCACGGCTGGTTCTCGTCGCTGGTCAAGGTGAACCCGGGCGCGACGACGGCGTTCGGAGCACAGCCGGCGAGGATCGCCAGGAGCATTGCGGCGCCCAGAATGCGGCCGCCTCGTCCGGCGGCCGGACTCGCCGTCGGGATGACGTCGGTGCGCATGCGTCCATTTTACGCCACGCTGCGGTGTTACCGGTCAGAAAGAGGTCGTTGCAGCTCGGTAGGCGCACCAAAGGCGCGGTGAATGCCGCCGTCTTCGCGTTCCGTTTGTTCGTCGGAGGGTTGCTGATCGCGGCCGGCGGCCTCAAGATCGGCCACTCGGCAGCGCTGGCGGCCTCGATCGCGAGCTTTCGGCTCTTGCCGCCCGGGGTGATCGCCCCGCTCGCTTTAGGGCTGCCGTTTCTCGAGGTGATGCTCGGGGTGTACCTCGTGGCCGGGCTCTTCACCCGAATCGCGGCGGCGGTCGCTGCTCTGCAGTTTTTGACCTATGCCGCCGCGGTGGCGTGGGCCACGGTGCGCCACATTCCGGCCGGGTGCGGATGCTTCGGGCCGAACGACACTGCGGTCGCCGACTGGCCGCACGTCGCGTTCGACCTGGCGCTTGCGCTGGCGAGTGCCTTCATTGCTTTCGGCGCCCCCGGCGCCCTCGCCGTCGATCGGAGATTTCGCTCGTCATGAACCAGCGCGCGCTCGGAGCGATCTCGCTAGCGATCGCGGCCGCCATCGTGGTTGCCGCCGTGGCCTGGTATGCGGTGTGGCCGTCGCACCGTCTCACCTCGGCCTCGCAGGGGCCGGTCGTGGGCAAAGCGCAAGCCGGCCAGCCCGCACCGGAATTCGCCGTGGCCACGACCAACGGGCTCTTCGATCTGAAGAAAACGAATAAGCCGGTTTTTTTGGAAGTGTTTGCGACGTGGTGCCCGCACTGCCAGCGGGAAACCGCCGTGATCGACAAGCTCTATCGCGCGTACGGTTCCCGCGTCGATTTCGTCGGCGTTTCCGGAAGCGACACCGGAATGGACAACACGTCGCCGGCCTCGCAGCGCGACGTTCTCGACTGGGCCGCGCGGTTCAAAGCCAGCTACCCGGTTGCCTACGATGCCGGCCTGAGCGTCGCGAACAGCTACCTGAACGGCGGCTTTCCGACGATCGCCATCATCGGCAAAGACAAAAACGTCGCCTACCTGAATTCCGGCGAGCTCTCGTACGCCGAGCTCGCCTCGGCGTTGCAAAAGGTCTTGCGCTAAGGCTATTCCGCGGGCGAGAAGGCGTAGTTCGGCGGCGGGACCACGGGAGTGCCGACTTCGAGCGTGATTTGCTGATGCGACATCAACGGAATCGCGCGGAGATCGCCGTCGTACTTTGCCCCATTGACGTACGCCGTCACCGGGCCTTTGAAACCGGCGACGCCGTTAGATCCAATGGGCTCGCCCCAGATGTCGAAGAGCATTCCGAGCGTGTAATGTCCGCCGCCCGGCGCCTGCACGTCGGGGGTTTCCACGTGAATGATGCCGCTCGAATCGTGGGTGTGGATCCAGTAGAGGCAACCGCCGCCCGGCAGCGACTGGTTGGCGCTGAATCCGATCAGCCGCGGTACTTGGATTTGCTTGCCGCGATCGAACAGCGCCAGGTGCGAGTGAATGTGAAGCGCTTGGCCTTCGGCCGATAGGCACGTGATGCCGTCGACGGGCTGACCGGTGCCGCCGGCGCGCGTATTCGCCGGACTGAAATGCGCCGTTCCAATCGCGACGCCATCGACCAGCGGCACCGGCTTTGCGCTTGCGTTCGGCCCGGGCGACGGCGTTGCGCTCGCGGCTTTGAGAGCGAGGCTTTGCTGCCAACGCATCCCGCCGAAAACGACGATCACGAGTAAAATGAGGACGGCCACGCCGATATAGATCGGCATCATCGGATCGCGATGCGGCGGCGGAGCGGCACCGCCGCGAGCGTGACGCCGGCGTTCGGCGCGTGTCTGTTGTTGTGACGGCATGAAACCCCTTTACGGAGACGGAGCGTTGACGAGTGGTGCGACGCGGACCGGTTCGTCGGCCGGTTCCAAAAGACGGCCCGGTATCAGATAGTTCGCAACGTAATCGGTAACCGCATCGCTCAGCGGCGTGACCGGCGCGTCGTAGCCCGTATCGTGCAAGCGGGTCATACGCGCGCAAGTCGAGTACTGATACTTTCCGCGCAGCGGTTCGGGCATGTCGACGAACTCGACTTTTTCCGGGAGGCTCATCGCGCGGAAGATCGGCGCAACCAATTCGAGCCAGGTCTGCGCGCGGCCGGCGCCGACGTTGAACAGCCCGGTGCCGCCGCTTTCGGCCAAGTGCAGCGTCATGTTCGCGGCATCCTTCACGTACACGAAGTCGCGCCGCTGCTCGCCGTCGCGAAACTCCGGCCGGTAGCTCTTGAAGAGTCTGACCGTACCCGAGCCGCGAATTTGCTCGTAGGCCTTGCTCACGATGCTGCGCATCTCGCCTTTATGATCTTCGTTCGGTCCGAAGACGTTGAAGTATTTTATGCCGCACACGCTGCGGTGGAGTTCCGAGCGCGCGGAATACAGATCGAAGAGATGCTTGGAATAGGCGTACATGTTGAGCGGACGCAGCTCGCGCAGATCCGCATCGTCGGAGAGGTCGTCTTCGAGCGCGCCGTAGGTTGCCGCGGACGAGGCGTAGACGAAGCGGTTGGCGTTTTCCTCGGCCCAATGCGCGAGATTCTTGGTGTATCCGTAGTTGTTGCGCATCAGGTAGTCGCTGTCGCTCTCGGTTGTCGAGGAGCAGGCGCCCAGGTGAAAAACCGTTCCGACGTCGCCGAAATCGTCGCCGTCGGCGATGCGGTCGGCGAACTCGTCGGCGTCGACGTAGTCGGCGAAACGCAGCGGCACCAGATGGCGCCATTTCTCGGAGCGGTCCAGCCGATCGACCACCAGGACGTCGTCGATGCCGCGCCGGTTCAAAGCCCAAATCACGGCGCTGCCAATAAGGCCGGCGCCGCCGGTGACGATAATCGTGCCGCGGTCGAGATCGAACATGTCGCGAGCCCCTAAATCCCCCGGCTGACGGCGGGAGTCCTCCGCATGATCTGCGAACGAGTCGCAAATCGTGATTTGCAAAGGATTCGCAACTTCTGTGATTTTGGTGCTGGCGGTCTTCTTGTATCCAGCGCCCGCCGCTCGTGCCGCCGGCGCGGCCACGATTTCGGGGAGGGTGGTCGACGGGTCCCAGCGGCCGGTGTCTTCGGCGGAAGTGACGCTTGAGGGCAGCGGCGTGCGGCTGCGACGCGTAAGTGGCCCGGGCGGCCTTTTCGGCTTTTCAGGGCTCGCCCCGGGCACCTATCGGATAACCGCCACGATGGGCGACCGCGAGGGCGGTCTTGTGGTCGATCTGGCGGCCAGCGGCGCTGCGGTGACGATCGAACTCCTCTCGACGGTGGGTCACGTGACGATCGGGGGGTCGGCCCCACCGCTGAAAGGCTCCGGCACGGATGTCACGGTCAATCAAACCCTGCTCGACCGGATGCCGTACCAGGGCTCGCTTCCGCAGATGCTCCTGCAACTGCCGGCGGCGGCACGCGGAGCCAACGGCGTCGTGCACGTCAACGGCGACCACGGCGACATCAATTACTATGTCGACGGCGTCCAGGTGCCGCAGGAGCTTAACCGCGAGGTCGGGAGCGAGATCGATCCCAACGACATCGCCTTCATGGACGTGATGGAAGGGGCATTTCCGGCGCAATACGGCGGGCGATTTGCGGCCGTCGTGAACGTCACCACCCGCATCAACAACGGCCCGTCCGGGGCTTCCGGGTACGTCGAAGGAGGCTCGTACGCGACGTACACGTCGTACCTCAACGTGCACGCACCGGTCGGCAACGGCCAGTTCTCGCTCGGGCTTGCCGCATCGCAGGGCAATCGCTTTCTCGACCCGCCGAACTTCGCCGCGGTGCACGACCAAGGCGCGCAAACCAACGCGTTCTTGCGCTATGGCGTCCCCTTCGGCAACGACTACGCGAACGTTACCTTCATCCACTCGTACCAGACGTTTCAGATTCCCAACGACGTCGACGGCGGCGAACCGGCTTCGACCGACGACAACGAAACGCAAAACGATACGTTTCTGGCAGCCCAGATCCGTCACACGCTCGGCTCCGGGGGTGCGCTCAGCTACGGCGTCGGATACAAGGAGTCGCGCATCCGTGACTTCGGCGATCCGCAGAACGATTTTATCTACGGCTACAATCTGAACGCCGCCGGCGGCGGAACGCCGGCTGACTGCGCCAACGGCATGGTCGCTGCATGTGCCTACTCGCTGGCGGCCGATCGAACGGCGCGCGATACGATCGTCAATATCGACGATTTGCTGCTAGACGGAAAGCATACCGTCCGGTACGGTGCGTCGTACGACGTGACGACCGTCGACAAGAACTACGGCGTCACGCTGCAGCCGGGGAATTTCCTCGCGCCGATCTTTACGCCCGAGACCCCGAACGCCGCCTACACCGTGGTGGACGGTGCGCCCAACATCGGTCACACGACGAGCGCGTACCTCCAGGATTCCTGGGCGATGTCGCCGATATGGCTGCTCGATCTCGGCCTGCGCCAAGACTTCTTTTCGGTCTTTTCGAGCCAGTTCCAAGACGGTTTCGCGCAGACGAGCCCGCGCCTGAAGCTGACGCGACTCTACGGCCAACGTGCCAGCGCGTACGTCTACTTCGGGCGCTTCTTCACACCGTTTTCGCTCGAGAACGTGTCACCGGCCGCAGCCCACCTGCTCAACCTTCCGGATCAGCCGGCGCCGGCGCAGTTTGACCTACGTCCGCAACGCGACAGCGTTTTGGAAATCGGCGGTCATTTGCCCATCGGCAGAGGCTCGCTCGGGCTGCGGGTGATGCAGAAGACTGCGGTAGACCTGATCGACGACACGCAAGTCGGCGTCACGGCGTTGCATCAAGACATCAACTACGCTGCCGGCAACGTTTCGGTGCAGAGCGCGTACTACCAGCTGCCGCTCGCGGCCGGCGGGCGCGCGTATTTGTCGCTGACGCACGCTCGCTCGGTGAATGCCGGGTGTGAAACGCAGCTGCTGGCGCCATGTTTCGGCGCACCGAGCGGTTGGACGCCGGCCGACCACGACCAGAACTGGGACGCGTCCGGTGGCATGCTGCGGAACGATCGTCGCGGCGGCTGGCTGGCAATTGACGCCGAATACGGCTCGGGCCTTTCGTCCGCCTATTGCGTGCCGGTTAGCGACGATTGCAAAGTGCCGCCGCACACCACCTTCGACCTGGTCAAAGGCATCGGTCTTTCCGGCCACACCGCGTTGACCGTCGGCATATACAACGTCTTCAACGATCGCTATCGCATCACGTACGAAAACGCGCAAGGCAATCACTACGCCGCCGGCCGCGCGTTTGAAATCGGCTGGCGCTTTTCCACGGAGCATTGAACGCGTTCCATACGCGAGTCAGAACGGGGCGGATAGGCGCAACAGGAAGGTGCGCCCGTTGGCGATTTGCGTGGTGTTGAACCCGTTGGCCACCTTGATCGGATACTGGTGGTTCAAAACGTTTGAAACGATAAACGATACTCCGAGCCCTTGGTCTTCGCCATTGCGGCCGGGCGTCAAGTAACGGCCTGCGGCGACGTCGAACGTCGTGTGCGCGGGCAGACGTCCGCTGATGTCGGCGTTCGCACTCTCGAACTCGACCGGGAAGCCGCTGCCGTAGTTTCCTTGAAGCGTTGCGTACCATTGCCGGCCGTTGCCGAACCGCCAGGTGTAGCCGGCGGTCGAAGCGACGGTCTCGTCGTGGTCTTCGGGCGCGAGTTGAGAGACGCAGGATTGATTCGGCGGATTGACGTCGGGCGGAAAGAGAAACGTCGACCCCGAGACGCACGCTGCGTACGATCCGGAAACGGTTCCGGTGAAGAACCAGCTGTTTCCGTTGGGAAAGCGATTCGTGAGCCGGACTTCTAAGCCGGTATCGATACCGATCGCGTTGTTGAATACCGCAAAGAGCGGCGTGTCCAGCAGTTGCGTCGTGTCGAGTATGTTGACGGCGCTCTTGCGGAAGATGTTGACCGACCCGTCGAAGTTCGGGTTGAACGTATGGGTGAGGCCGATTTCAAAGTACGCATCGCTTTCGGGCTGCAGATTGTAGACCGGAACCGATGGGCAGCCCTGCAGCACGACGCAGTCTTGGCGCACGTCCTCGAGTAATGGCGCAGCGTAGAACCGGCCGTAGTAGGCGTGGGCGGTGTTTTTGCCGCCATCCCAAACGCTGACTCCGATTCGCGGACTCCACTGCCAGCCCGACGTGTAGCCGGTCGAGTGATCGTAGCGAATGCCGTAGTTGAGCAAAATGCGATCCGTGATCTGCCACTTGTCCTGGGCGTAGATTCCGACTTGCGACCCGGCTTGCGCCTGCTGGGGCGATGCAACCAGATAGTACGGCAGCGAGTGGACGCCCGAGTCGGCGCAATCGGGATAGTAACAGCCAAAGGCCTGATTTGCCAGAAGGTTTTCACGATTCACGTCGACGCCCACTTTCCACGCGTGATTCTTCGTCGCGCGAAAATCCGACATCCTCAAGCCGACGTAACTCGCGTACGTGTTCGACAGAAGACCGACGTTGTGCGTAGGCGATGACGAGTCGTCGGAATGCCCGCAGCTCGTGCATTCGAGATCCGCTCCGAACGGCGGCGTCAGACCGAGCACGTCGTTGGGGAGGTCGCCGTCGAAGTTGATGCGCGTAGAGCGCCACCACGGAATGACCTGAAAGACGCCATTGCCGTCGCGCGAGGTTTGCGTAAAGTTGAGATTCGAGAAGCGGTCGTACTCGCGCTGCACGTCGTCGGTTCCGGCCGGCGTAAAGATCGGGTCGTACGGGTTGTTCGGATCGGTGTTGATCGGGATCTGGAACTGAGCGAGCTGATTGGAATAGTCGAACGCCAGCGTCGCGCGTGGGCCGATTTGCGTCAGAAAGCGCAAGAACTCGTTGCTCTGCGATGCGTTGTCGTGAATCGCGTCGAACGTCGGTGCGTCCAACCCACGCACCGAGCTCTGGCTGTTGGCGTTGAAGAAGAGTTCGCTCGCGCCAAAGCGCGCCGCCGTTTCGAGGCTGCCGATGTTCTGAGACTGATTGCCGAAACCGCCCGTGATCGTTCCGTACAGCCCTTCGGGCAGGTCGGTGGGGCGATTCGTGATGATGTTGACGACGCCGCCCATGCGATCGCCGCCGTACTCGGCGGGAATCGCTCCGCTCAACAATTCGAGCGAGTTGATGTTCTTCGGATCGACGATCTCGGCGAAGTTCGAGGTCGTTGCCAACGGCAACGGGGCGCCGTCGATGTTGTACATCACGCCGTGAAAGCCGTTGACCACCGGTTCGTTGTATGAAAACGGCACGACGCCGGGAAGCGTTCCGATGAGTTTGTCGAGGCTGTTCTGTGCCGGTGACGTTTGAATCGTGGCACGGGTCAACTGATTGACCGAGGCCGGGTTTACCTGAACGCCCACGCCGTGCGCGGTCACGGTGGTGCTCGCGATTTGCTTTAACTGCGTAGTGAGCGGGATGTCGATGGTGGCGACCGAGTCGCTCGAGACCGTCACCAGCACTTGGAGGTCGTGAGCGCCGGCGGCGTGCCCCACGATGCGATACGAGCCGAACGGGACTTGCGGGAACACGTAGGTGCCTTGTGCGTCGGTCGTCGCCGTGAAGCGCGATCCCTCACCTTCGAGCGTGACGCTGGCGCCGCGAGCCGGCTTGCCGTCGACCGTGACGGTGCCGCGAACCAATCCGGTGGTAGCGGCGAGACCCGGCAGCGCCGCGGCGAAGGCGGCGAACGCCAGAACGAATGCCAAGAAAACGGCGACGCGCGCCGTGGAAAATCGGGACATGGTCCTCTCCGATCTGTTGGTGTATGGGTGCGAACGAAGCAGCGCGCGCTAGGCGCGGGCGTTCGCAGTCGGAGGAGGACGGGCGAAGCGGCGCCGCTGGAGCGGCGAGCGCCGAGCGATCGGGGCAGGTTGGAGCTGGCGGATCCAAACGGGGGAACGCGACGCAAACGGCTGGCGCGAAATCGCGATGACGGCGTCCGCCAGCAGCCGAACGGACCAACGCGCGAGCGCCAGGAGAGCCCAAGCGGCGGCCGCGACGACCGCCAACGTC
>JBAUZB010000239.1:0-3000 GCA_049585095.1 Candidatus Tumulicola sp.
TGGAAGCCGGCTGCGTCGGGCTTATCTTCGGCCGCAATATGTGGCAGCGCAAGTGGGACGACGCGCTTTCGATAGCGTCGCGCATGCACGACGTCATGAGCTCCCACGGGCAGCCGCAATAGCTTCACCTGGAACGGCGTGGACCTCACGTTTCGCCGTTTACATCGGCGGGATGAACCCTGGAACGTCTTGGCCCTCACGTTTTGACCTGAGGGCGTCTGGACTAGGAGCGAAGGCACGGATGCCGAGAGCGACGAGCCAGCCGAGCAGCGCTTTCGCACGGACGCGAAAGCGCGAGCGTCCCGAAGGTGAAACGTGAGGGCCAAGACGTTCCGGGGCAGCGGCGCAACCTATCGGCCCGTTGAAACAATCCAACTGACGGACGAATGATGATGGCGGAGACAACCGGCGCTTCGATTGAGGAGCGTGTGAACGCGGCGATCGACAAGGTCCGGCCTGGAATTGCGCTGGACGGCGGCGAGGTGTGGCTGCTCAAAGTCGAAGACGGCGTCGCCTACGTGCAGATGCTCGGCGCTTGCGGCGGCTGCCCGGCGTCGACGATGACGCTCAAGGGCGCGATCGAAACGATCGTCGTTGCGGAAGTTCCCGAAGTGCGCGAGGTCGTGCAGGTTTAGTTCCGTTGCCCCCACAGAGGAGGCGCAGATCGATGGCTCGCCGCTTGGGTTTCGTAACCGCAACACTATTCGCGATCGTGCTGGGAGGCGTTCGCGGCGCCGACGCCCGACCTTGGGCGCTGACGGATTTCGGTTCGGTCGCATTCATCGACGACGTGCAGATTTCGCCGAACGGCACGGTGGTGCTCGTCGCCTTCACCAAAGCGAATCTCGCGAAAGACTCGTGGGATACCGAATACGACGCAGTTCGGTTAGAAGACGGAACTCGAACGAAGCTGCCGATCGAAGCGGAGCACCCGCGATGGTCGCCCGACGGCGCATCGATCGCCTGGTTGAAAACCAGCGATAAAGGCGCCGCAGAAATCGTGATCACGTCGGCAACCGCGGGGAATCCCCGCGCCCTCGACCTCGGTGGAAACGCGGTTGCGGGATTTGCATGGTCGCCCGACGGGTCGCGAATCGCCCTTACCGAAATGGCCGGCGGCGCCGCGGCCAGCGGCGTAAGCCGGTTGCGCTGGCTCACGCCGGAGAGCGACATTTTTGGAACGCAGCCTCCGCAGCGAACGCTGTGGGTGCTCGACGTCGCGACCGGTGCGCAACACCGAATCGTTTCCGACTCTTGGTCGTACGGCGGTCCCGCAGCCGATCACGACCCGTCGTGGTCGTCCGATGGAAAACGTCTTGCCGTCGTTCGCCAGCCGACGCCGGTGTTCGACGATTTTTCACGCGCGCAGTATGCCATCGTCGACGTCGACGGAGGGACGGTGCGAACGTTGCTCGACCGGCCGTACTTTGCGTACCCCGGATCGGCGGCACCGGCATACGCACCATCGGGCGATGCGGTCGCCTACGTTCGCACGTGGGACGATCGCTTGCCGTCGCGTGAAGATGCCTACGTCGACGGCCTCGATGTCAGCGCGAAACTCGATCGCGATTTGTGGTCGTGCGGCAATGGTGCGATTGCGTGGCGCGGCGACCGGATCGTCGCCAGTTTGCTCGACGGTGTGTCGGCGCGGCTCTTTTCGCTGGATCGCAGCGGCGGTATTCCGCAGGCGCTCACCCCGGCCGATGGAACGGTTGAGGGCTTTTCGGTGGCGGCCACCGGCCGCATCGCCTACGCCTGGACGACGCCCGAGCGCTTGCCGGAACTCTACGTTCTCGATCCGGGCGGCGCCGCGCGGCAAGTTACGCGTGCTAACGCCGTTCCCGAAGGTTTAGCGGTTGCAGCGACGCGCGTCGTAACGTGGCAGAGCGACGGCCACCTGCTTCACGGCCAGCTCACCCTACCCGCCGGCGATCTTTCGCGCGCACCGGTCGTAGTCGAACCGCACGGCGGCCCGCAGTGCGCCGACGATTCGTCTTTTTCTCCCTTCGCCCAATATCTGGCGACCAACGGTTATGCATACTTTCGTCCGGATCCGCGCGGCAGCGACGGCTACGGCGACTGGTCCTACAAGGACATCGTCCTAGATTGGGGTGCAGGACCGATGCACGACTTGCTCACCGGCACCGATGCCGTGGCCGCCTCCGGTGTCGGCGATTCCAAGCGCACGTTCATCGAGGGCGGCTCGTACGGCGGATACCTCACGTCGTGGGTGGTGACCCACGACGATCGCTTTCGAGCAGCCGTCGCGGAGGTGCCGGTTACCGACCTCCTCTTCGACTACGCCCTCTCGGAAGACGCCAACCTCACCCAGCGCTTCTTCGGAGTGCGCCCGGTCGCCGCGGAAGCCGCACTACGTGCACAGTCGCCGCTAACGTTTGCGGCGCACATGAAGACGCCGCTGTTGATCGTTTCCGGATTGGCCGATACGCGAGCGCCGTACCCGCAGGCAATCGAGTTTTACAAAGTGCTTGCGGAATTAGGTGCGCCGGTTTCGATGCTGGTCGATCCGAAGGCCGGCCACGGCCCCGCCGACCCCCAAGGAGTCCTCGACTGGTGGGGAGCGACGGCCGCGTGGATCGGAGAACACGGCGGCATCGCAATCCCCGACGCCAAACTCCCCGCTCGCTGACGAGAGAAGCTCCGGCTTAGCCGGCGGCGCAGCGATGACAGTACCAGCTCGTCGCGCCGGCGTGGTCCTGCGGCACCATGTGCTCGCGCCGGCCGCGCCGGCCGCAATTCGCGCAGGCGAACGTTTGACCGATGGGTACGCCGCTTTCGGTAACTTCGTGGCGCTTCGCCGCGTACAGCACGAAGTAAATGAGGAGGCCGACGACGAGCGGCGCCCAAGCGAAGAACTGATTGAACGTCGTGGTTGGGATTTGCGACGGCATGGCCACGTTTTTTCCCGGCCGGCTGGGAGCGCACCTCGGCGCCCGAGGCGAATCCTCAGCATCGGTCATGGAGCAAGATACAGTCCTC
>JBAUZB010000240.1:0-20791 GCA_049585095.1 Candidatus Tumulicola sp.
GGAGCTGATCGCCGGCTTCTGGATCGTTCAGGGGAAATCGAAGGAAGAGATTGTCGAGCGTTTCACGCACGCGCCGTTCGGCGGCGGCCAAGTCATCGAGATTCGACAGATCTTCGAAGCCGAAGACTTCGGCGAAAACCTCACGCCTGAAGTCCGGGCTTCTGAGGCCCGCCTTCGGGAGCAACTCAAGTGAGATTCATTTCAATCATCCACGGAATCTACCCACCCCCGGAGTGACGCCCAAGCTTCACGCCGGCATCGCGGCAATCTGGCGCATCGAATCGCCCAAACTGATCGCACGGTTGTCGCGGATGGTGCGCGACGTCGGACGCGCCGAGGATCTTGCGCAGGATGCCTTCGTTTCGGCCCTCTCGCAGTGGCCCGAAGAGGGCATCCCGCGAAACCCCGGCGCGTGGCTTATGACGACTGCCAAACGGCGCGCGATCGATCAGATCCGCCGCGACGAGACACTGCAGCGCAAATCGGAAGAACTCATTCGCGACCTCTCGATCAGGGAATCGGAAACCGACGTTGTCGCAACCCACGAAGAAATCGACGACGACTTGCTCCGCCTGATGTTCGTGGCATGCCATCCGGCCGTTTCGAAGGAAGCCCACGTAGCGCTGACGCTCAAGCTGCTCGGCGGCCTCACCACCGCCGAAATCGCGCGCGCCTATCTCACCTCGGAAACGACGATCGCACAACGCATCGTCCGCGCGAAGCGCACGCTCATGGAAGCGCGAGTTCAGTTCGAAGTACCCTCCGGCCCCGAGCGCCGGCAACGCCTCGCCTCGATCCTCGAGACCATCTACCTGATCTTCAACGAAGGCTATGCGGCAACGGCCGGCGACGACGTCCTGCGCCCCGAGCTCGTCGAAGATGCACTGCGCCTAGGACGCATGCTCGCCGCCCTCATGCCGAATGAGAGTGAGGTTTACGGGCTCGTCGCGCTCATGGAAATTCAAGCATCTCGAATGCGAGCGCGCATCGGGCCCTCGGGCGAACCGATCCTGCTGCGCGACCAAGATCGCCGCAAATGGAACCGTCTACTCATCCACCGCGGCCTCACAGAACTGACGAAGGCCGAACAACTCGCGGGGGCGGCCGGTCCATATGAATTACAAGCCGCAATCGCCGCCTCTCACGCCCGCGCCGCAAGTGCGGAAGAAACCGACTGGGAACGCATCGCCGCGCTGTATGATGCACTCGCGCAGATCGAGCCGACACCGGTCGTGGAATTGAACCGAGCCGTGGCGATCGCAATGGCATACGGCCCGCAAGCTGGACTCGACATCGCCGATAAACTCCTCGACGAGCCGGCACTCCGAATCTACCACCTACTGCCGAGCGTCCGCGCCGATCTGCTCTTCAAACTTGGCCGCACAACGGAGGCCCGAGCGGAATTCGAACGCGCCGCCGCGCTCGCGCGAAACAGCCGCGACCGCACGTTTCTGCTCTCGCGCGCCGCCCAATGTCCCGCGTTACCCTGACTCGCTGCTTCTCCGCGACGCCTAGGACTTGCTCAGAACAACTGCGGTCGGTGCGCTTCCTCGCAGGATGATGCTGATCAGTACCTCGCCTTGCGGATACGGGTAAATCCTCACATCGCCGTTACCGCCGTCCACCGCAAATAATTTGCTTCCAGTTATGAAAAACTGATAGACTTGATTAGTTCCCGGGAGTTTCGTCGTTCCGGTGACTTTCGCTATCGATCCTTTTATAGTAGTGCGATATGCTTTCGATTCAATTTGGTCTCCGACCACAACCTTTCCGTCGACGTACTGAACCCCCCCAGGAAATGTGATGGTCGCTCCACTTAAGGTGAGGTCCGTAAACGCACCCCCGCGTGAGAGCTCGGATAATTGAAACCCTCCGGATTCGTTTTCGCCGTCAACATAAAGGGTGCCATCGCTGCCGTAACTCAGCGCATTTGGCCTATAGACGTTTGTATCCGAGTAGAGTGTTGGTTTGCCGCGTGCTCTCTTGTAGATCGCGATGCTTCCAGGTCCAGCGTGGACTAAGCCGTAGTAGTTGGAGACCGCAAGATCTCCGCTTCCGGGATCAACGGAGCAAGCATTTGCGACCTGTCCCGAATCACTCAACACAAGCTTCGGTTTTAGGCTGCCGTGCATGTACTCAACGACTTGGTTATCGTCCGTTACCCAAACGTTGCCGGACTGATCGACGCATTCGCCCATGGGAGTGGATAGACCCTGAAGCGAACCGAGAAGTTTGAGATTTGGATACGTATAGACGTAGGTGGCGTACAAGCCAGCGGATACGTAGAGCAACGTGCTCGCGCTCTCGGGTTGCCTCGCCATCGACTTTGGCCGCAGCGAGGCTACAGCTGCGGTTGGCGCCTTGGGTGCCGGAATCCGACTGCCGTTGCTACCCACGGCACACCCCCCCGTAAGCACAACACATATGGCGAGAATCAATCTGGCTGCTGCAGTCATAGCGCCAGTGTTCCGAGCGCACAAGCCGCCTCCTTTGAAGGTTGCGCCTTGTACGTTGCCCGCGGGGGTCTGCGATAAAGAAGTGCTTTAACTAAAGGGAATGAAACCGACGTCAACATAGATTGCGCCTGCGGTTTGTGCTATTTCTAGCGCGGACAGTACATCGGCGGGCCTCACGGTTGGCGGGATGTTGACCGCCGCCGCACCCAGCCCAGTTTCAAAATTGCAACCGAGCCGCTCGACCGCATCAAGTGCGGCCTCAGCGATCTCTAGCTGCTCGCCGTTAGCCAAGATCGCTCTGACCGTACCGTTGCCAGAATGCCTCACCACGCCCGTCATCGTTAGGAATGGTGCGTCTTCGTCATGTTTCTCAACGACTATTTCATCGAGGAAGGACACGCCATTTGCGTAAAACGGTATGTTCATTATCACGGCACGGCGCTCATCCATCAAGTCGACCCACACGGTTTCTACATTACCTGGAGGCCATGGCTTTCGCTTGGGTCCAATCTCCCGCTTCTCCAGGAGGAACGCGACCTTTCCTCTTCTCATTTCTCGTTACTATCTCGATTTTGTGCAGCGTCCGCAAGCGAAATGCTATTCAAGTGCCAGTCTCCTCCGAATGCCTAATCTCTGCATTACTGTTGGAGATTCGAAGGCTGCTGTCCCCTGGTGAATTCTTTCAAAACGGCAAGATCATCCTTCGTGTAACGAAACAGTCCTTCGACTGCGCTCGCTTCGCTCGCTCCGCTCGGGATAGACACGCACAAAAACAGAGCATCCTGGCGCGGCCAGCTTTCCTTCGACTGCGCATCGCTGCGCGATGCTCCGCTCGTGCTTCGACTGCGCATCGAACTTCGTTCGATGCCCCGCTCAGTATGACATGGGAATGAGTTTGCGGGAGAGAATTTCCAGAACGATAGGCCAGGTGTAGCGTTCGGCGGTGGCCGCGCCGGCGGCGCGAATCGAGCGCGCCAGCGATGCATCGCCGACGAGTCCTTCGAGATAGGCGGCCAGTTCGCGGCCGTCGGCAGTATCGCATACGATCGCGTTTTCGAACGGCTCCGCGTAGTCCTCACCGGTCGATCCGGTAACCGCAATGCCGGACGCCGCCATCACTTCCAGCCCGACTAAGCCGAAGGGTTCTTTTCCGCTATTGGCGAGCACCGCGTCGGCGACGTGGTAGAGCGCGTAGAGCAACTCTTCCGGAACGAAGGTGCGCAGGTTCACGATCGGTCCCTGCGCGTTCGCCAAGCGCTCGACGTACGCTTCCGGATCCCGCGATGCGACCGCGACGTCTTCGATTTCGAGTCCCAAATCGCGTGCGTGGGCGAAGATCGCGTCGCCGTACGGCTCGCGCCCGCCGCGGACGACGAGCATGGCCGCGGGATGATCGGCATACAACCGCGCAAACGCATCGATGGCCTGCATCCAGCGCTTGTCTTCGTCGTAGCGCCCGACTTTGACGAACAGCGGCCGCCGAACGAGCGCATCCGAAAGCGTGCGAACGAGTTCCTCGCCAGGACCACCGACGATGCGCTCCGGAATGCCGTTGGGAATCACCAACGATTCGATGCCGCGCGCGCGCAAGTCGAATTTCATGTAACGGCTAACGGTGGTGACCTGCGCGGCTCGCGTGAGCGCCGGCCAATCGATCGTATCGAAGCCGTAGGTGTTATTGGCGTTCCACATCATGGCCGTGCGCTCGCGCAATCCGCGCTCGCGCAGCAGCCGGTCGAGTTCGACGGTGGCCGGTGCGGTTTGCCAATCTTCGGCAATGACAAGGACGCTTTCGTTGCGCTGCGACGCGGGTTCGACGATCGAATCGACGACGAACGACGGCACGCTGGCTTCGAAATCCGCCCGCTTGCCCCACTCGCCGTCGTACACCCCGCCCGGATGGTAGGCCGAAATCCACTGACACCAGCGGCGATACTCGAGATTATCGGCGGGCCGTTCCACGGCGGCGCGCTGCGGATCGCCCACGAAGACCAGCGTCGTTCGAATTCCGGCGGCGGCAAGGGCGGCGCTGAGTTCGGTGACTCGCGTGCCGAGACCGCCCACCAGCGAATACGGATCCGGTCCCTCGAACGCAAGCAGCACCGCGTTGGGCGGCAAACCGTTCATGCTCCGGCCCTTTCGCGCGCTAAACTCAGGTTGCCGGTGGATGGGCGTCGATGGTGGGGTTGACCCAGCCGCCGGGCGGCGTGACGCGATCGACTTCGCTCGGGCCCCAGGAGCAGTCGTCGTAGGCGAAGACCGGAGTAACGTCGTCGAGAATCGGATCCACGATGCGCCACGCTTCTTCGACGTAATCCTGGCGCGCAAACATCGTCTGGTCGCCGGCCATCGCATCGCCGAGCACGCGTTCGTAGGCGTCTTCGTCTTCGGGCGTGTTCTGCCGGCTCACCATCAACTCGACCGGCATGGCAACGTCTTCCGCGTCGGAGAGAACGGTCATCCCGATTGCCAGCGTCGTATCCGGACTGAGCCGGAAACGCACGTAATCCGACGTCGGGGCGATCGGAAAGATCTGCGGCGGCTTGCGCAAGCGCAGCACGATCTCGAGCGCCGTGACCGGGAGTTCCTTCCCCGCCCGAATGTAGAACGGCACGCCGCTCCAGCGGAAGTTGTTGATGAAGAGACGCACCGTCGCAAACGTCTCGGTCGTCGAGCCGGCGGCGACGCCTTTTTCCTTGAGATAGCCCTTGAACTGTCCGCGGACGACGTCTTTGGGATCGAGCGTCGCGATCGCCTGCAGTACTTTGACCTTTTCGTTGCGCAACGATTCGCTATCGGTACGCGACGACGGCTCCATGGCGACGTTACAGAGCACTTGGAAGAGATGGTTCTGAATCACGTCGCGAATGGTACCGGTCTTATCGTAGAACACGCCGCGTCCCTGAACGCCGAAGTCCTCGGCCATCGTAATCTGAACGCTCTCGACGAACTCCCGGTTCCAGAACGATTCGAGCAGCGGGTTGGAGAAGCGAAAAAACACCATATTCCGCACCGGCCGCTTCTCGAGAAAGTGATCGATGCGAAAAATCGCCGACTCGTCGAAATAGCGGTGCAGCACGGCGTTGAGGTGCTGCGCCGACTGCAAGTCTTCGCCGAACGGTTTTTCAACGATGACCCGCGCGCACGAGTCGCAGCCCGACTTCGCCAGATGCTCGACGACCGTTTCGAAGAGCAATGGCGGAATGGCGAGATAGTGTGCCGGCCGCTTGGAGTCGCCGAGCTTGGTCTTGAGCTGATCGAAGGTCGACGAGTCGGAATAGTCGCCGTCGACGTATTGCAACAGACCGCAGAGTTTGTTGAAGGCGTCGTTGTCGATGCCGCCATGCGCTTCGACGCTGTCGCGCGCGCGGACTTTGAGCTGATCGAGGTTCCAGCCCGCCTTGGCGACGCCGATCACCGGCACGTTCAGGTTTCCGTGCTTGATCATCGCTTGCAGCGACGGGAAAATTTTCTTGTATGCGAGGTCGCCGGTCGCTCCGAAAAAGACCAGCGCGTCGGAATGCTCTTGGGTCATTTTTGTTCCAGATGTCCCCCGAACTCAAAACGCATGGCTGAGAGCAGCTTGTCTTGGAAATCGGCTTCGCCGCGCGACGCGAAGCGCTCGAACAGCGCCGAGCTGAGCACCGGAACCGGTACCGCCTCATCGATCGCCGCTCGGATCGTCCAGCGTCCTTCGCCCGAATCGGAAACCCGGCCGCCGAATTGCGAGAGCGCCGGGTCTTGCAGGAGCGCGGCAGCGGTGAGATCCAGCAGCCACGAGGCAATCACGCTTCCGCGCCGCCACACCTCCGCAATATCCGGCAGATTCAAGTCGTATTGATAGAGTTCCGGATCGCGCAGCGGGGTGGTCTCGGCATTGACCTCTTGCTTCTGCTTGCCGACGTTGGCCGAGGCGAGGACGCCGAGCCCCTCGGCATAGGCGGCCATGATGCCGTATTCGATTCCGTTGTGCACCATCTTGACGAAATGGCCGGCGCCGTTGCCCCCGCAATGAAGATAGCCGAGCTCGGCGGTGCCCCCGACTTTATCTCGACCGGGCGTACGGTCGATGTTGCCGCGACCGGGCGCCAGCGATTTGAAGATCGGGTCGAGCCGCTCGACGCCGCCGTCGGGGCCGCCGATCATCATGCAGTAACCGCGCTCCAACCCCCATACGCCGCCGCTCGTGCCGACGTCGACGTACTCGACTCCCTTGGCGCTCAACGCTTTTGCCCGGCGAATATCGTCGACGTAATACGAGTTGCCGCCGTCGATCAACGCATCGCCGGCGTCGATCAGCGGCGTCAGCCCGGCGATACTGCCGTCGACGACCGCCGCCGGAACCATCAGCCAAATCGAGCGCGGTTTGTCGAGCTTGGCGGTGAACTCTTGCAGTGACGCGGCGCCTTGGGCCCCGGCAGCCGTGAGTTCTTGCACGGCCTTTTGGTTGGGGTCGTACACCACACAGGCGTGACCGTCGCGCATCAGGCGGCGCACCATATTGGCGCCCATGCGCCCAAGGCCGATCATTCCGAGTTGCATGTGGTGTCTCTCCTATTTGAGGCGGCGGTAGCGGCGAATCAAAGCGTTGGTCGAACTGTCGTGTTTGAGGTCGGGCTCGTCGGCCGCCGAAAGTTCGGGAATAATCCGTTGCGCCAGTACCTTCCCGAGTTCGACGCCCCATTGATCGAACGAATCGATGTGCCAGATCGCGCCTTGCGTAAAGACGTTGTGCTCGTAGAGCGCGACCAGTTTGCCGAGTGCCGCAGGATCGAGTTTTTCCAACAATAGGGTATTGGTCGGGCGATTCCCTTCGAAGACGCGGTGCGGCACCAGCCAATCCGGCGATCCTTCGGCTTTCACTTGCGCGGCGGTCTTGCCAAACGCCAGCGCCTCGCCTTGGGCAAAGACGTTCGAAAGCAGCGTGTCGTGGTGTTCCCCGAGCGGGTTGGCCGTGCGACAGAAGCCGATGAAATCGCACGGAATCAGCCGCGTGCCTTGGTGGATGAGCTGGTAGAACGAGTGCTGCCCGTTGGTACCCGGCTCGCCCCAATAGACCGGTCCGGTGCGGTGAGCTACCGGCTCGCCGTCGAGCGTTACGTGCTTGCCGTTGCTTTCCATCGTCAGCTGCTGCAAATATGCGGGGAAACGCTTGAGGTACTGTTCGTACGGCAGCACGGCGACGGTTTGAGCGCCGAAAAAGTCGTTGTACCAAACCGAAAGCAGCCCCATCAACACCGGAAGGTTAGCCTCGAACGGTGCCGTGCGAAAATGCTCGTCCATCTCGTGAAAGCCGGCCAGCATGGCGCCGAAGTTATCCGGCCCGATGGCCAGCATCGTCGAAAGCCCGATCGCCGAATCCATCGAATACCGGCCGCCGACCCAGTCCCAAAACTCGAACATGTTGGCGGTATCGATTCCGAACTTCGCGACCTCCGCGGCGTTGGTGGAGACGGCAACGAAGTGCTTTGCGATCGCCGTTTCGTCGCCGCCGAGGCCGGCCAGCATCCACGCGCGCGCGGTGTGGGCGTTGGTCATGGTTTCGAGCGTGGTGAACGTTTTCGACGAGATGACGAACAGCGTTTCCGACGGGTCGAGATCGCGTACCGCTTCGGCAAAATCCGTCCCGTCGACGTTGGAGACGAAGCGGAACGTCATGCTTCGGTCGCTGTAGTGCTTCAGCGCTTCGTAGGCCATAACCGGGCCGAGATCGGATCCGCCGATCCCGACGTTGATCACGTTGACGATCCGCTTGCCGGTATGCCCGCGCCAAACGCCGCCGCGTACGCGCCGGGAGAAATCCGCCATCTTGTCGAGCACCGCATGAACCGCCGGAACGACGTCGTTTCCGTCGACGACGATCGACTCGCCTCGGGGCGCGCGCAACGCGACGTGCAACACCGCCCGCCGTTCCGACACGTTGATCTTCTCGCCGCGGAACATTGCGTCGATGCGCCCGCGCAACCCGGCTTCCTCGGCCACCCGCAGAAGCAGCTTCAACGTTTCGCCGGTGATTCGATTTTTCGAATAGTCGAGGTAGATGCCGGCCGCTTCGAGCGTGAGACGGTCGCCGCGCGAGGGATCCTCGGCGAAGAGCTCGCGCAAGTGCACGTCGCGGATTTTTTCGTAGTGGTCACCCAGGGCCGACCAGGCGGCGGATCGCGGGGCGGCACTCGCAGCGGTCATGGTTTACGTTCCTTTCGCGTCTTGCCACAGGCGGAATCCGCCGGCAAATGCATCGGCGTTGGCGCCGGCGCGCGCGTGCGGCGGGAGATCCGCAAGCTTCTTTACGTTGCCGCCGCCGATAACCACGTCGTCGGGTTCGAACGCCGCAACGAGGGTCGCTACGACCTTCGCGACGTTTTTTCGCCACTTCTTCTTGCCGAGCCGCTCGAGCGCGCGAAGGCCCACGTAGTCTTCGTACGTCGCCTTCTTATAAGGAAGGTGCGCCAGTTCCATCGGTTCTACGGCGCCGTCGATGATGAGGGTCGTTCCGAGGCCGGTGCCGAGTCCCAAGAACAGCAGCGTGCCTCCGTGGTAACTGCCCAGCGCCTGCATCGCGGCATCGTTGATCAATTTTACCGGACATCCGAAAGCGGCTTCGAAGTCGAAGCCGACCCAACCGGCACCAAGGTTGTGCGGCTCGGCGGCGGGCATCCCGTGGAGCACCGGGCCGGGGTAGCCAATCGAAACCGCGTCGTAGGGCCAATCGCCGGCGAGCCGTTTCACCGCGTGCACCATGGCGCCGGCGGTCATCTTCGGACCCGACACAACTTTACGCCCTTCGGTTTGACCGGTCGCAAGAATTTTCACGTGAGTCCCACCCACGTCGACGGCAAGAACCTGCATTGCGCCTTATCCTCCCCGCTGAGCCATGGTAACCTTCTTCCGAACGGGCGAGAACGGATGCGCGCCTCGCCCGCAATATTCGCCGTGCTGCTGTATCAGCTTGGCGACCAGACCGGTCCAGCCGGTTTGATGGCAGGCCCCCAATCCGGCACCGGTGTCGCCGTTAAAGTATTCGAAGAACAAGATGTTGTCGCGCCAGTGCGGATCGGACTGAAATTTTTCGCTCGCCCCGAAGACCGGTCTCGTTCCATTTTCGCCGGTCGTGAACAGGCTTATGAGCCGATGCGAGAGCTCCATCGACACCTCCCAGAGCGTCAGCATCTTCCCCGAACCCGTCGGACACTCGACTTTGAAGTCGTCCCCGGTGTGATAGTGGAACTTTTGCAGCGCCTCGATGAGCAAGAAGTTGATCGGAAACCACACCGGCCCGCGCCAATTGGAGTTTCCACCGAAGGTCCCGGTGGACGATTCCGCAGGTTCGTAATCCACCCGGTAGGTCTGACCGCCGATTTCGAGCGAGTACGGATTGGCTTGGTGGAACTTCGATACCGAGCGGATTCCGTAGGGGCTCAAGAACAGCGCTTCGTCGAGGGCCCGCGCGAGAATTCGTTCGAGCTGACTCTGACCGACGACCGCCAACAGCATCCGGCCGTCGTATCCTTCTTGATCGAGCGCGGCCACGTTCGAGCACAGCTGCGGCGAATTTTCGACGAACCAGATCAACCGTTCGCGAAAATTCGGGATGCGCATCCCCATGCCTCGCTCCCCAACGGCGATCGCGAGCAAGGGGAGCAGTCCGACCAAGGAATGAATCTTGATCGGGATCGCGCTGCCGTCATCGAGCTTGAGGACGTCGTAGTAAAAGCCGTCTTCTTCGTCCCACAGGCCTTCGTCGCCGGCGAGGTTGTTCAAGGCGTGCGCGATGTACAAAAAGTGTTCGAAAAACTTGGATGCGATGTCTTCGTAGACGTGGTTGTGCTGTGCCAGTTCCAGTGAGATGGCCAGCAAGTTGAGCGTGTATACCGCCATCCAACTGGTCCCGTCGGATTGATTGATGTGACCGCCGGTGGGCAGTTGCGCCGAGCGGTCGAAAATGCCGATGTTGTCGAGCCCCAGGAAGCCGCCTTGAAAGACGTTGTTGCCTTCGACGTCTTTGCGATTGACCCACCAGGTGAAGTTCAGCAGCAGTTTCTGAAACACGCGCTCGAGAAATTCGAGATCGCCCTTCCCCCCGAGCATTTTTTTCTCGATCTGATAGACGCGCATCGCCGCCCATGCGTGCACCGGAGGATTGACGTCGCTGAAGTTCCATTCGTAAGCCGGGAGCTGCCCGTTGGGGTGCATGTACCATTCGCGCGTCAACAGGATCAGCTGATGCTTGGCAAACTCCGGATCGATCATCGCCAGAGCGACGACGTGAAAGGCGAGGTCCCAGGCGGCGAACCAGGGGTACTCCCATTTGTCCGGCATCGAGATCACGTCGCCGGCATAGACGTGCGGCCAATCCCGATTACGCCCGCGCGCGCGTTCCGGCGGAGGCGCGGCCTGCAGCGGATCGCCGTTCAACCAATCGGCGACGACGAACTGATAGAACTGCTTGCTCCATAGCATGCCGGCAAACGCCTGACGCTGGATCGCCCGTAACTCGTCGCTCACCCGGTGTGGATTCACTTTGCGGTAGAAAACGTCGGCTTCGGTGCGCCGCTGTTCGAAGAGTTCGTCGAATCCCGGTGCGAACGGTTCGCCGACGGCTTCGCGTGCGAGCCGAAGTCGCACGACCTTGGTTTGGCCCGGTTCCAGCGCAACGGAGTGGCGCGACGCGACCTTGGTTCCAAAATCGGCGCGGTTCACCGCCGCGGCGTTCCCCCCGACGAGGTAGTCGTTGATGCCGTCCTTTACCCACGGACTGGCGTTGGCCGAACCGAAGAGGCGCTGGTTGTTGCTCTCGTTTTCGGTGAAGAGCATTTCGTCTTCGCGGTGCGTGTAGAAATGAAAAGTGCCGATCTTGGGATGGCGAACGTCGATCGCACTTCCCCATGGCCGGTGCTCCGCGAGTTTGAGTTCGGGACGTTCGACGCCGGGCTTCCACGACCAATCGTTGCGGAACCACAGCGTGGGGAGCAGGTGGAGCGCGTGCGGCGTCTTGGCTCGGTTCGTCGCGCTAATGCGAATGAAAATATCTTCAGGATCGCGCTTGGCATACTCGACCGTCACGTCGAAATATTCGTCGCGGTCGAAGATGCCGGTATCGAGCAGCTCGAATTCCGCGTCGGCCCGCGTTCGCCGATGGTTCTCTTCTACCAGTCGCGCATAGGGAAACGCGTGATGAGGATACTTGTACAGCATCTTCATGTAGGCGTGCGACGGCAGGTTATCGAGGTAAAAATAATACTCCTTGACGTCCTCGCCGTGATTGCCTTCGTCGCCGGTCAGTCCGAATAGACGCTCTTTGAGAATCGGATCTTCGCCGTTCCACAACGCCAGTGCGAAGCACAGGTGTTGATGGGTATCGGAAAATCCGGCGATGCCGTCTTCGCCCCAACGATACGCGCGCGAGCGAGCGTGATCGTGCGGAAAATACTCCCAGGCCGTCCCGAAGCGGCTGTAGTCCTCGCGCACGGTGCCCCATTGACGCTCGCTCAGATACGGCCCAAAGCGGCGCCACGGCGCATCGGCGGCGGCCCCGATTTCAATGAGGCGCTGCCGTTCCGGATTCTCTTTCACAGCCCGGACCGCCCCAGACGACGGTACGCGCGACGCATTTTACGCCACACGGGACGCCATCGAGGCCGCGGAACGCTGCGATCCTCCCACGGCGCCGACCCGATAAAATCACGCAACCGGGCGGCGGCCATCACGGCGTCGTGCTGGTTTCCCAGCAGGGACTGCAGCCGCTCGGCATGCCGAACCAGTGCCTTGACCGGCTTGCCGTCGAACGGCTCGAGGCACTCTGCGGCGTAGCGCACGTGCTTGGTCTTGATGCGAATCTCGTGCAGCTGGGCGTCGGTGGGGCGGCGCCCGTAACGGCGCACCCGTTTTCGGGCGCGTTTCCAAACCGCCGAAAGAAGCCTTCGCATCCCTGGGCGCGCCGGCCGCTGGGCCTGCCCGACGAACTGCGGCTGCCGAGCCGCCGCGACGATCTCCTCGAGCAGCGTGAGGTAACGCGCATCGCGCAGCGCCGCCTGCACCGATTGGTGACGCCGGTCGCGTTCGGCGCGGACGCGTTCCAATAGTTCCGATGCGGAAGCAACGCCCCCAGCGGCGGTGCCGGAACGCTCGAGACCTTCGAGCAGAACGTCTAAATCGCGAGCTTCGGCGAAACGCTCGTTGAGCCAGCGCAGGCGTTCGCGCAGCGCGCACGCCCACACGCCGTCGAGAATCGGCAGAAACGTGCGCAGGTAGGAGCGCAATCGCCGAACAGCAACGCGCGCATCGTGCAGCGCTTCCGGAGAGTCGCCTTCGCGCACTTTGGCGTCGAGACGAATTAGGTCGACGACGTTGGTTCCGAAAGCGGTTTTAAAAACGTCGCCGATCACGCCGGAGGCGCGACGTACATCACGCGTTGCGGTATGTCGAGCGTGAAGACTTTGTTCTGCCAGAATTCGTTGCCGACGTTACAATCGTAGACCAGATCTTCGAAGACGACGCTGGGGCGCTGCACGACCGAATCGGAGGCACCGACGATGCCCAGCGACGGAATCGAAGCCGCTACTCCCTGACCCAGCGGCGTTTTCACGCGCTTGAGGCTGGGATCGGCGAGGTTGACCCCGAGTTTTGCCGCAAAGCGCCGGTCGATCATGATGTCGGGCGTGCCGGTATCGATGACGCAGAGGCCGGTCTGACCGTTTCCGAAGTCGAAGCGCGCGAAAACGCCGAGCGAAATATCGAGTTCGTCTTGCAGAAAGAGCGGAACGCGCGTCGCGAAGCGTTTGCGGTCGGCAAAGGTCACCGCATCCTCGATGAGCAGTTCGTTAGCGCGATAATCGAAGGTCGTCGTCACGTCGCGAAACGCCGACGCCGAAATCAATCCGTCGACGCCGGTTCCGTCGAGGCCGTTCCAAATTCCAACCGTGCCGCTGTCGACCTTGAACTCGCCGAGCGCAATCGAGACGACGGTGCCGATGGGGAGATCGACGCGCTGGCCGGTGAGGCTCAGCGTGACGAATTTTCCGGAAACGTCGACCGCTCGCGATCCAACGCCGTGCGAGAGAACGTCGACGCCGGCGCCGAGGTCGACGAGCATCGGAACGGCTTGACCGTTCACCGTACCCTGGACCTTAATCGTTCCGCCGTCGCTGCTAAACGGGATGCGCTCGAGCGCCCCGGCCGCATTTGGAACCGACCACGCCAGCACGGCGGCAATAACCGCCGCCGCGCGCAAACCCGTACGAATCATCGTCGCTCCTTATCCAGAGAACCTCGGACCGGAGCGGTTCGGCAAAACGATGGCGGAGCCTCGGCCCGCCCGGCTTTAGTAGAAGAACTGCTGGAGCTGGCTAAACTGCGGCCCGAAGGCCCAACCCATCCGCTTGCCCGGATTGAGCACCACGGGCGGCTCGGCAATGGCGAACGTGAAGCCGGTGATCGTCTCGACGAGATTCCCTTGCTCGTCGTAAATGACCAGCGCACTTCCCTGGCTGCCGTTGCAATAGAAGGGATCGGTCACCAGAAAGAGCTTGTTCACCGGGTCGACCGAAACGCCGGCACCGCTATTACCTTGACTCTCCGGGCCGGTGCACGGAAGCTGAACCGCGGCAATGCCGGTCTTCTTCTTCAAATCGTACAACTCGACTTGCGCGTTCAACTCGGTCGTCGTCGCCGCCACGCCGGTGTTTGGGTCGACCGCCAGACCGTTGACGTCGCCGGAGCCGTACGTGCCCTCGTTGTAGCCGTTGAACTGCACGCTCTTTCCGGTTTGCAAGTCGATCAGCACGTTGACCGGCGCCTCACCGCCAACCCTTCCGCCGTCGGGCGACAAAGCGATTACCGCCTCGTTTGCGGCGGTGTACTGCCCGAGCTGGGGGCCGTTCCCCACGCCGAAGAGGTTGGGATCGAGATGGATCACGTTGCTAAACGTGTTGGCGGCGATATTCGAAACGAACAGGACGGGCTTGTCTTGGTTCTTGAGTTCGATGGCGAACAAAACGCTGGTCGTCGTCGTTTGATTTTCCGCTCCGGATCGCACGTCGACGTCGGGGATCGGCGGCGTCCATTTTCCGGTGAACTTCGCAGCCGTAACCGGATTCATCGTTTGGTAGTGCCGTTTGGCGTAAATGGTGCCTTTCGGCACGACGTAGTGGGTGACGAGGGCGACGTCGCCGGCATAAATTCCGTCGACCCCAAACGAGTTCTTTGCGCCGGTAGAGCTGGCGAACGATTTCGTGATCTTGCCGGTATTCTGATCGAACGTCTCGACGGAAACCTTGTAAACGCCGGGCTGCGACGTGTCGGCGGCCGAGGCGAGCACGCCGTCATCGCCGTTTTGGTTGATATCGAACCCGTAAATCTGGCCGCCGTCTTTGGTGGAAAGGATTTTCCCGAGACCGACGCTGCCGCGCGATGCACGATGCGCCGCGCCTGCCGTTGACGGCGCGGCGCCGAGGACGGACCCGCCGGGCACGCCGCCGCTCCCCGAACAGCCGCCGAGCAACGCGATACCGATGAGCAAACCCAATCCCAGTACGGGACGTCCCGCCGAATGATTCATCGCAACCTCCGTGAAGTGCCTCGATGGGAACGCTACGTCGCAAGCATGAAAAAAATCTGAAAATGCCCCGAGGGGGTTCCCCGTCCGACTGGCGTAAACCGCTTGTAAAAGGAGGGCGCATGCAGAGAATAACGACCGCGACGACGTTTGCCATACTCCTAATCGGGTTAACCGGAAGTTCGCTGGCGGCGAAGACCCCGCAGACGCCCGAGTTGGTTCCGACCACGGGAAACATTATGGTCGGAAATCACGCGCACAAAGTGCTGATCGTCGTCAACGTTACCACGCTTGCGGCTTGGACGTACGATCCGTCGACGCGCGCCGTGAATTCGGTGACCGTTCCCGCCACGGTGCAGCTCACCAAACCAATTGCCGGTGCCGCAATCGTCGTACGGCACAGCTGCCCGCCTACGCCCTGCCGCCCGAGTTTTAAAATGGCGCTCAACGGCAAGGGAAGCGCCGCCTTCCCTTCGCGGATGCAACTCGGGATCTACGATGTGACGATCGCGATCCCGGCAAACGCGATTTCAACGAAAGCCGGCGTGGCGATTAAAGGCATTTCGGTCACGATTCACCCCGTCGTCGGCCGTAGCGGCATTTGGATCAACAAGAACGCAACGCCGGTCGTCGCGTCTCAATCCGGCTAATCGCCGCGCAGTCGTGCGACGTGTGCGCCACTAGGTTTCCCGTGGCGGGAGACAGAAACGAGCGCCGGCGAAGGATCCGTTAACGCAATGGGAGGCAATCGATGGAAGCAGAGTCATCAACCTTGAGTTTTGCGAAAGACATTCGGCCAATGTTTTCCGATCTTGACGTAGAGCATATGAAGCCCTTTGGCATGGACCTCAGTAACCGAGATGACGTCATGAACAATGCGGCCGCCATTTATGCCGATGTTTCGACCGGCCGGATGCCCCCGAGATCCTCGGGCGAGGAGCCATGGACGGTTGCCATGTGCGAGCGGTTCAAGGCGTGGCAGTCGCAAGGATGTCCGCCTTAAGAGTCATTAAAAACTTCAGAACTCTTAAGAACCTCGTGCGTGGCCCTCGCACTGTCCGTCGGTTCCGCCAGGTCGGGGCGTGACGACGGCGAATCGGCAGCTTGCTACTGGCCTACCCGTTGGCTACATTCGGGGAGCAACAATCATGACCCATCGTTACCTCTTTGCCGCGGCAATTATCGCAACAGCGGCCTGCTCGGGCAATTCCACGTCGCCGACTCCGAGCGCCGGCAACGTTGCCGCACCGGCCGTGAGATTTAACGCCGGCTGTCCCAAATCGGTGGTTTACGTCGTATCCAATTACGACGCGTCGGTAAAAATCTACGATCCCAACAACCTGACTGGAGGACCGTGCGGCAACGTCGGCGGCTTCAATCTTCCGCAAGGATTGTTTACCGATTCCAAAGGCAACCTGTGGGTCGCCGACGCCGGTGCGCGACAGGTCTACGAATTTACGCCGGGGACCAAGACACCCGTACGGTCGCTGAGCGACCCGAACGGCGAGCCGAGCGATGTAACCGTCGACGAGCACAACAACACGGTTTACGTGACGGAGTACAAGAACGACGTCGCTGCTTCCAACCTGGTTGAGGTCTACGCAAACGGCAGCAACGTGCCGACCAACACGCTGAGCGATCCCGACGCGCGCAACGGCGGTTACGACGCGATCGATAACCAGGGCAACCTCTACGTCACCTTCATGACGCAGGACAACAAGGCACAGGTCGATCGCTGGACCGGCGGAACCGGAAACCCCGAGAATCTCGGTCTACAACTCATCTCGGACGGGGGCATCGTCACCACCAAGACCGGTGCGCTCGCAATCTGCGATCCGTTCGCCTACCGGTGCGGCGTGTTCGCTCCGGGGTCCCAAAAAATGGCGCACGTATTCGGGCATATGGGTCGCGGTCGCGGCGACGTCGTACCGAACAAGCCGCCATGGTTGCACCCCGACACGGTGGCGCTCGATCGCCGCGAACGCCGTGCGTATGTCGCGTCGGACTCGCTCACTACATGGGCCTTCCCCGGACCGGAGCGTCGTCCAAACCACTTGCCGATCGACGAAATCAAGGTGCCGCAAGGCGGTGCGGGGCAGGGCATTGCAATAACGCCCGCGTCGCGACCGGGTAATCCCTACTAACAGTCTGATTTCCGTCCCGAAGCACTCGGAGAAGGCAGGAGTTAGATGCGACTTTCAATTTCGGCTCTTTACGTATCGATCGCTGTCCCAGCGTTGCTCACTGGCTGCGGGGGCGTATCATCGACCCCGACAGCGCCGATCGCATTCCAGCAGAATCACAATCACAATCCGCGAAGCACGCCTCGGCGTCGTGCCCGTGTCTCTACGTCGCAAACAATTCCGGCCAGAGCGTGACCGTATACGCATCCGGCGCGACGGGCAACGCGAAGCCGATCCAAACCATTACAGGCACGAACACGCTGTTGAGCGCGCCCCAGGATGTTGCCGTGGATGCCGGCAGTAATATCTACGTCGCCAACTCCAACGGAGAGTCCGTGACGGTCTATGCCGCCGGCGCCACCGGCAACGTCGCCCCGATCCGGACCATCACCGGCAGCAATACGGGACTCAATTTTCCCTTCGGCATCGCTCTCGATCCGCTCAACGGCGACATCTACGTAACGAACAACGGAAACAACACCGTAACGGTCTACGCTCCTAGCGCAAATGGCAACGTCGCGCCGATCGCGACGATCGGAGGCGGATCCACCGGACTTGCCGATCCCGACAACGTCGCATTGGATCCAAGCGGCAACATTTACGTCACCAACTTCTTCAACACCGTCACCGTCTATGCAGCGGGTGCTACCGGTAACGTTCCACCCATGCGGACCATCGCCGGCACGCGCACCAAGCTATCCGACCCTTTCGGAATCGCCGTGGATTCCACTTCTAATGTATACGTAGCGAACTACGCAGACCGCACCGCCACCGTCTATGCCGCCGGCGCGAACGGCAACGCAAAGCCGATCCAAGCGATCAAAGGCCCGATGACGAAGCTGAAGGAGCCAATGGGCATCGCGGTTGACGGCAGCGACAACATCTACGCGGCGAACGATACTTACAACTCGATCACCGTTTACGCTGCGGGCTCAACCGACGACGTTGCTCCGATCAACACGATAAAGGGTAAGAAAACAGGACTTATGGTTCCACTGGGAATCGCCGTCCGCTGAAAACGACCCCCATCGACCGGACCTGACGTCAGGCCCCTTGATTCGATGGAAGGCAGGCGCTAGCAATGGGACCGTCAGCCCATCTTTTAGGGGAGAAATGATATGAGGCAAATCGCTGCGGACGTGCGCGGATCCATCGATGAAGCCCACAAACTCTGGGGTTGGTACCTAGCCCTTGGGGTTGCCCTGATTCTCCTTGGGATCTACGCCCTCTGGGCCGAAACCTTTGCAACGCTCGCATCCGTGATTGCGCTGGGAGCCGTCCTCGTTATTGCCGGGATCGCTCAGCTCATCGGCGCTTTCATGGCACGCGGCGCCGGCCACGTAATCCTGTTGCTGCTTGGGGGCGTCCTCGAGATTATCGTTGGCTTGATGCTGCTGCAGCATCCGGTCATCGGCGCGCTGACCATCACGCTTCTGCTGGCGGCGGTCTTCGTTTTTGGCGGCGTTTTCCGCTTCATCTCCGCGCTATGGCTGCAGTTCCCGCAGTACGGTTGGGTGGCCGCCAGCGGAGCCATCAGCTTTCTTTTGGGCGTCCTGCTCTGGATGCAATGGCCCGTTTCCGCGTTTTGGTTCATCGGATTCGCCGTTGGACTGAACTTCATATTTGCCGGAATAGCCTGGTCGTCACTGGGATTGAAACTGAAAGCTGCGTAGGTTCTCGCGCGAGGCCATCGCCGCGTACGAAGTTCAGTAGTTGGCTTTACAGGGTTTTGGCGACGGCTTTGCCGTCGGGAGCGTGCTCGGGATCGGTCCGATCGTGAGTTCGATTTTGTTTGGTGCAGTGTTGCTATAGGCGCTAGCCTGACTGTCGGCATCGTCGAACGCGAAGGCGTACGTAGCGTTGTGCAGCGAGTAATTGTGCAGAATGCAGGCGTACTGATTATCGATCTGATTCTTTGGATAGAAAGCGCCAGTATCGGTTACCGGGTGGCTTTGCGTCATCGCGACGCCGCGGTTGAGTTCCTGAAGCAGGATCTTGTCGAGGAGATACTGGCACGTGCCGGGACCATACTGTAGGCCAGGATTGTCTTCAAGGATGTAAAGCGTTGAGTACAGGCTTGCCGGATACATAATCTGCTGCGAGGAGCCATTGGTGAAGATGAAGTCCGTATCGTCCGCGCTCGCCGTCCACGTTCCCGGACAGTAAAGGCCCTTGTAGGATGTCGAATACGTAATACCATTCGTGCCGTGATAATAGTCGAGAACCGCGTTCATGTAGCCGCCATTATAGTATTTTGTGGCGTTGAAAACGTCGGGGAAGGCGGAATCGTGTGAAGGGTTGACGATGCGCGGAACGTGGGGCGTGAACTTCGGAACCGTCGTAACGAGCTTGTTGTAAGGCGCGTCGCCGGCGAACTGCGTCAGCATCGCGGTATAGTCGGAAAGCTTTTCGCCGACCTTGGTCCAGGGTGAACTCTTTGAGGTCGGGAGGACTTCGAGGTTGAGCGGCAATCCGAGCATATCGACGCGTGTAATGTCGACGAAAATACCCGGGTTGTTGCTAGAGACCTCGATGAAGTCCCACGGCACATTGTATCCCGGCCCACCCTTCGTCCAGCCCGTGGGCTGGATGAACCCGCCGCCCGACACCCCCGACAACTCGAGCTTATCGTTGAGCGCGATCCAGAGCCGGCCGCCGGAAAGGATTGGCACGATCAACCTGGTGCCATTTCCCGACTTGACGCTGCCCGGGAAACATTTCGATAACGGTAGATCCGTTGCCTGATTGCCGGAATCGAAGACCGTCATCGAGCCGTTGGCGTTGAGATATTCGAACTGGGTCGGGTTATTCGGATTGGTCGCAGTAAAGAGAAAGTTGATGTCATTCGTCGGCAAGCCGGAGTTGTTGATTACTACGAGCGACACCCCGTTGCCGGTGTATGGAGTCGGACACGTTTTGTCGGGCTTGACTTTCGGCGCGCCAACATGCGAGTTTGAGCTCGCGTCCGGGGTGATCGCATCGCGACCACCCGAGCACGCGATGATGACGCCGCCAATAGTCAGCAAGAAAACAGCGAACCGCAACGAGTGCAGCGACATACGCCTGCGTTCCCCCAAGGATTTTTAGCGTTCAGCCTCGCTTGGTCGCTGCCCTGCTCGTCCAAGGATCGACGTTCGACTCGATGAGTACATCGATCGCACCGTAAAGGCCGCTTGTGGTCAAGCGCGGCGAACAGGCTCGGTCGACTAAAACGCCGTATCCTGGGCAACATGTCGGAATCGCACCATAATCATCACCACGCAAGCGAAGTGCCGGCCGATCAGCGACTCGCTGCCATTTTCACTCATATCGGCGGTGCGGTTTTCCTGTTCGTCCCAGGGCTCATCGTCTGGCTGCGAACACGCAGAGACCCCGGAGACTCGTGGCTGGCGCACCAGGCGAAGGAGGCGCTCAATTTTCAATACACCTTGACGGCCGTGTTTTGCATTTGCGCGATGGCCGGCTGGGCGGCGCCGAGGCTGGCTTTCTGGTTCTTCGTAATCGTGCTCGCGTTCGACTGGCTGTTCTCGCTTATCGCCGCCATCAGATCGGCGTTCGGCGAGCGCTACGTGTACCCGGTGAAACTCACGATCGTCCGA
>JBAUZB010000241.1:0-20043 GCA_049585095.1 Candidatus Tumulicola sp.
CAATTGCGGCCGGCCGCCAAAAATACTCCTCGAGAAAGTGATCGAGCAGGTTTTTCATTGCCGGCGGGATGCCGTTGTTGTACTCACCCGAAACGATCGCGAACCCATCGGCTCGGCGAAACACGTCTGCCAATTCCTCCATGACGGCAGGGGCCGTCCCTTTGGGGAATTCCTTATACATCCGGTCGAGCAACGGTAGCCGCTTCTCCATCGGATCGATAAAAACGACCTCGAAGTTGCGCCGTTCAAGCTCGCGCTGGACGAAGCGCGCGGCCTTGATGCCCTGGCGCGCCGTGCGAACCGATCCGTAGATCACCGCCACCAGCAACTTGGTGCCGTCTCCGAGGCCTGGCTCCATGCCGCCAGCGATTTGCGCTCGAGGCCTTGCTTCACCCCCTAGCGCTCTGCTATGGTAGCCCGGTCGCCGGGACGGACGAGGTTTCCGCCTGTACCCGCGCGAGACCATCCTGCTCAAGGAGTCCATTTCTTGCCGCTCACCAAAGATCAAAAAGCCGAGATCGCCGCCAAATACGGGCGCGGATCGAACGACACCGGCTCGGCCGAAGTCCAAGTCGCAGTGCTTACCGCGTCAATCAACCTGCTGACCGAGCATCTGAAGATCCATAAGAAGGATCATCACAGCCGGCGTGGTTTGCTCTTGCAAGTCGGCCAGCGCCGTCGCTTGCTCAACTACTTGCAAGCCAAAGATTTGGAACGGTACCGCTCGCTGATCTCCGATCTCGGCCTGCGCCGATAGCCCCAATTCGACGACGCCTGAAGACTCCTACGTCTTGCGCCGATAGGCGCGACGGACGGCGTCTTTGATCGCGTCGACGCCCATACCGTAGAACTCGATCAACTCGGCCGGATCGCCGGATTGGCCAAACCGGTCGTCGACTCCGACGAACTCGATGGGCGTGGGAAATGTTTGCGCCAGGATCTCGGCGACTCGCGAACCCATGCCGGCGTGCTTCTGATGCTCTTCGACGGTAACGATCGCGCCGCAGGCCCGCGCCGCGTCGACGACGGCCGCCTCGTCCATCGGCTTGATCGTGTGGTTGTTGACCACGCGGCATTCGATACCGTCTTCGCGCGCCAGGGCGTCGGCGGCAATCAACGCGTTGTACACGAGAATCCCGCAGGCGACGATCGCGACGTCACCGCCTTCGCGGAACGTTTGCGCGACGCCGATTTCAAAAGGCGTTTGGGCGGTCGTGACGACGGCCGACTTCTCGCGGCCGAAGCGCAGATACGCGGGTCCCCACCTCTCCGAAAGCGCGATCGTGGCTTTTTTGGTCTGTTCCGCATCGCACGGCACCACGACGGTCATGTGCGGAATTACCCGCATGATCGCAATGTCTTCGATGGCTTGGTGGGTGGCACCGTCGGGCCCGACCGAAACGCCGGCATGCGCTCCGGCAATCTTTACGTTGGTTTCGTTGAGCGCCATGATGGTGCGCACTTGTTCCCACGACCGTCCCGGATTGAACATTGCGTAACTGGCAATCCACGGAATCTTGCCGACCGACGCGAGGCCTCCCGCCATCGCGACCAGCAGCTGTTCGGAAACTCCGATCTCGACGTACTGCTCCGGATGGACTTTCTTGAAGCCTTCGAAGCGGGTCGATTCGGACAAATCCGCACAAATGCCGATGACGTTGCCGTTACGCGTTCCGGCCTCGATCAATCCCTCGCCGAATCCGTTGCGCGTCGGGACTTGCTTTAGGTCGCCGCCGCGGTAGTCGACCAAGCACATCGCCTTCGCGGCGGCGTCGAGTACGCTATGCATCTGCGAGAATTCCTTCCCGCTGCGCGGTTAACTCGACGAGCGCTTCGCGCGCCTGCTGCGCGTTCGGTGGCTTGCCGTGCCAGGTGTAGTCGCCTTCCATGTACGACACGCCTTTGCCCGGTACCGTGTTCGCAACGATTACTTGGGGTTTGCCGGTCACCGACCGCGCGCGTTGCGCCGTTGCGATGAAATCGGCGATGTCGTTCCCGTCGCACTCGAAGACTTCCCAATTGAAGGCCCGATATTTCTCTCCGAGCGGCTCCAACGGCATCACGTCCTCGGTGCTGCCGTCGATTTGAATGAAGTTTCGATCGACGATGCAGGTGAGATTGTCGAGATGAAACTTTGCCGCCGTCATGACCGCTTCCCAATGCAGTCCGCACTGATGCTCGGCGTCGGAGGTCACGACCCACACGTGGAAGTCTTTGGCATCCATCTTCGCTCCGAGCGCCATGCCCACGCCTTGTGCCAAGCCCTCTCCGAGCGGCCCTGAGGTGGTCTCCACCGACGGCAGCGAGACCCGTTCGGGATGGCCTTGCAAACGGGAACCGAATTTGCGCAACGTCAGCAGCTCCTCGACCGGAAAATAGCCGAAATTGGCCATCGCCGAATATCGCACCGGCGCGATGTGTCCGCAGGAAAGAAGCAAACGGTCGCGATCGGGCCATTCGGGGCGCTCGGGATCGTGCCGCAGCAGATGACCGTACAGCGCGGCAAAGACATCCGACATGTCGAGAGGACCGGCGGAGTGGCCGGAACCGGCGGCGAGCAGCGACCGAATGATGCCTTGCCGGACGTCGTTTGCCTTGAGCTTCAGATCTTTCAAGCGCGCCGCTGAAAGCGTTTGCATGCAGGCCGTTATACCAGGAGGTCCCTTCGCGAACCTACTTTCGAGCCGTCGCACTCCGGAGCGCTTGGGGAAGGTACGCCGCCGCCCCGGGAAGGTCGCGCGACGGCGCGGCCCGAATCGTCCGCGGTTAAACAAAAAGCAAAACAACAGCAATTAGGAGACACCGTGCCCGATTCCGTGACCCTAGAGGTCGGCGGGCGCACGATGGTCATCGAAACCGGCGAACTCGCGAAGCAAGCAAATGGCTCCGCGGTAGTTCGTTACGGCGATCAAAACGTCGTGCTCTGCGCCGCCACCGCCTCCGCCAAACCCCGCGAGGGAATCGACTGGTTCCCGCTCACCTGCGATTTCGAAGAAAAAATGTTCGCCGCCGGTAAGATTCCCGGCGGTTTCATCAAGCGTGAAGGGCGTCCCACCGAGCACGCCGTGCTCAGTTCGCGCCAAATCGATCGCCCGATCCGGCCGCTCTTTCCCGACGGTTTCCGTAACGACGTACAGATCGTTGCGACCGTGCTTTCGATCGATCCCGAACTGGATGCCGACGTGCTCGGCGTATGCGCGGCCGGTGCCGCCCTCGCACTGAGCGACATTCCCTTTGACAAGACGGTCGCCGCCGTGCGCGTCGGCCGCGACGAGCATGGCGAGTTCATCGCCAACCCGACGCTTGCGCAATACGAAACCGGCGGAATGGACGTCATCGTCGCCGGCACTGCCGACGCGGTCATGATGGTTGAAGGCGGCGGCAACGAAATCGACGAGGAAGTTTTCCTAGGCGCCGTCGAGTTCGCGCACGGCGAAATCAAACGGATCGTCAAAGCCATCGATCAGCTGGTCAAGAAAAACGGCAAGAAGAAGCGCGAATATCCGGTTCAAAAAGTCAATTCGGACCTGGAGAAGTGGGTGCGCAAGAACTTTGGCAAGGACGTCGCCAAAGCGATGCGGATCGTCGAGAAGGGCGCGCGCGAGGAAGCGTTCGCGCAGTTGAACGTCGACGAAGCGTTGGCGCGGTGCAAGAAAGACGCCGGTATCAAGGCGCTCTTGGAGGATGCTGCGGCCTCCAAAGAGTTCGGCAAGATCGTCAAAACCATGGAGGAGGACGAACTGCGCACGATGGTCGTCGACGAAAAGATTCGTCCCGACGGCCGCAAAGCCGATGAGATTCGACCCATTTGGAGCAAGGTTCACTACGTGCCGCGAGTGCACGGATCGGGAGTGTTCACGCGGGGGCAAACGCAGGTCTTCACCGCCGCGACTCTGGGCTCGACGAGCGACGCGCAGCGCCTCGATGGGATCGTAGCGCTCGAAGACAAGCGCTACATGCACTTTTACGACTTCCCGCCGTTTTCCGTCGGCGAAACGCGGCCGATGCGCGGGCCTGGCCGGCGCGAAATCGGCCACGGTGCTCTCGCGGAGCGCGCGCTGCTGCCGGTCCTCCCGCCGAAAGACGCGTTTCCATACACCGTCCGAGTGATGAGCGAAGTCCTCGAATCGAACGGGTCGTCGTCGATGGCGTCGGTCTGCGGTTCGACGCTTGCCCTGATGGATGCCGGCGTGCCGATCAAGGAACACGTCGCCGGCGTTGCGATGGGGTTGATCCTCAAAGGCGACAAATATGCGATTCTGACCGACATTCAGGGGCTCGAGGATGCGTTGGGCGAGATGGATTTCAAGGTCGCCGGCACCAAGAAGGGCATCACCGCGATCCAGATGGACATCAAGGTGCAGGGCATCACCTTGAAAATCATGCGCGAAGCGATGGAACAAGCCAAGAAATCGCGCTACTTCATCATCGATAAGCTCGCCGAAACGATCGCCGCGCCGCGTACCGAACTCTCCAAGTACGCACCGCGAATGATCGTCATCAAGATCGATCCCGCCAAGATCAAAGACGTCATCGGTCCCGGCGGCAAAATCATCAACAAGATCATCGCCGACACGGGCGTGACCAAAATCGACATCGAGGACGACGGTTCGGTCTTCATCACCTCGCTCGACGGCGAATCGGGCGACAAAGCGCGGCAAATCGTAGAAAACATCACCAAGGAAGTCGTCGTCGGCGAAACCTATCTGGGCACCGTGATGCGGGTCATTCCGATCGGCGCCTTCGTTCAAATTCTTCCTGGAAAAGAAGGCTTGGTGCACATCAGCCAACTCGCGCCGCAGCGCGTCGAGCGAGTCGAGGACGTCGTCAAGGTCGGTGACGAGATTTCCGTCAAGGTGATGGAGGTCGACAGCCAAGGACGCCTCAACCTGTCGCACAAGGCGGTGCTCGCCTCGGGCAACGGCAGCAGCGATCGCGAACGGCCGGCTCGACCCCAAACTTCCGAGCCGCCTCGGTCCCAAGCTTCCGAGCCACGCGATTTCGCCGACGCTCCCGGAGCGCCGCCGACGCGGCGCCGCAGGCGCCCGCTCGGCCGGCGGGAGGATTAAGGGGAGCTGAACCGCAGACCGACGTCGACGCGTTCGGTTCGCTGGCGGTCTTCCGCGCCGGCGAACCAACGCAGGCGATCGGTGATGCGGCCCGAGACCGCCCCGTCGACGTGCTCGAACGGCTGGCCGTCGAGAATGTCGCGACGATAAATCGCATCGATACGGAGCGCTCCCCCGTTATCGTAGGTCAGCCACATCGCGTTGACGTTCGACGGCTCTCCGGCTGGATAGTAGGGGTCGGCATAGGACGGAGCCGTGGAATCGCCGACGTGCATCGTCCACGCGCGCAACGAAATCGCCGGGGCGATTTGCCACGATACCGATAGGCCCTCCGACGTGATGAGGCCGTTGGTAAATCCATTGACGTGCTGCGAAGCCGCCTCGACCGAAACGCGAACGCGGGCATCGTCGGTGTACGACAGCATCGCCGAGTAGAGCGAGTTGCGATCGTAGATCAGGCCCTGGTATCCGCCGTTGAAACCGTACTGCTGCCACAGCGTCGGCAGGGTGAAAGAACCGCTAGCGTCCAGGTCGGCGCTCCACTTCGAGTTCGGAAAGAGCCGCACGGCAAGCGACGGCGTTGCTAAGTGAGCGCTCGACGGAACCGACGTTCCGTCGGACCCGCCGGTGTAGTCCACGCCGAAGAAGCCGACGCCGGCGGTAACGTCGGCATCCCGACCGGCGGCGGCGACACCCAGGTCGAGCCGATTCTGCGTGATCGTTCCGCCGATGGGAGGCGCGTCATACGCGGACGCGTCGTAGATTCCGGTCGACAAACGATTCGACACGTCGGCGAACGCGACGACCGGGCCACGCGTGCTGACGCCGGCGGTGAAGTTCGAATCGGACCAGATGTCGGTCACCGGTAGATTCCCTTCGGCGGCCGTGTAACCGCCTCGATCGGCCACGAATGAAGCGTGCACGTCGGAACTCGCCTGCGCATCGTCGAAGGTGGCATTTGCGAACGAATAGCTGCCGTTGAGCGTCGACGCCGAATTGGCGTAATCGCGGTCCTGCGACGTTCCTCCGTTGAACGACAACGTTTGCGTGGTGGAAAGCGGAAACGTTAGTTCGGCATCGGAGCGTTGGCGTGACTCGGAATCGTTGCTGAACGTTCCGGCGGCAACGCGGGCGAAATCCGAGCCGGCTTGCAGCCGCAACGTCTGGTCGCTGCCGCTGAGCGCGACGTCGGCATCGTCACCCCCAAACGGCGCGAGTGACACGATCCCGGATCCGGCGCGGTCACCGTAGAGAAACGCGTTGCTCGCGGGCGCAACGCTCCCGGCTTGCTCGTACATGGCGGGTATCGTGTCGTAGGGCGTCGAGCCGAGCACGACGTCGTAGTCCGGGGCGCCGGCGTCGACCAGCAAGGCGTTTTCCGGCGACAGTCCCCGGTCGCTGAGCTCCGAACCCGGCAGCACGCCGGTCGTTTGACGCAGCAGCGCGAACGGGTGCAGCGCGACGGCCGATTCGATATGGGAGTAAGGCAGATTTGCCAGGTCACGCGGTGAGGGTGAATCGTCGAACAGGGCATCGAATCGCCGAACGATCGCAACGACGGGTTGATCGGGCACCACCCCGAGCGTCCGCGACTCGCAGTAGCGGCAGGCAATCTCGACCGCAACCACGCCCGCTTTAGAGAGGGCGAACGTCCCGACCCCGTCGGTCGTTGTTTCGGCCAAAGGAGTGCCGGAGGGTCCTTGCCCCACGATCCTCGCTCCCCCGATAGCGGCGCCATGCTGATCCCTCACCGAACCGACGATAAGCGGCACCTGTGCCCCGGCCGGCGCAGCAAGGAGGAAGCTCACGAGCGAGGCCGATACGAAAATGCCGGTGCGATTCACGGATTCCTTAGACCTTCGGCTATAATTGAAGCTGATGTCAAGCGCCCTTTTCGCGCGAATCCTCGCTGCCGCACTTCTGGCGGGATCGCTATGCTGTGGCGCGGCGGCCCTGGGAAACACCGCTTCGCTCGAAGACTTGCTGACCGGCCAGCTGGTCCCGTCCGAACCTGCGGCGCTGCTCGGCCCGATCACCTCTTTAGGGCGTAAGGGCTGGGATTGTAAGCCGGAGCACGCTGCCGGGGCCCAGGAATGGCGCGCTGCGGAGCTGCCGACCGGTCCCGAAGCGCCGTAGGCCCCTTTGCCATGCGGGTCGTGTTGCTCGGCGCTCTTTTGGCGGGATTCGCCGCGGCGCCCGGGATAGCCCAAACCTATCCGCGCCAGACGCCGGTTCCACGCACGACGTCGGTTCCGGCCCTGAGCCAATTGGCGGTCGCCCGCGAGATCGAGGAGCGGTTCCGCATTGGCATTGCCGCCGAAGCCGCCGGGCGTTATTCCGAGGCCGTCGCCGAGTTCGAGAGGATCGTCGCACTCAATCCTGCCGAACCCAAAGGGTCGACCGCGCGCTATGACGCTGCCGTTGCCTACGCGAACCTGGGCCGCAACGATGAGGCGGCTCGCAGCTTGCGGGGCGCCCTTGCGCTGGATCCGGGCTTCTTGGCCGCCATGGCCAACCTGGTTTCCGTAGACGTGGCTCGCGGCGACCTGCGGGAGGCGCGCTCCGTCGCCGACCGGTACGTCGCGCTCGATCCGGCCTCGGCCCGTGCGCTGTATTCCAGGGGAATCGTCGCGCTCCAGACCGGCGACTCCCGAACCGCCCGAGAGGATTTCGGCAAGCTTCTCCACGCCAACCCGTCGTACGCCGTGGCACACTATGACTTGGCTTTGGCCGAGGAACGCCTTCTTCAATACGACGCCGCCGAGCGCGAACTTCGTACGGCGCTGACTCTCGCGCCGACGTACGCGCGAGCCGAGCTAGCGCTCGGCGCAGTGCTGCTCAAGCAAGGCCGTCGCTCCGAAGCGCGCGACGCATTTTCGCGAGCGACCCGCGACGCCGCGGACCCGGCCCTGCAGAACATCGCCGCGGCGATGCGCGATTCCATCGCAATTTAAGAATTATTCATCTCGAGCCCCTAGTGTTGGACGGAACCCTAGGAGGTATCCATGCTCAAGAAACACCTCGCATTCTCGCTCATCGTCGCCGGCGCGATTTTAGTCGCCTGCACCGGCCACGCCGGTGGTGGAAACGTCGTTCCCCCCAACGGCTCGGTTGCGCTTCCGCCGATGGGCGACTTGGCCATGACGGCCACCCTCCCCAAAGATACCGTCGGCGAGGAACTCCCCAGCGCCGGCCTCGGTACGTTCAACTCGCCTTTCTGGAAGGCCACGATCGGCGGATTCACGCAGACGCAGTACTCGCAGACCCTCGGATTTCCGACGGGAACGAAAATCACGCTGCGCAATCTCTCCAAGACCACACCGCACACGTTGAACGTGCTCGAAGACATCAAGGGACCGCCGGCAAAATTCCCAGGCAATCCGACGCTCAAGACCACCCCGGCGGGACAAGGCATCCTTCAAGTCGGATTTCGCAGCGGCATCTTGCAACCGGGTAAATCGGTGACCATCACGCTGTCGAAGGCCGGCACGTACTTGATCGGCTGCGCCTTCCACTATCACGAAGGCATGCGAGACGTATTCGTCGTCGCAAAAAATGCCAAACCCGGACAGCAAGCAACGCCACCGTCGCATGCAACGTCGACGCCTTCGTCGGACCCGAGTCCGACCGGCTACCACGGATAAAGCGATCGCGAGCGCATCTTTATACTTTCTTCATTTGCGCTTGCTATGGTCGCACGACCAACCGCATCCGAACTGCTTGAGGAGAAATTATCCATGAAACACTACGGTGGCGCTACGTTGATCGCGTTCGCCTGCGCGCTGGCCGCGTGCGGCGGCGGTAACAGCGTACCCACGAACGCCGGCGCGGGCACGACGTTCGTTCAATCGCTCGGTCCCGCGACGGTCCTGCATTTCGCGCTTCCGCCGAAGACCATCGGGGAAGAACTTCCGGGTGAAGGCGTTGGGACGAAAAACGATCCGACGTGGGGCACCGTGGGTGGTTTCACGCAGTCGACCACGGCTCAAGTGCTCGCTTTTCCGCCCAATACGGTCGTAACGATTACCAATCTGTCCTCGACGATAACGCACACGCTCAACGTCGTTAAGAAGGTGAGAAAGCCACCGGCGAACTTCCCGCCGAATCCAGTGCTTTCGACGCTGCCGCAAGGAAACGGCATCCTGGCGAAAGGCTATGCGAGCGGTGCGATTCATCCGGGAAAATCGGTCACGGTGACGCTTTCCGAGAAGGGAACCTACCTGATCGGGTGCGCGTTCCATTACCACGAGGGCATGCAAGACGTGATTCGCGTGAATGCTAAAGCAACTCCGGGCCCGACGTTCATTCGTTAGAGAATCGCCAGAGAATCGCCGAGAGCCCGTGAACCGAAACATCGCCTGGGCGATCGCGCTCTTGATCGCTGCCGCACCGCAATCCGCTCCCGCGATTGCGGTGCCGGCAGCACCTCAACTGGTCGATCAAACTGGCCGCACCTTTACGTTGGAGTCGCTGCGCGGCCGCCCGCTGGTCGTTACCTTCATCTCGGCGCACTGCACCGACGCGTGTCCGCTGATCAACGCGCAGTTCTCCGACGCCGCAACGCGGATCGCGCATCAAGGGCTCTCCGCGCGGCTTTTAACGATAACGCTCGATCCGCAACGCGACCCGCCTATGGTGATGCGCTCGCTGGCCACGCGGTTCGGCGCGAATCCACGCTACTGGCTGCTCGCTAGCGGGCGTCCTGCCGACGTCGACGCTATCCTCGATGCGTACGGCGTCATCGCGAGGCCGGGCAAAAGCGGATACCGCGAAAATCACACGACGTTCGTTTACGTCTTCGATGCGAGCGGAAAGCTCGAAAAAACCATGCTTGCGTCGACCGATCTTACCAACGCAATCGTCGACGAAGTGCGAACGATGAAGCCGGGAATCGGCCGGTGAGCGCCGGCGCGCGGGCCGCACTCGCGGCCGTAGCCCTGGCGATCGCGGCGTGTACGCCCAACGGCATCGCCACCTCGGGCAGCTCGGGAGGCGGGGGTGGCGGCATGAACCACATCGTCGACGTCAACCTCACGTTGAACCAACCGGTGCAAACGCCATACGGACAAAGCGGCGGAATGAAACCGGCGGTCACCAACGTGAAGGTGGGCGACACGGTGACGTTCATGAACAGCGATGGTTTCGCCCATACGTCTACGTCGATCACACCGGCGCAGAGCATGAACGAGACAAAGTTCCCCTCAGCCTACCCGTTTAGCCAAAAGGCCTTGAACCAGACGGGATCGACGCTGTCGGGCGGCTGGTCTAGCGGCGCGATGCAGGCCGGATCCGGATCGCAAGTGGTCAAAGCCGACAAGCCCGGTACCTATCTCTATGGCTGCTTCTTCCACTACGGCGCACCCATGCGAGGAGCGATCGTTGCGCAGTAACTCAATCGCCGCGGTCGCCGCGGCGATACTCGTTATCGTAGTAAACGCGGCTCCCGCGCGAGCGATTCCAGTCTTTGCACAGCGGTATCGCTTGCATTGCGGCGCGTGTCATAGCGTCCTGCCCGAGCTCAACGGCTTCGGCAACTACTTTCGCATGCACGGGTACCGTTTGCCGATCGAACGACACGGAACCACCATGTTCGCGATTCGCTATCAAATGTCGTACTCGCAAGATCCGGCCGCCGGCACGCGGCGGTGGACGCCGGGCGGCATCCTGCTCGGAAACGCCGACGTCGGCAACATTTCGCTTTACATGCACTACAGTCTCGGGGCCGGCGGTGGCCCGAGCGCGCTCTACCTCGGCTTTCTTACCGACTATAACGCCCATACGAAATCGGAGTATCGCTTAGGCCTCTTCGAGCTTCCGCTCGCGCAGTCGCCGGGCGAGCGCTTGGACGACCTGCAACAGTACGGTTACTACGGCGCGCACGTCGGGCTGAACGATTTACCGCTGTCCTCGCCGCGCTGGGGCGTGTGGGATCAGCGTACGATCGGAAATTTGGTCGCGAATCTTACCTTTGCGGTGGGTGATTTTCAGGGCGCCCCCTACGGCGGCAAGCCGGTCAACACCGGCTTGACGACGTACGTTTCGACGCCCGAAGTCGGCGTTTGGCTCGATCAAGGCCTCTTTTCCAAGGGCAGCATCGAGTTAGACGGTGGCGGTGAGGCGCTTGAGGGCGTGCGCCACATCTTGCCGACCGGCAGTACCGCTTTCAACGACGCCTACTCGCGCTATGGATTGCTCGGACACGCTACCCTCGGCCCGGTGGATCTTCAAGCCGAGCAGTGGTGGGGCAACGACAGCAATGCCGACGGTTTTGGAACCAGACAAACCTCCAGTGGCGGATACGCTCGCTTGAAAGTCTATCCGATTCCCCACGCATATCTTGCCGTACGCTACGACGCTACCGCCAATCCGTTCGTGACCCGCGATTTCACCTATTACGGTGCGGTGATGATCGCTCCGTTCCGATTCTTGCTGCAAGAAGTGGCTCCGATCGGAGCGCCGGGCCAGCATCCCGAGCTTGGGGGCGCGGTGACAGTAGCTTTTCCGGGCCCGTGGAACTACTAGAGGAATCATCATGCGAATTTTAGTCGTCGAAGACAACCTGCCCATTGCCCGAGCGGTACGCACCATGCTGGAAGGCCAAAAGTTTGCCGCCAGCATCGTTACCGACGGCCGGACGGGCCTCGACCACCTGCTCGGGCAAACGTACGACGCGGCAATCCTGGACGTCGGCTTGCCCGGGATGGACGGCTTTTCGGTCGCGCGCAGCGCGCGCGCCGAAGGGGTGCGGACGCCGATTTTGATGCTCACGGCGCGTGACGCCGTCGAAGAGCGGGTCGCCGGCCTCGATTGCGGCGCCGACGATTACCTCGTCAAACCCTTCGTGGAAAACGAACTGATCGCGCGTTTGCGCGCGATTCTTCGCCGAGCCGACCGGCCGTTGGTCTCGGTCATCGACGTCGGACGGTTGCACGTCGACGTCGGCGGCCGTTTCGCCAGCTACGACGGTAAACCGCTCGAACTCGGAGCCACCGAGTTTCGGCTGCTCGAGCTGCTCGCGCGCAACGCGGGTAATGCCCTCTCGCGAGCGCAGGTGCTCGAACGTATTTGGGACTACGATTTCGACGGGTCGAGCAACATCGTCGACGTCTACGTCAGTCAACTTCGTCGAAAACTCAAGAAGCTGGGCGGCGAGGGAGTCATCGAAACGGTCTGGGGCGTAGGGTATCGTTTGCGAAATTGATTGCGCGCACGTCGGCACTCTATCTCCTCGTCTTCATTTGCGTTCTCATTGCCCTCGACGTCGGCGCGTATGCGTTCATGCGGCGCGAATACGCCTCGCTCTTACAACCGGCGCTCGGAACTCCCGAGGCCGCCGCGGCCATGGCCATGGCCATGCGTCGCGTCGTCCTCACGATCGCGCTGCTCGACGTTCCGCTGATCGCGGCCTTTGGGGCGGCGTCCTACGTGCTGGCTCGAGCCACGCTGGCTCCAATCTTCGCCGCCCGCGAACGCGAGCGCGTTTTTGCCTCCGACGTCGCTCATGAGTTGCGATCGCCGTTAGCGGCGATCGCCTCGATCGCGCAAGCGGCACGAGCCGCCGCGACGCCTGAAAGCCGCAGCGCCTTCGAAGCGATTGCGACCAACGCCCTCGATGCGTCGGCGATCGTCACCGATTTGCTCACGCTGGCCCGCGATCCGGGGCGCAGCGTGCTCCAATGCGAGCCGGTCGATCTTGCGGCGATCGTCGCGCGCTGCGCGCGCGAAATCGCCGCTGCAGCCGCGGCCCGCGGCGTGCGCGTCGAAAGCTTGCCGGTGAGCGCAATCGTCGACGGCGACGAACGGCGGTTGCGCGAGCTGGTGCGAAATCTCCTCGAAAATGCCGTGCGGCACGCGCGCTCCTGCGTCAGCATCGCCTCACAGCGCAACGGTCGCACGTGCGAGATCGTGGTCGAGGACGACGGCGACGGCATTCCACCGGCGGACCGCGAGCGCGTGTTCGAGCGTTTCTACCGCCGCTGCGACGACGGCGAGGGCACCGGTTTGGGTTTGGCAATCGTGCGCTGGATCGCACAAGCGCATGCCGGCACCATCACGATCGAGCAAGCCGGTCGAGGCGGAGCGCGTTTCGTCGCGTCCATCCCGGAACACGCTTAGCAAATGCCCAGGAACGCGTGCGCGGACAGGGGCGCTGCCAACTTCCTCTAAGTCAGCCGGTCATGCCGTTTTCGTCTCTGCGCGCGTTCGTCGATGCGCTGCGCAATGCCGGCGAGCTTCACACCGTCGCGGCACCGGTCGACCCCCGTCTCGAGGTGGCCGAAATCACCGATCGCGTCGTGAAAGCGGGCGGCCCGGCCTTGTATTTCACGCACGTGACCGGCTCCGAATTCCCGGTACTCACCAATCAATTCGGCACGCAGCGGCGCATGGCCATGGCGTTGGACGCGCCGAATCTCGACGCCGCCGCGGCACGCATCCGCAAGCTCATCGACATCACTCCTCCCGGCGCCTCGTTGACCGATAAACTTAGCGCGCTGATGCAGCTCGCTCCGCTCGCCAATGCGGCGCCGCGAATCGTTCGTAACGCTGCCGTACACGACGTCATCCTGGCCGAGCCCGATCTCGCTCGACTCCCGGTATTGACGACGTGGCCGCTCGATGCCGGTCCCTTCATTACGCTGCCGCTGGTCGTGACCAAACACCCGCAGACCGGGCGTCCGAACGTCGGCATGTATCGCATGCAGGTGTACAACGCGCGCGAAACGGGGATGCACTGGCAGCGTCATAAGCAGGGACGCGCGCACGCCGCCACGTGGGGTGACAAGATTCCGGTAGCAGTCGCGATCGGAACCGAGCCGGTGCTGACGTACGCGGCGACTGCCCCGTTACCGCCGCTCTTGGACGAGTTTGCATTTGCGGGCTTGCTGCGCGGCCGGCCCGTCGAACTGGTGCGAGCGCAAACCGTCGATCTTCTGGTACCCGCGCAAGCGGAGTTCGTGTTGGAAGGATACGTCGATAACCAGGATCTGCGCGTAGAAGGACCCTTCGGCGATCACACCGGCGTGTATAGCTTAGCCGACCGCTTTCCGACGTTTCACGTCACCTGCATGACGCACCGCCGCGACCCGATTTACGCTGCAACCGTCGTCGGAAAGCCGCCGATGGAAGACGCTTGGCTGGGCAAAGCCACCGAGCGCCTTTTTCTGCCGCTGCTTCAGCTCGTGCTGCCCGAAGTTACGGATATGAATCTCCCGGTGGAGGGTGGGTTCCACAATCTCGCGATCGTGTCGATTCGAAAATCCTATCCCGGCCACGCGAAGAAAGTGATGAGCGCGCTATGGGGGCTGGGACACATGATGATGCTGACGCGGGTTTTGGTGATCGTCGACGACGACGTGGACGTGCAAAATTGCCGGGCCGTTGCGTGGTTCGTCCTCAATAATCTCGCTCCCGACCGCGACCTGGTGACGATGCCGGGACCGGTCGACGATTTGGATCACGGCTCGTACGAGATCGCATACGGCGTGAAAGTCGGCATCGACGCCACCCGCAAGACGGCCGCTGAGGGCTACTCGCGCGAATGGCCGCCGGATATGATCATGGATTCGAACGTCCGTGCGATGGTGACAAAGCGCTGGCGCGAGTACGGACTCGACGCGGTTGCCGCTGCGTTGCAGACCGACGATTGGTCCGGTCAAGGGCCGGCCGCGTTCTCCCGGTTATTGGCGACGCCTGCGATGACTGCGAAGCGGCAAGCGCCGTGAAGGTCGCGCTGTTTCTCAAAGAGATTCGGATCGAGCACACGCTCTTTGCGTTGCCGTTCGCGTACGTCGGCGCCGTGCTCGCGGCCGGCGGCTTTCCGGCTTGGCCGGCGCTCGGATGGATCACGCTTGCGGTACTGGGCGCCCGCACTGCCGCGATGGCGGCGAACCGGTATCTGGACCGCGACATCGACGCGCGCAATCCGCGCACGGCCCGCCGGGCGGTCGCCAGCGGGACGCTCGCCCCGGCGACGATGCTGTTCGCAGTCGCCGCCGGGCTGCTGGTGCTGCTGTGGGCGGCTTGGATGCTCAATCCGCTGTGCGTAAAACTCTTGCCGATCGCCGGCATTGCGCTGCTCGTTTATCCGTTGTGCAAGCGATTCACCTGGCTGGCGCACTTCGTACTCGGCGGCGTCGACGCGCTGGCACCGCTGGGGGCGTATATCGGAATCGCTGGGAGGGTAACGTGGCCCGCGGTTTTGCTTTTTCTCGCAGTGACGGTGTGGGTAGCCGGCTTCGACATCATCTACGCATTGATGGACGTGCCGGTGGACCGCGCACAAGGCATCAAGTCGCTGCCGGCACGTTTTGGCGAGGGCAGCGCTCGCGCGTTGCCCATCGTCCTGCACGTCTCGATGCTGGGTTTGCTCGCCGGGGCCGGCTTCGCGGCGCATGCGGGCTGGATCTATTACGTGGGCGTGCTGGCGGCGGCGATTCTGGTTCTCTACGAAGAGCGTCTGCTGCGCGTCGCCGAAAACGTTTTCGTGCTCAACGAACGCGTCTTCGTCTCGAACATGGCGTTTTCGGTCGTGTTTCTCGGAACCACCGTCGCAAGCTACGCCGCCGCGGCGTTTGGCGGCACGCCGTGAAGCGGCCGGCGTTTCTCGCCGGCACGGCGGCCGTAATGGGCGCGTTGGCTGCACCCGCGCGGGCTCAAATCCTCAATCAGCCGTTCCTGCAGCAACTGACCATCGGGGTCAACGTTACGCTCTCCGGTCCATTGCAAAAGTACGGCGTTGAAGTCGTGCGGGGCGTGCAAGCCGCCGTCGACGAGACCAATCGCTTCACCACGCCGATCTCCCACGTGTGGGGAATGCGTACGTACGACGATCGCAACGACGTCGCGCTTGCGGCAACCAACGCCAGCGTCGCGGCTTCCGATCCGAGCGTTATCGGCATCGTCGGCAATTTGACCGGAGCGATGACGCTGGCATCGCTTTCGCGTTACGCCAACGTAAATTTCGCGGTCGTCGTTCCGACCGTCACCGAGGATGCCATCACCAACCGGGGCTACCACAACGTCTTTCGCCTTCCGGCAAAGGACAGCACGTCGGGGCGGCTCTTTGCCGCTTCGGTACTGCCCGAAAAGCGTGGAGCGGCCGCCATCGCCGTCGCGCTCGACGGCGACTACGGCTACGACGTCGCCCGCGGTTTCGTTCAGGAAGCGAAGTCGGAGCGGCACTCGGCCGACGTGTTGCTGTTTCCGGCGAAGGGCATCGATCCGGCCGCCGCCGCTCGCACCGTCCTCGATCGCAGCCCCGAATACGTTTTTCTGTGCGGAACGACGGCAATGCTGGGACCGTTGGCCGAAGCACTTCGGCTCGCCGGTTATACCGGCGACTTCGGCGCGAGCGACGGTTTCTACAATGGCGACACGATCGCCGCACACGCGAAAGCTCTCGACGGAGCGTACGTCGCCTCGTCGCTGCCGCCGCTCGAGCGCATCCCCAGCGCCATCCAGCTATTGACCGATTTCGAGCGCGAAGTCTCGCAGGTGACGGCTTTTTCGGCCTACGGCTATGCGGCAGCTCAAGTACTCATCGCGGCGTCTGCGCGCACTAGCGCTTTCACGCGCTTTACGCTGCTGGCTTCGATGCAGCGCAGCCCGACGTTCACCACACTCGTCGGGCAATACAGCTTCAACGTCTTCGGCGATCCGCTCATTCCGAACATCTACATTTACACGGTCGGCAGAGACGGATTCAAATTTGCACGGCCGGCCATCCGAAACGGCTTCGTTCTCTAGTGGCCTAGTTCTCGACCCGGCGCCATTGGAACACCGCCAGCGCGCCGTACAGCACGGCAAGCAGCGCCAGCGCAAGCACGTTGAATTCGGTGGACCGCCCGACGACGAGTCTTCCGGCAACTTCAACCGGCATGGAAACGTGCATGTACGACACCGGGTCGAGGACCGCGAGCCCTCGGAAAACCTTGGTGACGGCGAGCAGCACCATGTTTTCGTGAGGCGGAATCCGGCTGATCCCGACGATCAACAGCGCTACCGGCCACGCGAAACCGATGACCGTGCCGTAGCCGCGCTTCATCGAGGCCGTCGCCACGTTCAGTAACGCATACCACGACAGCGGCGCGACGATGCCCAGCAGCGTTGCAAACACATCGCTCGTATCGAAGGTGACGCGCGGGAGCTCGAATAGAGCGGTGCAGAGGAACGCGAACGCAACGCCGATCGCGAAGACCGTAACGATTCCCGCGGCGTCGACGGCGATGGTTGCAATTCCCAGCGCCGTCCGTCCCACCGGCTTGGTCAGGGCAATCTCGAGGTGGCCGTCGTTCTCACGCGCGAAAGGCGACCCCACTAGCGTGGCAAAGACGAGCGCGACGACGAGTCCCACGATCGCAAACGTTGCCAACGGAATTCCATTGGTGTCGATGACCACCAGCGACCCGGCGCCCGACGGCAGCGTCCGCACGCGGATGCTGCCGGCAACGATCGATTCGTTCGAATGGTCGCGCGAGGAGCGATCGAGGATTTCAATGTGTTTGCGACCCCAGCCATATTCGTCGACGACGACGTGCGTCCGTTCGCGCGGATCGTCGATAACGGTGCGATGGGCCCCATCCGGTGCGGTCGTTTCGGTTACGCGAGAGCTCGGATCGGCCTGAAGGCGTGCGATGTGCGCTAGCGCGTCGCCGCCCAGTCCGAATGCCCACACGCGCACCACAGCGGTGACGATGAGTAAGCCGCCGAGCACGATTGCGGTCCACTTCAACGCACCGCGCACGCGCAGCCACTCGACGTAGACCATCAGCGGACGAACTCGTCCTCGGGCACCACGCGAACCCGATGCGGCGGCGCCTTGGCCGCGGGTTGAGCGTCGACGTCTTCGACCGCAAGGACGAACCGCAGACGCCAGGCTCCAAGTGACAACGTGAAGTTGGTTCCTAGTATTTCCATTCTTCTAAGCCTCCACGCGACGCCATTGAATGACGGCGAGCGCGCCGTAAGCGAGAGCGAGAATCAAGAGCATCGGAAACTCGTGGCCGGGGGAGACGGCCATCGAACCGGCGGCCCTCCCGTCGACGGTGAACGCCGGCCCGAAATGTAGGTACGAAAACGGATCGATCCATGCAAGCGGGGTGACGATGGCGTGGATGACTTGACCGAGTTGCGAACTGCTCAGGTCGATCTTCGCCACGATCGCGACCACGAGCGCCACCGGCCACGCGAAGCCGAGGACGGCCCCATACGTCCGCCGCATCGACGCCGTCGCCGCGCAGAGCATCGCGTACCAGGCGACGTCGCCGATCAACCCGAGTACGATCACCATCGCGTCGGACGGGCCTAGCGAGAAATGCGGCGCTTCGAAGATCGTGTGACCGACCATGAGAAAGACCACCGTCATGATCCAGACCGCGCCAATGCCCGCCAGATCCGCGCCGAGGATCCCCAGCGCGAGCGCCTCACGGCGAACCGGCTTGGTCAGGGTAATCTCGAGATGTCCGTCGTTCTCGCGTGCGAACGGAGCTCCCAGGACCGTGGCTACGATCAGCCCGACGAACGACGCGATCGCAAAATAGTAAGCAAGGTCTTCCGGCCGGTTGGTCTCGATCGTGGTGACCGTGGCGTTACCGCTCGGAAGCGTTTCCACGTGAATGTCGCCCATCGATATCGTCTTGTGCGAATGGTGTGAAGCGTGCGACGACGTCTCGACGATCTGGATGCGTTTTCCCTGATAGCCGCCATCGTCGATGACGATGTGCACGTTTTGTTTGCGATTGTCGATGATCGTGCGCGACGTCCCGTCGGGTAGCGTCGCATGGGTCACGTTAGAGTCCCGGTTGACTTCGACGCCGTGGACGAACGACAACGCATCGTTCGATCCTACGGCCAACAGCGAGATGCGCAAGACCACGAGCAGCGCTTCCAACACGAGAAGGACGATCGCGCTCCACTTCAACACGCCGCGGACTCGCAGCCACTCCACGTACGTCATGCCCGGCCTGCCTCGGCGACGACGTCCGCCGTCGCATCGGCCGGCGACACGGCGTATAAGAATATGTCCTCCAGATTGAGGTCGAGGATACGAACGCCGCCGGCGCCGGCGCTCGACAACCGCGCCGCAATGTCTTCGGCGCCTCCGAGTACCACCAACCGAGCGATTCGTTCGGTCCGATCGATGCGCGCAACCCGCGGATCGGCGGCTATGCCGTCGAGCGTGTAGTTCACGTCGGGGAAAATGCCTTCAACGATCTTGCGATCCGCTTTGAGATCGTCGATCTCACCCTCGAGCGCCAAGCGTCCGCGATCGATCACCGCGATGCGCTCGGCCGCGCGTTCCACTTGGCCGATCTGGTGCGACGAAAAAACGACCGAATTCCCGCGAGCGGCTTCGTTGATGATGAGGCTTAGCACGTGCCGCTGGTTTACCGGATCGAGTCCGCTCGTCGGTTCGTCGAGAATCATGACGTCGGCGTTGCGCGCGAATGCCAGTGCGACCATCGCGGCCGTGCGCATACCTTTTGAGAGAGCGCGAGCGCGTTTACGCGCGTCGACGTTGAACTGACTCAGCAGTTCGGCGGCGCGCGCCGGGTCGAACTTCGAAAAGGCCCGACGGTTCATCTCGACGTGTTCGGCGACGGTCATCCAATCGTAGAGGACGCTGCGCTCCGGAACGTAGGCGATGCGATCGAAGGTCGCGGGTTCCAGCGGCTTTTCGTCGTACAGAATTTCGCCGCCGTACCGCGCCAGGCCGAGCATGCATTTGAAAACGGTCGTCTTGCCGGCGCCGTTGGGACCGAGCAGCCCGAACACGCTACCTGCGGGAATCTGCAGCGAGAGGCCGTCGACGGCCGCGACCGCGCCGTACGTTTTGCGCAGGTTCGAAATCTGAATCGTACTCATCGTTCCTCCGGAAACCACCGGTCGAGTGCGGCGTCGAATAGTTCGCGAACGTCGCCGCGTGAGAGCCCCACCGACTTGGCTTCCCGAATCGCGAGCGCGAGCGCCCCTCGGG
>JBAUZB010000242.1:0-16689 GCA_049585095.1 Candidatus Tumulicola sp.
AAGAGCGACGATGCAGATCGCCTGGAAACCGTCAGCCCCGCGGGTCATGGGCAGCACGGGCGCGCTGGCTGCGTTGCTCGTCGGTCACAGAGCTTCGGCTATGCTTCCTCCTCGCGCCTTGCCAATCACACGCGTGGTGCCCATGACGGCACTATACATCTGGGCGTTACAGGCCACTAGTGCACAGTTCGTTCGGTCGGATCGCGCTTTTTCTGGTACCGGTCGCGACCGGCCTCACGATTTTGGCCAGCGCCGCGCCCGCACCGGTCGTGCTGCCGAACGGTTGGATGTTGACTGCGCCAACCGGCGTTTACGTGCAAACCGGAACGATGCCGCAAGGCATGGCGGCATCCCCGGACGGGACGACGATGGCGGTCGTAGAGTCCGGGTATAACCCGCCGGCGCTCGCACTCTACCGCCTCCCGAATCTCGTGCGGATCGCCTCGATCCGGTTGCCGGGCGCGTTTGGACGACCTGCGTGGAAAGACGCGCAACACGTTCTCGTGGCGGGTGCCAACGCCGATGCCCTCTTCGAGGTCGACGTTCCATCGCAGCGCATTGGGCGCATCGATTTCCCCAAATCGTCCTATCCGCTCTACGTTGCCGTCGCCGGCGACGGCGACACGGTCGCGGTCGCAACCGACGGTGACGGCGCGGTGCGCGTCGGTACGCTCTCAAACGTGGCCGGCGCGCGGGCGATCGCCGTGGGCGCACATCCCGGGGGACTCGCCTTCGGCCCCGACGGCAAGAGCGTATTCGCGACGTCGCGCGCCGCCGACGAGCTGGTGAAGATCGGCGTCGCTTCCGGTGCCGTGCAACGCCGGGCGACCGGCTTGCATCCTTGCGGAGTTACCGCCGTCAACGGCAAGGTGTACGTGGCGCAAAGCGACGCCGATACCGTCGGCATTTACGACGCGGACGACTTGCATCGCATAACCGACGTTCCGGTGGGCGACGAGTCGGTGAACGTTCACGCCGTCGGCGTTTCGCCCAACGCCGTTACCGCCGCGGGCGACAGCGTTTTCGTAAGCCTTGGCGGCGCCAATTCGGTTGCGATCCTGCGCGACGGCCGCGTCGCCGGCCGCGTGCCCGGCGGGTGGTATCCCACCGACGCACTACCGCTCGGCAACACGCTCTACGTTCTCGACGGGAAAGGCGAGGGCGCGCGTCCCAATCCGCGCTACCGAAGAGGCGAGGACCACGATTATATCGGCGCGATCGAGTTCGGATCGCTGCGCGCCTACGACATCCGGCAACTGCCGACGGCTGCGGACGAAAATCCGCAAGGGTCGAAGGATTGGGACGCTGCCGGGCCGGCGAATTCCGTCGTCCGGCCAAACGGACCGATCACGCACGTGTTTTTCGTGTTGAAGGAAAACCGTACGTACGACCAGGTTCTTGGGGACGTACGCGCGGGGAACGGCGACCCCGCATTAGCGTGGTTCGGCAGAACCGTGACGCCGAACGAACACGCGATCGCGACCCGCTTTGGCCTGTTCGATAACGCATATACCAGCGGCGAGGTCAGCGCGGCCGGCCACATGTGGACCGACGCGGCCTTTGCCAACGACTACGTCGAACGCTTCTGGCCGGCAATCTACGGCGGCCGGCGCGACGTCGACGATCTCTCCGGCAGCAACGGCGTACTCGCGAACGGATACCTGTGGGATGCGGCACGGCGTGCGAACGTATCGTTTCGCGACTTCGGCGAGCTGGTCGATCCGAACCCCAAACAGCCGGGACGGTGGATTGCCGACGTTCCCAGTTTGAACGGCCGCATCGACCCGCTGTATGCCGGGTGGAACCTCGAGTACAGCGATTTGGATCGCGTCAAGGAGTGGCGCCGGGACTTTGAATCGCGAGTCGCGGCCGGAACGCTCCCGCAACTGGAATTCATCTGGATGCCGAACGACCACACGTACGGCAGCAAGGCCGGAAAGCTATCGCCGTCGTCGTACGTCGCAATCAACGACTACGCGCTGGGGCAGATGGTCGAAACGATTTCGCACTCAAACGTGTGGACCTCGTCAGCGCTGTTCGCAATCGAAGACGATGCTCAAGACGGTCCCGACCACGTGGGCGACCAGCGCACCACGCTATATCTCGTTTCGCCTTACGCGCGCGGCGGCGTGCATCACGAACATTACGCAACCGTGAGCGTTCTGCGCACGATCGAAATCATGCTCGGTATGCAGCCGCTGTCGGCGTACGACGCGATGGCAGTGCCGCTGTATGCCGCTTTCGGCAACGTTACGAACCAACGGCCGTACGCGGCGATCGAACCGAAAATCGACGTGACGCGCCGCAACCGGACGGGCGCCTACGGCGCCGCCGCCAGCGCCGGACTCGATTTCAGCCGTCCGGACGCCGCCGAAGGTCGGGTTCTCGAGAACATTCTGGCGCACAACCATTAGAGCTACTGCGCCGGCAGCGTAGCCTCACCGCAGCTGCACTCGGCGATGCGTTTTTCGAGAAAACGCCGCTCGACCGGATTGCGCGCGAGTTCGCGCGCGGTTTGAAAGTGTTCGGCGGCAACCTTCGCTCTTCCGCAGCGCCGTTCGAGCGCGCCGCGGGCCGCGTGATAGAACGGATAACGCACCAGGCGATCGCGGCCGGCGATGGCGTCGATTGCTTCCAGTCCACGCGCCGGGCCTCGGAGCTGCGCGATCGCAATCGCCCGGTTGAGGGCAACCACCGGCGACGGCGCGACCTTCATCAACGTATCGTACAGCGAAACGATCTCGGCCCAATCGGTCTCTTCAAAGCGCGCCGCCGCCGCATGGACGGATGCAATCGCCGCTTCGACGTGATAGCGGCTCAGCTGCGATCCCGTCGCCGAGCGTTCGAGCCAGATGGTACCGGTTGCGATCATCTTCCTATCCCAACGCGACCGGTCTTGATCGAACAAAGAGCTGAGGTCGCCGGAAGTGTCGACTCGCGCCGGCAAGCGGGCAGCGTCGAGATACATCAGCGCGACGAGCGCGCGCGTCGACGGCATATCGCCGAGTGGATGCCGGGCGAGTAAAATCGACAGGCGAATCGCTTCCCGGCACAGATCGGCACGTACCACGGCCCGCGCCGTCGCGCCGTGATACCCTTCGCTGAACACGAGGTACAGCGCACGCTGCACGACCGGAAGACGTTGCGCGAAGTCCGCGGCGTCGGCGATATCGAAGAGCAGGCCCGATTCGGCCAGCGTCTTCTTTGCGCGCGCCAGGCGCTTTCCGACGGCTGCTTGGGTGCTGACGAAGGCGCTCGCGATTTCCGCCACGCCGAACCCGCCGACCAGTTGAAGCACGAGCATCACCTGCGCCGTTTGGGCGAGCCGCGGGTGACAACACGAGAACATCATCCGCAGCTGGTCGTCGGCGATGCCGACGGTGTCGAAAACTTCCTCGACCGCGTTGGCCACCGTCCATTCGGTTTGGAGCAGGCGCCCGAGGTCGGGCGCGAAGGTTCGTGCGGTGCGTTCGCGGCGTAGGAGGTCGAGCGCGCGATTCTTGGCGGTCTTCATCAACCATGCCGATGGGTTTTCCGGCACGCCGTGAAGCTTCCAAACCTCGAGAGCGCGGCAGAAGGCGTCTTGAACGACGTCTTCTGCCAGCGCAAGGTTGTGAAGGCCGAATAAGCGAGTGAGGGCGGCGACCATGCGTCCCGCCTCGTGGCGGAAGAGATGGTCGCTAGGTTCCACGCTACATATCCATCTTCATAATCGGGCGCACCTCGACGCTGCCCCCGACTTCGAGGATCGGGCAGCCACGCGCGAGTTCGGATGCGCGCGCAAGACTGTCGGCCTCGACGAGGGTGAATCCGCCGACGAGATCTTTGGCTTCGGCGTACGGACCATCGGTAACGGTACCCTTGCCGTTGACGACTTTACCCTCTTCTTCGAGGGGCTGCCCGGGATCTTTGAGATTGCCGCTGGTGGTGAGCTCTTTCATCCAGGCGAGCCACTTCTGCATGATCTGCTGTGACTGCTCCGGAGTCTGGCCACGCTGACCGCCGCGGTAGAGATAGAGAAATTCACTCATGAACGTGTCTCCTGAAAAGCGTCTGTGGGTCTAGTGGCCTGTAGACGTTTGAGAGGATGCTTTTCGGACATCTCTGGAAGGATATTTTCGAAGTCGAGCCGCTCCGGCGCTGCTGCGGCGACTTACCCGGAGAAGGCGACCCACTCGACGAAGCCGCGCGGCATATGACTACTTCGACGCGCGACGTTATCATTAGAACCGAAGACTTTGACGCCGCACGAGCCTTCTGCGGCAGACTTGGGTTCGTGCAGAGTCATGCGGCCGAGAACCTGGTGGGATTCGAAACGGGCGGTTTCACGCTCTACGTCGAGCGCGGGGAAGGTCACGGCGCGGTGTTCGATTTTGAGGTCGATTCGCTCGAGCAGGCAAAGAGCGCACTCCTCGCCGTCGGATGCACGGTCGTCGAGGAAAACCCCGCCGTCCCGCGATGCTACATCCGGGACCCGTTCGGGTTGACGTTCAACATCGCGCAACGCTAGTGGACTCCGAACGGCGTTCGGGTCCGCCTCCAATGCGCGTCGCCGCGACGAGGCTCGCACTGAATCAAAGGGATGACTTCCAGGCCTATGTAAATCGTTCAAAATGGCTATCTTGCAGAACAAGGCTGAGGTCACCACGATCCCCGAGCTCATCAATCAGGAGTTGCCGTCGTACGATCCGCACGACGTCAATCCACCGGTCCGCCCCGGATTCCGGAGCCAGTTTGGCGGCTTGTGGACCGATCTGAACAACGCCGATGCTGTGCTCGCCGGCAAGGTCGCCATCGGAGCGGTCTCCCCGTCTGAAGCCCGACTGGTCAACGACTTCATCCAGAAGGGTTTCGTCCTGCTTCCAAGAGCGACCGATCCAAACATGATCGACCGCGTGCTCGAAGACGTCGAAAGCATCGTCGATGGAAAGATTCCGCGGAAATGTTCCTACTGGGATTCGACCGGACATCACATCGAAGCTGCGAACCGCGCGAATACCCTGGAGAAGGAAGCCAAGATTCTCGACATGCACGAGGCTTCGCAGTCGGCGCAACAGATCATATTCTCTCCGGCGATTTCGCGATTCTTGAATATCATATTCGAACGTCCGGCGCTTGCTTTCCAGTCGTTAGGATTTCTTCGCGGGTCGCAACAGGGAGTGCACCGCGACACCGCATTCGTTCGCGTCAGCTCGTCTCAGGAGTTCGTCGCCTCGTGGATCGCGTTAGAAGACATCGTGCCAGGGTCCGGTGAGCTCGAATACTACGTTGGAAGCCATGCCCTTCCGGACTACCTTTTCTCGGGCGGCGATCGCTGGGTCAAACCGGGGAACCCGGAAGTCGACGGATTCTCCGAGGGACTGCACGCGATGGCTCGCGCGGCCAAACTCGATTTTACCCAATTTCGGCCGAAGAAGGGCGACGTGCTCATTTGGGCTGCCGAGCTCATGCACGGCGGTTCGCATATCGAAAACGAAAAGCAGACGCGCAAAAGCCTCGTGACGCACTACTGCCCCGTCGATCAGCATCCGATGTACTTTTACAAGGGAAACCAGGTGAAGCGCCCATCGGTCGGAGGAAATTACATCTGCGCCGAGCGCTGGTCGTAAGAACCTCCTGAGTTATTCGTCATCCGGCGGCCGGAACGACGGGCGTTCCAGCAGAAAGTGCTTCGCCGGATACTTCGCCTTGATGTGCTTGAACGGAATCGGAGCCTGCGTAAAATCGAAGCTGTCGGAGATGCTGGTGGCGCGCGCGTCGCTATAACCCAGCGACGCGAGACCGAACGTCTCCTCGATAAACTTAAGGATGCTACCGTACTCGTACTGCGTGTGCGAAACCGTATGCGCCTTGGCGTAGGGTGAGATGATCACGCAACCAACTCGAATCCCCAACCCCAAGAAATCCAGCTGCGGCGGCGGCGCGTCGTCGTACCAGCCGCCCCAGTCGTCCCACACGACGACGATAGCGGTCGAATCCCAGTACTGCGACTTACCGATGGCGTTGACCACGGCCGCCACCCAAGAAGGACCGGTGTCGCTATTGGTACCCGGGTGATCGGAATCTTTTAAGTCCGGCACGACCCACGAAACCGACGCCATCGTTCCATTTGGAGCGTCGTTGAGAATCGCCGTTTGCGGATTGATGACGTTGCGTTGCCAGTCGGGCCCGTATCTGACGTTGCTGATGGCATCGAAGGACGACCATTCTAAGCCTCCGCCGTCGCATTCGTCGGAGCAATCGATGGTTTGCGGTGCGTAGTATTTCCACGAAACGCCGGCCGCGTCGAGCGTGTCGGCCATCGTTTTGAACTGCGTGAAGCAGGGAAAGGGCCCTTTCTTACTGACCTGCCGGCTCGAGTTTACGATGAACGATTTCGTCCCGTTGGGCGCATCGCATCCCCAAGGATCCATGGAAGCATAGTCGGTTATGGCCACCGTCGGACTGATCTTATCCGTTCCGGCGATGAGATTTAAGTGCGCTGAGAAACTCCCGCCGAATTGCGTCGGAAACATGCGATCGGCGAGGACGTACGACTTCGCCATCGTCCAGTACGGCGTGACGTCCGAGCGAGTCAGATACGAATAGGGGAACTTCGGCGACGACGGGCTGCTCAGATCGAACCCGTCCATCTTACCGTTGTCCCAATCGACGACCGACGTATTGAATCCGTGATTTAAGCCGAGCCCTTTGAAGCTCATTTGGCTGAGCGTCACCTTGGTGCCGTCGTGCTCGTACCCAACCTTTGGAGCGTCGGCGCCGGGGAAGCCGGAGAAGAGATTCACGAAGCTTCGATTTTCTTGAATGATGATAACGACGTGTTTGATCTTGCTGCTGGATCCTGAATGACGGTTTCCCGACGTAACTGATTGCGCCGGGCCGGCGTTAGGACCGAACGCCGGCGAACCGGACGAAGAGCAGCCTGCCGCGCCAACGGCAAGGAGAGAAAAACAAACCGCACCCAAAAATAGCTTAGGCGCCATCCTACACCTCCAGACGGGAGCGCACCGATACCATTCGCAAGTGCGACAAACCCTCCTCGATTATGGCGTCTCGGCCTGAAGGCCGGCGGGATGGCCGTCGCGGGGCGAAGTCGAACCCCAGATTGCGGAGGTTGGCTCGTGAAGCGTACCCTTGCCGTCATAGCCGCGCCCCTTTTTTCGCGTCTGTTCATGCCGCTTCGGCGCAGGACATCAGCGAAGGTATTGCCGCGCCGAAGTCGCTAACCGCGAGCCTCAACCCGTCACTCGTATGTCCGGCGGAAGGATCAACGACGTGTCCGCAACGGCTTGCTAACGGGGGGCTGGGTTTGGTGTTCACCTGGGGAGTCTATTGCCCTCAATCGCTCTGCCTCTTCCCCAAAACCATGGAAATCGAACGCAACGGAACCATCGGCTCACCGGTTCCGGCAAATGTCATTCCGTCGGGGGGCACCGCGTCGTTTGCGGTGATCGTCGACAAGGATGGCTGGGCGAACGGCGATTGCTTTAGGATTCGATTGGTCGCGCCGGCTGGAGACGGCAAGGCAGGACATTTTGATTATTCGGACTTCAGCGAAAAGGCGTGTGCGCCGACACCGTAGCTAGCCCGCTGCTCCGCGACTTTAGCTGGTTCCAGTCTCGAAACAAGCGGCCGCGCGTATTCGTAGCCAACCGTTGTTCGCGTTGTGGCCTGCGATTATGGGCCTAAATGTTCGAAAGTGGCCGATCGAACTAAACGACGCCTCCTAAGCTAACGGTCTCGTTGCCATTCCTCCAGCCAACGCACGGCAACTCGATGTAATGCCGGCGAATCGAAAAGGTACGAGTCCGCCGCTGCTACGCGCCCGTAGCGTCCGGCGCCTGCCTTCAGGGCAACCGATGCGATCTGCGAAAAGTGGTCGGCCGGCATGCCGTCAACGACCGGCTCGGAAGATTCAAACTCTTCAATGTCGACCCAGCACGCTTCCCCGTTGATCAGTAGTTTGCGCGAGTAGCGCTTCACGCGCTTTGCCGTCAAACGAGCGACAGTTTCGGCATGGTGAAGCAGCGTGATCGTTTCGAGCGGCGCGCCTAGCACGATGACTTTCGCACCTATTTCGACGAGCTTCGCATACGGCGACCCTCGACCGTAGCCGTACGAAAAGGCGTGGTCTTGGCACAACCATTCCGCGCGTGCACCGATCGCTGCGATGCCGGCGTCCGGATTGTCGCTTCGGACGGCACCGGGCCAGGTGCGAATGACTTCCGGGAGGATTCCGTATTCTCGCGCCGCGCGAGCAATGTGTTTGTCGAATATCGGCACGTCGTCGGCGAGAGCCTCGTCGACTGCGTACGGATCGAAGCCCGGCTCCCAGTCGACGTAGGCGACCAGCGTTCCGCGGTCACCCACCGCGTCGAGAAGGGCTTGCACCAGAGTCGTGACTCCACCTAAGACCGGTCCGAGTTTACGAACGGCCGCATGAACCATCAAGACGTCGCCTTGCGCTATGCCGATGCTGCGGAGGTCATTGGCGAGACTTCTTCTCGTCGCCGGTCTCTCGAAAGGTCGGGAGCTGCGGTAAATCACAAGAAATTCGATTTGGTGCGATCGAGCGGCCGTTCTCTGCCCAGAAAGGGACTCGAACCCCCACGGTGTTGCTTGCAGCCGCTTCGCGACAGCAAGTTTCAAAACCGCTCCGCGCTTCGCGCCCCGCTGTGGTGGCGCCACCGTGGGGCACACCGCATCAGGCCAGAAAGGGACTCGAACCCCCACGGTATTGCTTGCAGCCGCTTCGCGGCAGCAAGTCTAAAAACCGCTCCGCACTTCGCCCTCCGCTGTGGTGGCGCTACCGTGGGGGCGCACCGCATCAGGCCAAATGCAAAGCGCCATAAAGGCGCTTTTTGCATTTGGTGCCCAGAAAGGGACTCGAACCCCCACGGTGTTGCCACCACTGATACCTGAAACCAGCGCGTCTACCAATTCCGCCATCTGGGCGCGGGACCCGACCCGATTCGTTCCGCTTCGGTAGGCCTCCCGTCACATCGCCGCGCGACGGCCATCGCAACCGGCCGATTGAACCCCGGGTCTTAGAGGGACCGAACATGGCCCTTTCCCTGACCGCGATCGAGAAACCAGCGTTGCTCGATCCGTACTCTGCTGCGGTCACCGCAGCCGCCGAACGCGTGAGCCCAGCGGTGGTCTGCATCGAAGCGCACCAAGGCCGTCACGGCGGCAACGGCTCCGGCTTCGTCTTCACGCCCGACGGCTTCGTCCTCACCAACAGCCACGTCGTGCACGGCGCGGAGCGTATCGGCGTGACACTTCTGGACGGCCGCGAATTCGACGCGCGGCTGGTTGGCGACGACCCTCACGCCGACTTAGCGGTGCTGCGCATCGACGCGCCGGACTTGGCCCACGTCAGCCTCGGCGCCTCGGCCGCGTTGCGGCCCGGCCAGTTGGTGGTTGCGGTGGGGAATCCGTTTGGTCTCGCCTACACGGTCACGGCCGGCGTGGTGAGCGCGCTCGGGCGCTCGATGCGATCGCAGTCGGGCCGCTTGATGGACAACATCATTCAAACCGACGCCGCGCTCAATCCGGGCAACTCGGGCGGACCGCTGGTAACCGCCGACGGCGACGTCATCGGCGTCAACACGGCGGTGCTCCCGGGACAGGGATTGTGCTTTGCCATCGCGATCGACACCGCCAAGCACATCGCCGGCCTGTTGATTCGCGACGGCAAAGTCCGTCGCGGCTACTTCGGCATCGCCGGCCAAGACGTCGTACTGGCACCGGCCGCCGCCCGCCGCTTTGGCCTCGGCGATCGCCGCGCAATCCTGGTGAATTCGGTCGAACCGGGCAGCCCGGCCGATACCGCCCGGATCAAACAGGGTGATTTACTGCTGGCCTTCGAGGGACGGCGCTTAACCGGGCTCGACGCCCTCCATAAAATACTCACGAACGTCGACCTGAGCCGCCCGTACAAACTCGACATCCTTCGCAAGAACGAGCGGCTCGCTCCGATAATCTTGCCGGTTGAGTCGCTCCATGATTCGTAAGCTTCTTCCGATTCTCGGCGTAACGTTCATCGACATCATCGGTTTCAGCATGCTGATTCCGATGCTGCCGTACTTCGTAACGCACTTCGGCGCATCGCCGTTCGTCGTCGGCGTGCTTTTTGGAACGTTCTCCTTGTGCCAACTGGTGACCGCGCCGTTGTGGGGCGCCGTCTCGGATCGATTCGGTCGCAAGAGGGTTTTGATCGTTTCCCAAATCGGGGCGACCATCGGCTGGGCGATGCTGGCTTTCGCGCCCGGCATCGGTTTGGTATTCGTCGCCCGCATCATCGAAGGCATCTCGGGCGGAAATATCAGCATCACCCAAGCTTACGTGGCCGATCTGGTCGAAGCCAAGGACCGTTCGCGCGCGTTCGGCCTCATCGGCGCCATGTTCGGCGCGGGCATGATCTTCGGACCGTTCGGCGGCGGCCTTCTCTTCGCGCGGTACGGTTTCGCGGCACCGTTCTTGGCCGCCGCCGCACTCCAACTCGCGACCTTACTCCTCACCATCGTCATGCTGCCCGAATCGAGAGCCCGCACGACCGCAGAAGAGCAGATCGGCTTACGCCAAATCCTCGCGAGTTTCCGGAAACCTCGACTCTCGCGGATCCTGTGGCAGAAGCTCGCGATCTCGCTCGGTCTGTACGGCTGGTTTGCGGTCATCGCGCTCTACCTGCAGCGCCAGCTCGGATTTTCACTTACCCAGACCGATTATTTTTTCTCGCTGTTCGCGGTGTTCAACGTGCTCGTCAACGTTTTCGCGATCGGCCGTATTTCGGCGTGGCTCGGTGACCGCGCGATGTCGAACGTTGGGCTCGTATCGCTCGCCGGCGCGTTCGCGTCACTGCCGTTCGTTCACGACATGGCAATGTTGAGCCTGACGATGATTTTCTTTTCGTTCGGTATGGCGTTGGTGAACACGGGCATCACCGCGTTGATCAGTAACGCCGCCACGGATCGCGAGCAGGGCATGGTCTTGGGCGCCAGTTCGTCGCTCGATTCGCTTTCCGGCATTTTGGCTCCGCCGGTTTCCACCGGGCTCCTGGCCGGATTCGGGCCGGCATTTGCCGGCGTCGAGTCGCTGTCGTTCGTGACGGTCGCGCTGGCTATGGGCCTGGCCAACGCGCGCCGCGAAACACGCACCGATTCGACCGACGGCGAAGGCTTGTTCGGGAGCGAAGCCGAGACGGCCCGCGCCGAAAACGTGCAGTAAGCCGGAGGCTTTACGCAGCCGCTTTCTTGCGCCGTTTCGTAGCCGGTTTGTCCTGCGACGCGCTGCGGCCGTTCGACGCGGCGCGCCGCTTCTTGCTCTCTTCGAGGCTTTGTGCCAGCACGTCCATGAGATTGACGACTTTGGCGCGCGGCGCCACCTTCTTCGCCTTGGGCAGTTCCTGGCCGTTCGCGCGCGCTTCGATCATCGCGAGCACTTCGTCGTGATAGCGGTTGGCAAACTTGTCGGGGTCGAAAGCGTCGACGCTCATGGCGTCGATGAGCATTTTTGCCATTTTCATCTCGGCTTCCGGCAGTTTCTCGCGCGCCGGAACCTCGAGCGTGTCGGCGGCAACGATCTCGTTGGCCCAGTGCATCAACTCGAGCACGAGCGCATCGTCGAGCGGCTTCACCGCGGCGATGTATTCCTTGGTTCGTATGACGACGCGCGCAATCGCGACGCGGTTGCTCTTCGACAACGCTTCGCGCAGCAAGGCGTAGGCATGGCGACCCTGCTTGGTCGGTTCGAGGTAGTACGGCTTGTCGAAGAACATTGGATTGATTTTATCCAATTCGACGAACTCCAGAATGTCGACCGACTGAGTCGCTTCCGGATTGACCTTCTTGAAGTCGTCGTCGGTCAGAATGACGTACTGGCCTTTTTCGTATTCGTAGCCTTTGACGATTTCGTCCCACGGCACGGTTTTGCCGTCGACGCTGCACGTCCGCTCGTACTTGATGCGCCCTTCGTCGGTTTTGTGAAGCAAGTTGAACGACAGTTCGTCGGATTTCACCGCCGTAAACAGCTTGACCGGTATCGTCACGAGCCCAAAGTTGATCGCTCCAGACCAAATCGCATGCGCCATAGTCTGCCTATTCTACCCGATTTGAGGCCGCATGTCCCCGTGCCGCAGTCCGCATCACCCCCAGGCGGTCCGAGCCCGAGCGATCGCGTTCTCGAGGCGCTGCCGCTTCCAGGCCTTGCCGCCCCAAAGGTCCCCGAGACGCCCTAGACGCTTGGCGGTGGTGCGGATCGTATGCTGTGCGAACTCGTCCGACGGAGCGATGGCGCCTCGCTTCCGTGCGAACGCTTCCACTTCGGACCATTGCAGGGGCGTCGACACCGGGGCGTGGTCGCGAGCGCGTACCGAATAGGGCACGACGTACGTCTTTCCACGACCTACTTGGACGAAGTCTAAATAGACCGCCGTCGGCGATCGCTTGCCGACCGAACGCTCCAGCGTGACCGCCTCGCCGAGCTGCGCGGCAACCTGGCGTGCCAGCAGCTCGGCAAAGAGCTTTGCGGTCTCGTACGAATAGCCGGCCGCCAGCGGAACGAACACGTGCAAACCCATTCCGCCCGACGTCTTCACGAGCGCCTGCAACCCAATGGCATCCAGCGTTTCTCGAATCGCCAGCGTCACGGTTGCCAGCGTTTTCAAGGTGCATTTCTCGCCTGGATCCACGTCGAAGAATACGAAGTCCGGCTCGTCGAGGGAGTCGACGCGCGACGTCCACGCGTGCAGCAGAATCGAAGCGAGATTCGCGACGTACACCAGCGTCGGCTCGTCGTTGCACACCACGTACGTCACTTTCTTTCCGCCGTCGGAGGCCGTCGTCGTCACGCGCGCGACCCAATCCGGAACGCCCTTCGGAAGCCGTTTTTCGAAGAACGACGCTGCGTCGATGCCGTTGGGGTATCGTTGCAGCGTCAGCGGCCGATCTCGCAGATATGGGACGATGACGCCGGAAACCGAACGGTAGTAGTCAATCAGATCGCTTTTCGTGTAGCCGTCGCGCGGCCACAGGATCTTATCGAGGTTCGAAAGGGAGAGACGGCGCGAATCGACCGTCACGACCACGCGTTCCGCGTCGCTCATCGGGTTCTCCGGTGCACCGGAATCTCGAGCGTAACGCTCCTGGCGGCTTTATCCGGCCGCAGCCCGAGGTAGGCCGGGTGCCGCAGCAGTAAGTCCCGGGTCCATTCGGTGAAGCGTACTTCCACGACCAGCTCGGGCTTGACCCAGTGCGCTTTCAGGCTGCCTTCGACCGGCGTATCGAAGGGCGACGTCTTCCGCGCCAATTGCAACAATCGCGCGTGGAGCTCGCGCAACGCTTTGGTTGAGAAGCCGGTACCGACGTTGCCGGCGTAACGCAGCGACGAGCCGTCGTACGCCCCGAGCAACAACGCGCCGAAGCCTTTGCGGCTTCCGCGCGGGTCCGTCCAGCCGCCCACGACGAATTCGGCCCGAAGCTGCGCCTTGATCTTCACCCACTCGCGCGAGCGGCGCTCTTGATAGAGCGAGTCGCGTTTCTTCCCGACGATCCCCTCCAAGTTTCGTTCTTGCGCGATCGCAAACAACGAACTGCCCTTGCCGACGACGTGCTTGGAATAGAGCACGACTTCGTCGTCGGCGATCATGCGCTCGAGCAGCGTCTTACGTTCCTCCAGCGGCGTTTTTCGCAGATCGCGGCCATCGGCGTAGATCAGGTCGAAGGCGGCAAAGGTCAACGCCGCGGATGTATTCTGCGACTCTTGAAGACGCTGAAACTCCGAACGCCCCTCGGCGTCGAGGCTTACGATCTCGCCGTCGACCATAATCGGCACGCTCTTGAACGCTTCGGCGAGTCCGCTCAGCTCGGGGAAGCGCGCCAGGAAGTCGAGGTCGTTGCGCGAGGTCAGCGTAAGGCTTCCCGCCTCGTCGACGGTGCAGATCGCGCGATAGCCGTCCCATTTAATCTCGAAGAGCCAATCGTCGTCGTCGAACGGCGCGTCGATCAGGGTAGCGAGCATGACCGACTTCAGCTTCGGAAGCGGGTCGCGCTTCGCGCGAACCGGCCGGCGTGCGGCCGCGGCGTGGTGCGCCTTTTCTTTGGAGTTCCAAATCTTCGCGCGCGGATTGCGCGCGACGTCGTCGAGGGTCTTTCCGCTCTTCACCGATTCCGGATGTTTGGCGGGATCGTACCGTGCGTCGGCGTGTTCGTCGCGATCCTTGATCAGCAGCCAGGGATCGCCGTGTTCGCCTTCGCGTCCCTTGATGCGAACCAGCGTGAATTCGCCGCGAAGTTTCGTTCCGTTCAAGACGAATTTGATTTTACCGCCGGCGATTTCCGCTGCCGGATCGTCGCCTTCGACGAGAGTGTACGTTCCCTTATCCCAGACGATCACGCTGCCCGCGCCATATTGGCCCGCCGGGATGTTGCCTTCGAAATCCCGGTAGTCGAGCGGATGGTCCTCCACGTGCATGGCAAGCCGCCGGTCTAACGGCGCCAGCGTCGGCCCTTTGGGCACGGCCCACGACGCCAGCACGCCGCCGGCCTCCAAGCGGAAATCGTAGTGCAGTCGCGTTGCGCGGTGCATTTGCACGACGAAGCGCAACCGCTTTCCGGGCGCGGCTTTCTTGCCGCTTGGCTCGGGGGTCAGCTTGAAATCGCGTTTTTTCTTGTAGGTTTCGAGTTCGCCCGGGCGCGACGAAGACGGCATCGCTTGCGGGTTCGACGCCAAACGGCCGCTCTACCCTGCAAGCGCAAGCGGCCGGCGCCCGTGCGTCGAAGGCGGCACTCCCATGGCGTGGTGTCTCGCCGGTTTCATCGTTTCGCTCGTGGTGGCGGCGATCGCTTGGCATCGGAGCCGCGTCGGCGGCGGTTACTACGACGCGCACGTGTATGCGATGACCGCGCGCACGCATCGCAGCTATGCGCTTGCAAGCCTGGCGTTTGCCGCCGCGTTCGCATTCACGCTCGCGACGCGGCGCGAGGCGGCAGGCCTCGCTGCCTTGGCGCTGTATGCGGTGATTGCCATATTTTACGCCGCTTCATTCCTGCGAGGAGCTGCCGACCCCGATGAATGAGTTTCGCTTTTCTCCGCGCTCGAATCGCGCGAGCGAGATCGCCTGGATGCCCTGGGAAAGCGGCGCCTTCGAGCGCGCGCGCGCGGAAGACAAACCGATTTTGCTATCCATTTCGGCGGTATGGTGCCACTGGTGCCACGTCATGGATGAAACGTCGTATTCCGATCCCGGCGTCATCGCGGCTATCAACGAACGCTTCGTCCCGATTCGGGTCGACAACGATCGCCGCCCCGACGTGAACGCCCGTTACAACATGGGAGGCTGGCCGACGACGGCCTTTCTTGCACCCGATGGTTCGACGATCGCGGGCGCCACCTATTTGACGCCCGAGCAGATGCGGCGCGCGCTCGGCGACATCGCGCAGTTCTATCGCGAAAACAAAGCCGGCATCGCGCAGCGCGCTGCCGCCATGCCGCGACGTGCCGACTACGTGCCGTCATCGCCCGACCGTTTGGGAGAAGCCGCCATCGCCGGCTTGGTCGAGGAGATCGGCACCACCTACGACGACGAATACGGCGGCTTCGGCGATGCGCCGAAATTTCCTCAGCCCGATTTGCTCGAATTTCTCCTGAGCGAGTGGCGCCTGTCGCGCGATGAGCACCTCTATGCGATGGTGGCCACGACGATGCTGGGTATGTCCCGCGGCGGCATGTACGATCGCGTTGAGGGCGGATTCTTCCGCTATTCGACCACGCGCGATTGGTCGGTTCCGCATTTCGAAAAAATGGCCGAAGACCATGCGGGGTTACTCCGCGTCCTCGCGCAGCTTGCGTTGTTCGCTCCCACCAGGGATTTTCAGGCGATCCTCGTTTCGGCGGTGCGTTACGTCCGTGAGGTGCTGCGCGATCCGAAGACCGGCTTCTTCGCGGGCAGCCAGGATGCCGACGAAGCGTATTTTGCGCTGCCGCTCGAGGAGCGCCGCAAGCGCCGCGCTCCCTTCGTCGATCGCACTTCGTATACCAACTGGACGTGCGGCCTCGCCGGCGCTTGGTTTCTGGCGGCACGGGCGCTCGACGACGACGCCATGGTGCGCGACGCGTGCCAAACGCTCGACGGCGTGCACGACCGGCTGATGGATCCCGACGGTTTGGCGTATCACTTCGTGGTGCCGGGCGATTCGCCGCAGGTGCGTGGTCTGCTGACCGACCAAACGGCGTATCTGCGGGCGCTCCTCGAAGCTCACGAAACGTCGGGCGAGTCGCGCTTCGTCGAGCGCGCACAAGCGCTTGCGGGAGAGCTGCTCGCACGGTTCGAGGCCGCTGACGGCGGGTTCTACGATCACCTCCCGTTGGAGGATCAACTCGGCCGCCTGGATATCCCCGACCGACCGATCGTCGACAACGCGCTCCTCGCCGAATCCCTCGTGCGCTTGAGCGGCCTCACCGGCGAGCCGCAATATCGCGATAGCGCCGGGCGAACGCTGGCCCTGTATGCCGACACGTTCGCGGCGGCTGGTTCTTTCGCGGCGCCCTACGGACGGGCACTCCGGCGCTGGCTCTCGCCGGAATTGTCGGTGCGGGTGGTGGGCGAACCGGCCGCTACCGACGCCTTCCGCGAGGCGGCATTGCGTTTGCGCTCACCCGCCGTCGCCGTGCGGAGCGTGCGTCCTGCCG
>JBAUZB010000243.1:0-1843 GCA_049585095.1 Candidatus Tumulicola sp.
GTCACGCACCTCCTCGGATTACGCCGCGCGCCCGAGCCGGACGACGTTTCCGACGCGCTCGCGCTGGCGCTCGCCTTCCTCAACATGACCGGTCGCGCCGTCGCGATCAACGGCGAGCGCAGCCGAAGGACGCGATAGTGTCGTTCTCGCGCATTAGCGGATCGCTGGTCGAGCGCGTCGCCGACACCGCGGTCGTGGTGACCGCCGGTCTCGCCTACGACATCATTCTGCCGCCGTGCGTCGCCGACAAAGTTCCGTCCGAGCCGGGCTTGCCGGTGGCGCTGGAAATCTATGCCGTGCTCGGGATCGAGGGCAACAGCGCCCGCTTTGCCTATTACGGATTTACCAATGCGATCGAGCGCGAATTTTTCGAAGCGCTCATCACCGTCGCGTCGATCGGCCCGCGTTCGGCCGCGCGGGCGTTTTCGCAGCCGATGTCGGCGATCGCGCGCGCCATCGACCGCGGCGATCACGCCTATTTGAAAACCCTGCCGGGGATCGGTCAGCAGAAGGCGCGCGACATCGTGGCCAAACTCCAGGGCAAGGTTGCAAAGTTCTTGCTCATTCAAGATGCGCCGCCGGCACCGCCGGTCGTCATTCCGGACTTCGCCGCCGAGGCACTGGCGGTGCTCGTGCAGCTCGAATACAAACGCAGCGAGGCCGAAAAAATGATTCGCGAAACGCTCGAAGCCGATCCGCAGATCGCCGATGCCGAGCGTTTGCTCGCGGAGATGTACCGCCGCAAAGCGTCGAAGGAACGGGCATGAGCGAAGGTAACGCGCGCAAACGCCTGCTCGGACCGGACGACGCGCGCGACGCCGACGCGCCGTTGGCGGCAACCGATCGAGTCGTCGATCCGCACGACATGCTCGAGGACGAAGTCTACGGGGCGAGCCTGCGGCCACGCACGTTCGACGATTACGTCGGCCAGGAAACCGTGGTCGAGAATCTGCGCATTTCAATCGACGCCGCGCGCGGCCGCGGCGAACCGCTCGAACACGTGCTGTTCTACGGGCCGCCCGGACTCGGAAAGACGACCCTTGCGGGACTGATCGCGCGCGAACTCGGGGCGAACTTCCGCCCGACCAGCGGTCCGACGCTCGAAAAGCCCAAGGATCTGGTCGGCATTCTCACCGCGCTCGAAGAAGGCGACGTGTTCTTCGTCGACGAGATTCATCGCCTCGGGCACGTCGTCGAAGAGTTTCTCTATCCGGCAATGGAGGATTTCCAGATCGACTTCGTCGTCGATCGCGGCGCGTACGCCAAGACGTTGAAGCTGCCGCTGAAACGCTTTACCCTGGTGGGGGCGACGACGCGTGCGGGAATGCTGACGGCGCCGTTGCGCGAGCGCTTTGGGATCGTTCACCATTTGGACTACTACGCGCCCGAAGAACTCGAACGCATCGTGCACCGCTCGGCGAGCGTCCTCGGCGTTCCGATCGACGAGGCCGGGGCCGCGACGATCGCCCGCCGCAGCCGCGGTACGCCGCGCATCGCTAACCGGCTGCTGCGCCGCGTGCGCGATTTCGCCGAGGTGCGCGCCGGCGGTCGGATCACGGCAGACGTCGCGGCCGAAGCGCTGCAACGTGAAGGCGTCGACGAGCTTGGGTTAGACCGTTTGGACCGCGCGTTCTTGCGCACCATCGTCGAGCAATATGGCGGCGGACCCGCCGGCATCGGCGCGATTGCCGCTACGCTTACCGAAGATGCGGAAACCCTCGAGGACGTCGTCGAACCGTATCTCCTCAAGCAAGGGTTCGTCACGCGCACCGCCTCCGGCCGCCGCGCCACGCCGGAAGCGCACCGCCATCTCGGGGTGGCGTTCCGTGGCTCAGTTCAAGAG
>JBAUZB010000244.1:0-4960 GCA_049585095.1 Candidatus Tumulicola sp.
CTTTGCCGGCGTGCGCGATGCGCGCGTATTGATCTACTGGCCGCACGGATTGGGCGACTGGGCGCAGCTCGGCGCCATCGGGGCGCTCCTCGAGCCGAGCAACACCTATGCAATCGTACGCTTTGGCGATGACTACGCCAGCGTCATGGAAGGCAATTCCTATTTCACGCCGCTTGCGAGCGGCGTACGCGCGCCCGGCGACGGAGCGTTGCTCGGCACGACGCATCTCGGCGTGGAGTTGCGCCGCCTGCGCGGCGGCAGCGCCGACTTGACGCTTGCAGCGCCGTTGGATTCGGCGGTGCGCGAGTTCGCGCCCGAGGTGCTGTTGTGGACCGACTATCCCGAAACGGAGGGCCGGACCGCGTATCCGTTTCATACCAAGGCGCGCAACCTTGCGCGCTTGCTGGTGCGTAAGGAGCGCCTGGCGTCGTTCGATCTCGCGCAACCGCTGCCGAACTCGATCGACTTTACAGTGCCCTCGCGCGTGCAGCGATGCGTGGACGAACGGCTGGCCGCGTTTGCGCCGCCGGGGACTCGCGTAAGCGTCGTTTCGCGAGCCGGCGTCACCGCCGCGCGCAAGAATTGGGGCGACGGTTCGGAGGCGCGAGCGTTCGTCGCATCGATGCGGCGCGACGATCCGCGATGGCGTTTCGTTTCGATGGATGGTGAATATCTGGGTGAAGGCGTTGCCGGCTTTCGCGAACTGTTCGGCGACCTTGACGAACCGTTCGCGCGCCTCTACAAAGCGCTAATCGCTCGAGCCGATCTTTTCGTCGGTGTCCCCGCCGGACCGCTCCACGTCACGATGGCTCGCGGCGGAATTCCGGTGGTCGGGTTATGGATCGCGCACCATCCCGACTGGTACGACGAACCCAATCCCTCGGCAATCCATCTGATCGGCCGTTACGTCTGCGAGCGAGGCTTCGACCGGCGCATCGCCACGACGACGAAGCCCGCGTCGTTGCGACACCGCGTCGAGTATTGCGAAACCGCCGGCATTCCGGCTTCGGCCGTCGTCGAAACGGCTCGCAGCCTGTTGCACTGAACGTCCAAGACGCTGCGATTACGGTGCCGTGAGCTTCGGATACGCCAGCAGCGCGACGATCGAGAACGCATTGAAGAGCGCGTGGGAGATCATCGGAGCAAACGCGTTGCGCGTGCGATAGTAGACGTAGCAGAGAATGATGCCGCCGAGCGCGAGCGGCACCGCTTCGTAAGCGTCGCCGTGGGCGAAGCCGAAGAGGGTTGCACTGGTCACGGCGCCGCCCCAAAACCCGCCGTAACGCATGCCGAAGTTGAAGAAGAACGTGCGGAAGATCGTTTCCTCGGCAAACGGAGCAAAGAGGACGGCGAACGCGGCGAAGATTCCGATCGTCAGTGGATCGTGCAGCGCCTTGAAGATTTCGACGGTTTCCTGTTCGTGTTTTGCATGCATGAGGTAATCGATGAGCGATGCGCCGCCGTCGGCGACGATCGCCATGACCAGCGCTCCGGCCACCGCAATCGCCAGCGTTTGCCCGTCCGGCCTGCGCCATCCCAGCTCGCGCAGCGTGAACTTCGCCATGCGGGGCAATGCGGTGAGCACTCCGGCAACCAAGATTCCCTCGAGAATAAGCTGCAGGCCGATGGAAAAATCGAGGATCGCGGGATTGATGCGCGTGGCGAGTGCGTTGCCGCCGTGGATTCCGGCGGCAAACGTTCCGACGAAGAGCCCGGCGATGAGTGCGGCCAAGAGCCACGCCCAAACGCTCGTAAAGCTATCCTTGGGCCAGCGCGTCGGCCAGGCGGGCGAAATCGTCGAGGTCGAGTCGTTCACCACGTAACTCCGGAGAGAGATTGCTGGCCGCGATGGCTCGCGCGATGGCCGCGTTCGGCAGCTTCAACGCGAGCGCGAGACTGTTGACGAGGGTCTTGCGCCGGTACGCGAAGGCGCCGCGCACGACCTTCCGAAAAAGTGCGAGGTCGCGCGGTTCGACGGCGGGTTTGTCGCGGCGAACCATCTGCACGACCGATGAGCGCACTTTAGGCGCCGGATAGAAGGCATTCGGACCGAGGGTGAACGCGCGCTCGACGTGCATTGCGTATCGCACGGCGACCGAAAGGCTTCCATATGCAGCCGTTCCCGGCGCCGCAATCAAGCGATCGGCGACGTCCTTTTGCACCATCACGGTCAGGGTTTCAGGCCCTTCCGGCATCTCTGCAAACCTGACGACGAGTTGGGTCGCGATGTGGTACGGGAGATTTCCGGCAACGCGCCAGGCCGCACCGCGCGACCAACTCGCGTAGTCGAACTCCAGCGCATCGGCGTGCACGATGGCTGCGCCGCGCAGCGCTTCACGCGATTGCAGCAGCGCCACCAAACCGGGATCGATTTCGATTGCGGTCACTTCGGCGCCGGCTTCGAGCAGCGCCAGCGTGAGGGCGCCGGTGCCGGCTCCGATTTCCGCGACGCGCGTGCGTGCGTCGGTGTCGCGGCTGGAAAGGCAGACGTGCGCGATGCGTTGCGCGGTCGCGGCTTCGATGAGAAAGTTCTGCCCGTAGCGTTTTTGCGGACGCAGCCCCCAGCGAGCCAGCAGCGCGCGCGGGTGGGCGGAACCGGTCACTTCAACCGGTCACTTCAAACGGTAGACGGTCACTTGGCGACGGCCGAAGAGCGTCGCTTCGCGTAAGGAACCGAACCCGAGGTCGATCCGCAGCCCGTGAATAGCTCCGCCGGTATCTCCGGCGATCGCCGGACCATAGCCCGGGATAAACAGACGCGTACCCAGCGGAATGACGCGCGGATCGACCGCGACCACTCCGCGTCCGGCCGGACGGCCGCTGGCCGTCACACCGCCGCAGCCCGCACAATTCGCCGTATACGCAGTGGCGACCATGAGCATGGCGCTGGCTGCGATGGATTCCATGCCGGCAACGCCGTGCGCCTCAAATCGCGCAAACGCCGCAGCCTCGTCGGCCCCGACCGCAACGATGTGCGGATGCGGCGCGCGCGTCACGTGGGATGCGACGATCCAGCGTTGCACGGTGCCGTCGTCGCGACGCGTGTAACGCACGATGACGTCGCGTTCTCCGGCAGCGCCTGCCGAGATCGTTTTCGAGGTTCCGGGGACCATCGAAAAATCGAATCGGTGAACCGTTTTTGCGGGAAGGACGTGTTTCTCGTCGCGTATCCAAGTGAGAACGCGATCGATGCGGACGATGCCGTTCGGCGGAAACGGATCGGCGAGCGACGGTTGCACCACGTCGCCCGGGGCAAGTTGAACGTGCCGTTCGTTGAGAAGCGCGCCGACGTTCTCGGCCGAGGACACGGCGTCGATCGTTTGGCTGCCGGCCTGGATCGTTACCGAAGCCGCCGCGCGATAAGTGACCAGGAGACCATCGGAAAGCGGCACCGAGGCCGCCGGATCGACGAAATCGTGCTCGCCGACGGTAATGCCGCGCTCGCGCAAGAAATCGCCGACGGTCGCAGCGGTGGTCGATTGCCGTACGGTCGTGCCGTTGGCTTGAAACGCGATCGTATGGCTGGTCTGGCCGGCATCGCCGGGCGACGCCAGCGCCGGCGCTGGGCGCGTTCCAAAACTGGTGCCGACGAAGCCGGCGGTCAACAGCATGACGCCGAGGACGTGCGAGGTACGAAGGCGGCCGAATCCTAACGAAATTTCGGAGTTCCTTTCACTTCCGGCACCGTCCGAAGTTCGTTTGCACACCAAGCAAGCCGACGAACGACGGAGCGTGAGCCGCACTGCGCGCGGATCCGAAGAAGATTTTCTTGGAAACGGCAACGTGGTAGCCGGGTGCCGAGGCTCCGGGGAGCCTCCGACAGGTCCGACGTTCCGGCGAATCGAGTCGATGACGGCGATTCGCGGGGCTGCCCAATCGGCAGCCGGGTCTGACCCGGGCAATATAGCACGGCCAGCGAAAGCCGGGCAAATGCCGAAAGTAGCATTTTGGTAGGAGTCACCTTTTTCGGAGCTCATGCGCGTCGGGTTTTTCACCGAAGTCTATCGTCCGGTCGTCAACGGCGTGGTCGCATCCATCGATACGCTTGCCGAAGGCTTGCGCGAACGGGGACACGACGTGTATTGCTTCGCGCCGCGCGTGCCGGGCTACGAGGAGACCAGTCCGGTGTTCCGCATGCCGTCACTGCCGCTTCCGCGCACGCCGTACCGTTTGACGCTGCCGCTGGTCAGCCGCCGGAATCTCAACACCGTCATCAAGCGCCTATCGCTGGTGCACGTGCATTCGCCGTTCGTTACCGGGTGGATGGGCATGCGTTACGCCCGCCGGTACGGCATGCCGCTGGTGTACACGTATCACACGCAGCTCGAAGCGTACGCCCACTACGTGCCCTTTGAGCCAAACGCGACGCGCTACGCGGCATCGCAGCTTACGCGCACGTTCGCCAACTTAACCGACGCCGTCGTCGTGCCGACGCCGGCAATGGCAACCCGTTTGCGCTCGCTCGGCGTCACGGTGCGGCTGGAAGTCGTGCCCACCGGCATCGACGTTCGCGCTTTCGGAGCCGGACGGCGCGACGAGGCGCTGCGAATCCGTGCCGGGGCGCGGCGGGGCGATCGTCTCGTATTATGCGTTTCGCGTCTGGCCAAAGAAAAAAATCTCGAGTTGCTCTTCGAAGCGTTGGCGCTGGTAAACGACGCCTCGCTGCGCGTGGTCATCGCCGGCGATGGTCCCGCACGTCAAGAGTTGGAAGACCGCGCCCGCGAGTGCGGCGTGGCGGAACGCACGCGTTTTCTCGGGATCGTGGCGCGCGATCAGCTCCCGGATCTCTATGCCAGCTGCGATGCCTTCTGTATGCCGAGCACCAGCGAAACCCAAGGGCTGGTTCAGGCTGAAGCCCTGGCGGCCGGTGCCCACGTCATTGCGGCCGACGCCCCCCAGAACCGCGACGTGCTCGGAGGCGCCGGCGTCGTCGTCCCGGCGACCGCGCGCGGGTTTGCGG
>JBAUZB010000245.1:0-12354 GCA_049585095.1 Candidatus Tumulicola sp.
TGCCCCTTGCGCTAGCATTTGATGGTTCCGGCAATCTCTACGTTGCAAACCCCGGCAACAACGACGTGACGGTCTACGCCCCAGGCCGTAACCAGGTGCTGGAGACGATCACCCAGAGTATGGGCGGGCCATGGGCGGTGGCGTTTGGCCCGTGAGTAGCGACCACAGCCCGCACTCCATTGAAAGGCAGCACACATGAACGTTACTGATGGTCGTCGAGTGATGCTCGCTAGCGCCGTTTTGATGTTGTGCGGGTGCGCCGTCACTGCGACGACGCCGCTGAATCCCCAAGACGAGAAAGCTTCAAAAGCCGCTGCGCCACTTGGCCTCAAACGCGGCCTCTACGTGCTCGCATCGTCATACGTCTACGGCTTCCCGGCGAACAATCGCGACAACGCTCCCGCGTTCTGCTCGGTTGGAGGCATTACGTACCCGGCCGGCAACATCGCGTTCGACACGAAAGGGCGCATGATCGTCCCAGATTACGCCTCCTCGACCATAACGGTTTACGCCGCGCCAACGATATCGAGAGCCTGCGGTGAAGTGCTTGGCGTGATCCGGGATCCGTACGGCCAGCCGGTTGACGCGGCCAGCTTAGATGCGGTAAAAGGGCGCATCGTGGTTGCGGCCGCGCAGCAGGTAGATATTTGCTCGCTCCGCCGCGGTTGCACGAGGTCCTTGGCTGCTCCTAACCTGGACGCTGCCGCTAGCATAGCATTATCACGGAACGGGGACTGCTGGGCGGAAGGCGACGAAGTGAGCGGCCCTGGCACGCTGGACTACTTCAAGGGTTGCAATAGCGCAGGCCAAGTTACGACCGGCTACGAGGGCGGCGGGGACAATTACGGTGGCCTCGACGTCGACAAGTACGGAAACATCATTTCGATCTTCGCGAACTATCACAATAGCCCGGCTCTGTACGTCTACTCGGGCTGCACTCCGGCTTGCACGATGCTGAGCGGACCGCTGCCTCTCCACGGGACCGGAAGTTATGGGCACTTAAATAAGGACTCGACGGAATTTGCTGCCGCAGATTCTCAATACTCGTCAATCGATATCTACAAATACTCACCCACGTCGCTGACGTACGAGTACAGTTTTGATGGCGGATTGTCGGAAGTCGACGGCGTGGCTTTTAATCCGCGGGCCGAACAACAATAACCGGGACACCTTCTGTGGCATTAAACTAGGAATCACGTGACGTACGAGGCCATCGGCGCATATTCCGCACTAGGAACCTTCGTCGTCATCCTCGCGACCGCCATTGCGGCCCTCGTTCAGCTTCGACACCTGCGTCAGAGCAATCAGCTGTCGGGACTACTTTCGGTGCTCCAACTATTTCAGGATCCACACCTGCACGACTTGATCGATTTCGTGAGGACGGATCTGCCGAGACAGATGGAGGATCCGGAGTTCGTCGCCGGTTTCGAGCGGGTACCCATCGACAGAAAGCAGCACCCGGAGTTTCACCTGGCCGAACTCTATGAGGAGGTCGGCTCCTTCGTTCGCAGCGGGCTGGTCGACGAGAAGCTCTTTCTTCAGGGGCATTGGTACAACGTTCTCTTGTATTGGAAGCTTCTACAGCCGGCCATCGTCGCAGCGCGGAAGCCTCGACCATACATCTTTGAGAACTTCGAGTACCTTGCTTTGCGGGCGCAAGCATGGTGCGACCGTCACCCGCGCGGGAACTACCCAGCCTCCGCGCCACGCATGACATAGTCCCCCTCGGGCCGGGCGCCGCGATCGAGGCTCCTAAGGACAATCCAGCGCTACAATCCAATGCCCTCAAAGTCAGCATGTTTTTCGGAGTGCGCTATGTCTTTGGAACTTTGGAATACGTTTGCCACATTCGGCACGTTCTTAGTCATTGCTGCGACGGCGATCGTCGCCATGGTGCAGCTGCGCCAGCTTCGCGGCAGCAACCAGATCGCGGCGTTATACAGAATTCGTCAAACGTCGGAAAGTCAGGAATTGCGAGATGCGCAACACTTTGTTTTTACGGAGCTGGCTGAAAAAATGAGGGATCCTGCCTTCCGCTATCAGGTGCAGCACAGGGCAGCACGAACCAACGAAAATCAGGCGTCTATCGCGAAGATCGTCACCGTGGGCAACTTCTGGGAAAGCATGGGCACGCTCGTAAAGACCGGCCTCCTCGACAAGAATCTCGTATTCGAGGCTTGGTCTGGCCACGTGGCTGATGATTGGGAAAAACTCGCACCCGTTACGGCGCTATTGCGGCGGACCCGAGGCACCGTCCTTATGGAGAACTTCGAGTATCTGACGGTCCTGTCTAAAGACTGGGATTCAGCGCATCCGAACGGCACCTATCCAGCCGGCATGCGTCGCATCGATCTCAAGGACGACTGGCTCGAAGCCGACGCGCAATATGCAGCCTGGATAGCGACGGCGTAGCGTCGAAAGCGCGCGTCCTCAATTCGTACGCCGCCGTGGCGCAGCGGCTTTTAAGAATTGCGCGTCATGGCCCGCCCGCGTAACCCACTTGCGAAGTGATTCTCTGGGCGAGCGCCTTTACTTGAAGGCGCAGTTCCGGAACTGAAACGCTTTCGTAAAGCACGCCGCGCAGAAGCGATCCGAGAGCGAAGAGACTGTCATTGGGAACGCCGTTGGCGTCGACAATGCAACCATCGGTAGTTGCATCGATTCCGATGCCCGTGGGGTGGGGGCGGATCAAGCTTTGCCGGAGCAGCGATTTGATGAGTTTATCGTCGATCTTTGAAACGTCGCTTTGGGGGCCAGTACAATTGATAATCCAATCGGTGTCAAAGGACGTGGCGTTGCCCGCTCGCTCGATAAGGACGTGAAAGCGCCCACTCTTGGATTGGTCGATCGCTTGAATGCGTCCGACGACTCTTCTCAAGCGGCCGCTGCTTTCCAGTGCACTGACTGCGTTCGCTGCTGCGGCTGGGACGCGCCGGCGACTCGTTTCCCAATAGACGCGGAGATGGCGCAAGAAACGCTCCCGTTCGCGCAACGGCCAGCTCTGCCAAATGCGCTGCGTGAGAGGGCGGATTCCGTCAACCACGGCACGCCAATCGCCGCCGGCGCGTTCCTGGGCATCAATGGCTTTCCGAACCGAACGCAGCATGCTCAGCGCAGTTCTTGCCTCGAGTAAGCTCTCGACGGCACCACCGTAGGGCTTGTGCGTTTGCGGGGAGAGCCCGTGACGCGAAAGAATTGTGACGTTGTGCTGGTACCCACGATGATGAAGTTCGGCGAGCACGTCGATCGCAGTCAGACCACTCCCAATGGTCAGCACATCGCCTGACAAATCGTCATATGGTACCGACCACGGATCGCCAACATAATGAGGGGCGCCTCGAATGACCTCATCGACAAAGTCGTCGGCCGGCTTAAAGATGCCGATAGCCAAGACTACGCGGCGCGCCCAAAGCGAAAGCCCAGGGGCACCGACGCGAAATCCGCCGGAATCCGGCGTAACGGAATCGATCGAGTCCTTGAACCGGCTTACGTTAGAAGCTCCCTGCATCGTGCAGTCGAAGATACAACGCAAGTACTCGGCGTATTGCGATCGCGGGAGAAATTCCGTTGGACTCACGTTTCCGATCCACTCAACGAAATCGTTGGGCTTGTCCGGAAAGGCGCTCATGTTTGCAGCGGTGAGGTTAAGCAAATGTCGCGGGCTCTCGGAGGCGTATGCGACCCCACGCGCGAAGGTATCCTTCTCAAAAAGCGCGGTTCGAAGTAACGGGTCTTCGGAGAGATAGGTGGCCAGCATAGCGCCGCAAAAACCTGCGCCAACGATCGCTACATCAAACTTGGATGCCTCCGCGTCCATCAAAAGTCTATAGTCAGGTACGAATAGCCATAGACTCGCTGGAGAATGACGATCGTAGCAACCATTGAGGGCACTAAGTGGGTATTCGGAATGAGGTTGCTCAGCATATCGGCTGCGATCTCCGTCGCGTTCAGCCCGTTCGGTGCAAAGCCGGCGTCCCTAACGATTCGAGCTTGTTCTTGAACTGCTGTTGCGCACGTCAAGAAAACGATGCCGCGCTCCTGCAATCCTTCGATCGAGGTGTCCTGAAGGGATCCACGTTCGTCGTCCAAATCGTGCGAACCGGATAGCGATGAACTCGGTTTTAGAAAAACGTTGGACGTAACGAGATCGCCTTTGACGTTGCGTAGGTCTAGGGCTTCGCCGATCCGATAGGTCCGCCAGATGTAGTCATTGTAGTTGTAAGCGTTTGAAGGCCCATGCGGTGCAAAGACGAGATGTACGTCACGACGATCGTATCCATAACCAAATTCGAGACCGTTCAGCACGTTCTTGAGATTGTTAAAAACTTGTGGATGAAACGAGAAAGCTTCCCAAACTTGACGTATGTCTGGTGAGCCGCCCACGAGCGATTCGAAAGTCTTCCAATCGAAATGTTCCTTGCGCGAAATGAGGTGGGCGCTTATCTTAGGATTGACGGTCATCGGCGGGTCGTTCGGCAAAAATCCGGATCTTTCCGGCTTGACCTAAGGAAGAAGATCGCGTGCTACAAGCGCAGCAGCGGCAATGATCAGGGCAACGGCCACTAGCGACATAAGCCGGCGTGGCTTTAGATGGCTCGAAACGCGAGCGCCGATAGGACCGCCGACCAGGCCTCCAAGTATCAGCGGCAGCGCATAAGTTAGCCGGAGATCATGCTGAAGATAGTGCGCAGCAAGTCCAATTGCCGCCACGAATAAGATACTAAACTGCGTTGTCGCGGTGACCTCGTGTGCAGAGAGTTCCGTGAAATAAAAGAGCGCCGAAATCAGCAGTATGCCGCCTCCCGCTCCAAATAAACCGGACAATAGGCCGACTGCGACTCCTAGAATCACCGCAGAATACCACTTCATGGTGACTGTGCCGTGAGGAGGTCTTCGCGACAGTCGCGAGTACCCGTTGACTAGAATATCCGCTGCAACTGCCAGCGTCAAAATCGCCAGGAGCCAATCAAATAGGTGGACCGACATCGTTCTAACGGAGGAGGCGCCAAGAATACTTCCCGGAAGTCCTCCGGCGGCGATAAGCAACCCGGTCCGGACGTCAACTCGCCGTTGCCGCAGATACGATAGGGATGCAGCAGCATTATTCGTGACGACCAGAGCGAGGGACGTTCCGGCGATGATCGCCGGTGGGAGCCCAAAGAACAGGCGCAAAAGCGGCACCAGCACGAATCCGCCGCCCAGTCCTACAATTGACCCGAAGACGCTTACCGCTAAGCCGACGAAGAATAGAACGATGTAGAGCGAAATCGCGTTGTGAATGCGGGCTGGTTCGAAGAGCGGTAAGATATCCCCCCTGACATGCCGACCCTCGCATGACTTGGGAAACGCAGCCAAATCCCGAAGCATTCGGACCGGCTTTGCAAGAAAACGTTTTGCCTGTTTGAACGTTCCGCTACTAGACGTCCCTACCTGAGGAGCGACGCTTTTATGTCGCTTGCGCGGTACGACGTCTTGCACGCGTTCGCAGGAACGCCGCACGACCACTCCGACGGACGCGAGGCGATGTCCACGCCGGCGTTCTTCCACGGCAAAGTGTACGGCACGACCACGCGCGGTGGTGCCGACGACAGCCGAACCTTCTGGCAGTGGGAAGATAGCAAGTAACGATCTTCCATCTAGCTTAGGAGGCAAGCGACTACGCGTTTAAAGGGCCCGCCGCAGGCACGCGGCTTTTGGCTCACGCCGATTGCCCTTGTTTTCGGGCCGCCGGCCCTGCCGGACGCTTTTTGGACGCCCTCGGTCCAATACGTTGGCACGTTGGTGGCACGACTGGCTTCTACGATGCGTGAATAAGCGGGCCAATCTGGGCCGCCATAGGAGGTCTTACGATCATGAATACTCGGGGTTTTTATGTCGGCGCACTACTGAGTGCTGCGTGGCTTCTGGGGCCGCTCACCGGCTGCAGCGGCGGCACGTCGTCGCCGACTCTCTTACCAGGCGCGTCCGGGAGCGCCGTCCGCTCCTTTGCCGCCCAACCGAACCACAAGAAATCGTGGATGAACCCGGCGGCAATCTCGCAGAAGCTGCTCTACGTTTCGGACCCGTCCACGGGCGACGTCGAGGTGTACTCATACCCTGCGATGACGCTTGCCGGCGTGCTGACCGGCTTCAACGGGCCGCTCGGAGAGTGCACGGACCGAGCCGGCAACATCTGGATTACCACAGAGGGGGGCCCCTCTGGTGATACGGTCTACGAGTACGCACACGGCGGCACAAGCCCGGTAAACCTCCTGACTTTTACTTCCGCCTTCATTCCGTTCAGCTGCGCGATCAACCCAAAGACCGGCGATCTCGCCATCAGCAGTTTTGGTACCGAAGTCAGCGTCGCGATTTTTCACAACGCCCAGGGGACTCCGACGATGTATTCCGATGCGAATTTCTTTAATACGAATTTCCTGGGTTACGACCCGAGCGGCAATCTTTATGTCGACGGTACAAACTCCTCTGACGGCTTTGTCTACGCCGAGTTGCCGGCGGGCAGTTCGACATTCGTCGATATCACGCTGAACACAACACCGGCACAGCCTGGAAATGTGCAGTGGGACGGAAAGTATATCGCGATCGGCGACCAAGGATCGACCATCTATCAAACGCAGGGAGCTACCGTTGTGAGTACTACGACGTTGCCTACAGCGTGCTTACAGCAGTTCTATATTTTCCCGCAGAAGAAAAAGGTCGTCGCCCCGGACCGATGCAATGTTAGCGCCGACGTCTACCACTATCCGGCGGGCGGAGCACCAGTCAAGACGGTTACGGGCGGGCTGCAGCAGCCCTTCGGCGCCGTTCTGAGTCTATAGCGACCTAGCCGTCGTCGTCGGAGGCGCAACTGGAAAAGGCACTCCCTCGTTTTACTTCAAAAGTCTGGGCGCCGATGCGTCCGACTTCCGCAGCAAACACGTCACCGGCTTTTTCCAGACGCGCCGCCAGCGAGTCGTATCGGAATGCGTCGGCACCGGCGAGCGCGCCGAGTTCTTCCCAGTGGATCGGCGTACAAACCGTGAGACCCTGCGCGCGCAGGCTGTAGGGCACGGCGCTGTAGTGTAACGCCGCGTTGCTTTGCACGTGCAGATGCACGCGCTCGTCGTGATGCGTATTGTAGGCCGTGGAAACGAAGTCGGGATGCGCTTGCGCCGCGCGATTGCACAGGTCGTGCAGGCGCTCGCGCACTTGCTCTGCCCGTGGAGCATCGGCGAAAGGAATCCACAATGCTATGCCGGTGCCGCCGTCGAGCAGCGGCACTGCTTGGAGTTTGCCACTGTCGAACAGCAGCGCGCGCATCGCCAGCGCGGCAAGCTTCACGCGCTCGAAGGCCACGTCGGGTGCCTCGAGCAGAATTCGACCGAATCGCAGCGCCTCACAGTCGAGCAGCGTCGGCGCCCAGGTGTAGAACTCGATCGCGTACTCGGCGTGAACCAGCCACAGCAGCTTGTTCACGCTCAGCGGAACGGTGGTCACGTGGAACACGCCATCGCTATCGATGCCGCGCGGATAGTGGCGGAAGACGATCGGGGTATTCGCCAGCGACGCGTCAATCAGCGGCGCGACGCGCCGGTAGTGATCCAGAACGTGCGGCATCAGGGTCGTGTCGTCGACTTGCATATCCTGGGAATGCCCGCTAAACGCAACACATGCGACATCGCCGGTCTCACTACTGGGCTGTAGCGGGCACGTATGCCGTTGATGAACGGACCGTTTCTCGCGCCGCCCAGCCCGCTGCTCGATGCGGCGCTTTCCATCCTGGCCGACGGCCAGCCGCGCACGGCCGACGAGATCCTCGCTGCAGGCCGGCGTCTCGGCCTCTTCCAACCGGCGCAGACCCGGAAGCACATCTACACCGCGCTCTCGCAGTACGTCGAACGCACGTTAGGGCGCGGTCGCACGCCGCTCATCACCGAAGACGCCGACCGCCGCTTTCGGTTGAACCGGCCGATCGACGATTGGCCCATAGTCGATACCACCGGTCTTCCGCCGCTGACGATTCCCGCCGCGCCGCCCGACCGGGCTGCGCCGGCGATCGGCGCGCTGCAGACGGCGGCTGCCGGCAACGATCCTGCGGCCTTCGAACGCGCCGTGTGTGCCACGTTCGAGCTGTTCGGTTTCGCCGCGACGCACGTCGGCAGCAACGATGCCCCCGACGGCTACGTCGATGCGTTGCTCGGCGCGCTCGCCTACCGCGTCATGCTCGAGTGCAAGCTCGCGCGCGACGACACCATTTCGCATGCCGATGCGGTCGCAGAAGCGGCGAAGTATCGCGATCCCTACGGCGCCGGTTATTGCGCACTCATCGCGCCTTCGTTCGACGCCGAGCTGACCTTCGTTTCCGAACTGCGCGTGCACGGTGTGGCGGCTTGGAGCGTCGACGATCTCGTGCGCGCCGGCACGCTTCAACTCGATTGTTGGCAGATGCGCGAACTCTTTGCGGCGCCCTTCGCCGCCGATCCGCTCGCCGACCTCGCGTGGGCGATGCTCCACGGCCCGTGGAAGCGTTTGCGGGTGGTCGCGTCGTGGTTGACCGAGATCGGTTTACAGCAACAGCGGATGGCGTCTGCGATGAACGACGGTCCACCGCCGCTGCTTACCGCTGACGTCGCGCTCAGCCTCATCGACGAGCGGCTCGCCGCGTCGGGAAGCACCCACGGCGCGACGCGCGACGAGATTGATGCGGCGTTCGCGTGGCTTACCAGTCCCTACGTCGGCCGGGCGGTTTGGCAAAACCCCGAGCGCACGGCAATCGTCATTCGCCCTAGAGTTTGATGTCGAACTGCACGTAGGCGTTGAACGGGCCGGGAATCACAAACGCATTCGTGTCGGCCCATGCCGGGATGTACGATTGCGCGAACGCCGGGTTGAGCCCCACGCCATTGGCTCTGCGGTCGTTGGGCGACGTCCCGTTGTAGAAGTTCGAGACGTAGTAGAAGTTCGGAATGTAGCCGCAGGTGTAACTGTTAGGCGGAAACTGCTTGGTCCACGGTTCCGACGTTCCGCCGAAGCAGGCGTTGACGAGATTGGCCAGCAGTACGTTGGCCTTGATGGCGGGCGTGATTTGGTAACCGATCGACATGCTGAGGTTGAGCTGCGACGGCTGGCGAAATGCGCCGAAACCGTCGAACGTGCCGGTTTGCGGATTGGGGATGAACAGCGACCCGGGTGACGTCCCGTTTTGCGTCGCCGCCGAAAAACACGTCGTATAGTCCGCCTGAAGGGGGCTCTTGGCCGACGGAATCTTTGCCGAGTTGCCGGTGCAGACGCGCGGGTCGTAGCCATACACGTCCGCCGGATTACCGTATGGCTGACCTTCGTTGAACGTCAGCGCCGGCGTAATCGAAAACTTATCGCGCTTATAGTTGACGACGAGGCTGGCGACGTTGGGTGAAAGATACGCGTAGTCCAGCCCGACCGGATACCAACCGTTGCGGTCGAGCAACGGCTGCGGCGCCATTTTGTAGTATTGATTCAGAATCGGCGGATTGTAGCCCGGTTTGAGTTGAATGCAACGTGGATCCGGATAGACGTTACCGGCCGCGTCGTTTTCATAGCAGCGCGACCCGCCGCCGGCCTTGGTGAGTCCGTTGAAGTTGGCGATGTCCTGGTTGTAGGGATCGATCGGGTTGAGGCTCGTGCTGGGATAGTTCGCCCAGCGTTCCGCGGCGTTCGTGTACGTATACGAGAGGATAAACGACAGGCCGTTCCTGTCGAAGTCGCCCTTGGTAAACGACAGCTCGACGCCGTCGACGCGTTCCACGCCGCTGTTGAGCCCGCCGGACAGACCGAACGGCAGACCGATCGAGTAAATCTGATTGGTGGCGTAGCGATAAAACGGTGAAAGCTTGATCGACATGTCGGTGCCTTTGAAGCGCCGCTCGTACGAGGCGTCGACGTTGTCGGAGTATTGAACCTGGGGATCGTGGCGCGGCGTCGTGTAGCCGTACTGCCAGAACGCCTGGAAGAGTTCGTACGCGAGATTGTTGTCTTTGGAGTTGTACTGCACCTGATACGTCTCGGGTTCTTGCGCGAAGCGTCCCGCCGAGAAGCGCAGTACGGTGTCGGGATTGAGCGTGTACGTCAAGCCGATCTGCGGGGTGAAGGCGTAGTCGGTCAGCGTCGGGCTGTAGGTGTTGCTCAGCAGCAGATGTCCGCTGCGGCCGTCGGGATGAACCGTTTGCACCGGGTGCGCGGGAATCGAGTTGTCCACCGGACAGTCGAAGCCAACGAAGGGTGTCGGTGGCAAACCGCTGGCGGGCTTTGCGGGAATGAAGTACGGCGCCAGCGTGGCGGGATTGTAACAAAACTCGCGCTGCCCTGCGAGGAACCAAAAGTTCTGGCCGTCATTCGACGTGTTGGCCAATCCGTAGGAATACGTCTCGTCGCGCAAGCCCAGGTCGACGTCGAGTTTGTCGTTGGGATTCCAGCGTTCCTCCAACGCAAACGTGGTGAAGCTCGGAACGACGTTATTGACGAAGCCGGAGTTGCCGGTGTAGGTGATTTCCCAATTTGAGCCGGGAAACGCCGCCGCCGGTTCCGTGTGCAGGAAGGTGCCGCTGGTCAACGCGCTGTTGCACGGCGCCGGGTGACCGGCTTGATACACCTGTCCGCCGGGATAGACGCTGCCCGTCTGCCACGCCAAGCATTGGTTTCCATTCGTGAGATTGGTGGCGATCGTCGACGGCGTGTTGTTGAAGTTCGTGTTGTTGTAGCGATTGGTCGCGGCGGTCGTGTAGTTTGCGTCGAACGTGAGCAGGTTTTCGGAGTTGAGTTGATCGGCGAAGCTGAAGGCCAGCCCGCGCGTGTGTGAGTTCAGCTCGTAGTCGAAGCTCGTGACGCCGAAACCGAGCAGATCGCCGCTGCCCCAGCTCAACGGGCTGGTCTGGAGCCAATCCGAGTAAAACGAATACCCGTAGATCCGAAAATAGGCGCTCGATCCGATGTTGTGCTGGTATTGAAGCTTTACGATTGACGCGTTGTTCCAAAACGCATCGCGCGTATCGCTTGGCACCGTCGACCACTCGCCTCCGGGACACGCGCCGGCAATGACCGGCGGCCCGGCGAGCCGGTAGGGCGTGATGTTCGCGCACCGATTGCCCGGCGAACTGGGCATGAAGTACGGCACCGGGTTGACGTTCGCCGGGTTTTCGCCGAAATGCGTACCGGTCGGCCACGTGATGAAGTCCGACCAAAACTCGGGTACGGTTTTGCCGGTAAAAACTTGGTTGAGCTGGGTGAGCAAATGCGGCCCGATGTCGTTAGCCGAGCTGTAGTATTGGCTCTGCAGCGCAACGACGTTGTAGAGAAGTTGAACGTCGTCGCGTCCGGCATCGTGGTGGTGCGGGATGCCGAAGTGGAAGTTCGCCACCGTCTCGCGGTCGATCAAATTCGAGTAACTGGCATACGCCGGCGAAATCGTCTGGTAACAGCCCGGATCGTTGGCAACCCCGGTCGGCAGTGCGAGGTATCCCGGCTGGCTCGGCTTCAGACCGAAAGGATTGTAGACCGGCGATGCATTCGGACCCGAATAATAGCCCGAGCCGGCCGGCGGCGTGTAGCCGCACGTGGGATAGACGCCCCCGAAGTACAGGTTCGTCGTATTGTAGGCGATGATCGGGAAGCCCCACACGTCGCCCAGGTTCGAGCCGTTGAACTGGTCGAGGTAGCGGTAGTCCTGGTTGTAGCCGCCCATGCCGACGTAATAGGAGAAGAGCCGGTCGGGCGTCGCGCCGCCGACTTCGACCTGTAAGTTGTGATAATACGCCGGGGTGCCGATGCCGCCGCTGATGGTCGCGTAGCCCGGAAACGTTCCGGTCTTGATGACCTGATTGATGAAGCCCGCCAGACCGCTGGAACTCTGGCCGACCGTGCCGCCGCCGGCGTAGACTTGCAACTCCTGTTGACCCAGCGTGCCGGCCGTGGCGCCGGGATAGTTGTCGAACGAACGATTCACCGGAACGCCGTCGAACTCGTAGCCGATCTGGTCGTAGTTCCCACCGCGGATGTACACGACTTGGTCCCATCCCTGTTGATTGGGCGGGACGAAGGCGCCGGGAACGGTAGCGATCGCCGAATACGCGTTGTTCAGGTTGCCGCCGCCGCCGACGCCGGCGACCGCTTGCTGGACGGTAGCATTGACCGAATAGACGTCGCTGGTCGTCCCGGCCTTCACCACGTCCATCGACGATCGCGTGGTGACGGTAGCGATCGTTTTGAGAATCGGACCGAGGCGTATGCGTAAGCTCTGGGCCTGGTCGGCGAAGACCGAAATGCCGCTGGTGGTCGAAGTTTCGAACCCGGCTTTGGAAACGACGATCGAATACGTATCGGGTGCCAGCGAGAGGAAGGAAA
>JBAUZB010000246.1:0-14301 GCA_049585095.1 Candidatus Tumulicola sp.
CCAGAGCCCCCGGATCGTATACGCTCTGGGAGATCGTCCGCAGCACCGCCCCGCTGCCCGGGGCGTAGACCGTCACGGTGTTACCGACGCGGTTTGCGACGTAGAGATTCCCGGAACCGTCAAACACCAACGAACGCGGACCGTTCACGTCTTGGGAGATCGTCCGCAAGATCGTGCCGCTACCCGGAGCGTAGACCGTCACGGTGTTTGCGCCCCCGTTTGCAACATAGAGATTCCCGGAGCCATCAAATGCCAGCCCAGCCGGAACGTTCACGCCTTGGGAGATCGTCCGCAACACCGTGCCGCTACCTGGGGCATAGGCCGTCACGGTGTTTCCGCCCCCGTTGGCGACATAGAGATTCCCAGAGCCATCGAACGCGAGTGCCTTCGGAACGTTCACACCCTGGGTAGGCCCGATCTTCAAGCGCGCTCTTGTCTTTCCGGGTGCGTAGACCGTCACGCTGCCGCCTCTGTTCCTGGGGTATCTATAAGAGTCGTTTGCGACATAGAGATCGCCGGAGCCGTCAAATGCTAGCACCTCCGGCTCGTTCACCCCGTGGGAGATCGTTCGCAGCACCGCCCCGCTACCCGGGGCGTAGACCGTCACGGTGTCCCCGACGAGGTTCGCCACGTAGAGGTTAGAGCCCGCGCTGAAGGAACGCTGCGCAGCGATCTGCCGCGCGATAGACGCCGGCGCCGTGGTCAAAGAAAAGCCGTTACTGCCACCGCCGCAAGCGATCAAGAGCGCAGTGAGAAGATACGCGCCGATAAGACTGCCCAAGCGCTTCATGTTGTCCTCCCTAGTAAGGCACTCAAAGTTCTCTTCGTAGCTTCGTGGCGCTGCCACCGATCATTTGGATCGGCTTGACACGGCGGGCGGCCACGACCACTCGTATGGCCGGGCCGCCTGCCGTGACGGTTAGGGAGCCACTTTGAAAACGACTCCGCAGCCTCCGCCGCACGATTTGACTTTCTTACCGCCGGTGAAGGTCGTGCCGTAGAGCGTGCCGCTTGAGTCTGCGGTAATGCTGCCCGTCAGTCGGGCGCCGTTGCTTGTGCCTGTGAAATCATGAAGCACGGTTTCCGTATAGCCTGAGCCGGAAGGCGTCAGCTCGAAAACCGCGCCGCACGCGCACTTCGGTGCGAGGTTGAGCGAGGCCGTTCCAAACAGATCGCCGCTCGCGTCCGCGTAGAGTCCGTTGGGGTCATCCGGGCGGGCGGCGTCTTTCGATATAGAACCGAAGTTGTAGATGACTTTTTCGGTGTAGCCTTTTTTCGCGCGCGCGAGCTCGAACACGGTGCCGCAACCCGAAGAACCGCATGCAGTGGAACTACCGTAGAACACCGTCGCCCCGAACAGCGCGCCGTTCTTGCCGGCGAGCAACGCGGAACGCGGGTTTCCTCCATCGTTCGTTCCGCCTTGAAAGCGGTAAATGACGGTTTCGTGGCCCGAGGCGGTCACTTTGAAAGCGATCCCGCAACTCGTGTCGCCCGAAGGCGACGTACTGCATCCAGACGTACCGCCGCCGAATTGCGTGGTGCCGTAAAGTGCGCCGCTGCTGTCGGCGATAAGCGCGGCCTTGGGGAACGCCCCGTCATTACCACCTTTGAACTTGTAAAGGACTTTTTCGGTGTAGCCGGACCCCGCGGGCGTGAGCTTGAACACGGTGCCGCAACCGGTGACGCCCGAAGGTGTGCCGGTGCATCCGGTCCCACCGGAATTGGTAGTACCATAGAGCGCGCCGCTCTTGTCCATAACGAGAGTTCCTAACGGAATTGCACCGTCACTGCCGCCCCCAAACGGGTACAGAACGCGCTCGGTGTAGTTGGAACCGCTCGGAGTTAGTGCGTACACGGTGCCGCAGCCACCAGTGCAGGCGGTCGCGCCTCCACCGTAATCGGTGACCCCGAGCAACACACCGTTTTGCCCGGCAATCACACCCGCTTCGGTTCCAGCGCCGTCGCTGCCGCCTTGGAATGAGTACAGCACCCTCTCGGTGCCCGTCGACGACACCTCGTAGACGGTGCCGTCTACGAGCCCGCTCGGGCCCTTGGCGCCCCCGGCGTTCGTCGTTCCGTAGAACTCGCCGTTGTTGCCCGCCAGTAAACCGGCGTATGGATTGCCTCCGTCGGGCGCCCCTTTGAACTCATAAATCGTACTCTCTTGTGTAAACGGTCGTTGCGCAGCTTCGAGCGTGGCGGTCGACATCGATGCCGTCGAGGGGAGGTCGTTGCGAGCTCCTCCGCACGCGGTAAAGAGCGCGATACTGAAAAGCACTACGGCAAGGCTTGTTATGCGCTTATACACGGATCGTGACCCCTTTCTGAGAGCGATAGGCAAACAAGGAAAACAACAGAGCTCAAGTCCGATAAGACTTGGTGCCCTTGGGAAACATTGCTCCTCTCTGGGACTTTTGTCAAATTGAGCCTGTCCTGGGTCCGTAAGAAAATACTGCTCGGAAGCGTAGCCGCTCACACATCATCCGCCGGGTTAGTGTTCTTATTTTTCGACCGACCCGAGAGACTTGAAATCCATTGCTTCGGCGACAACGCGCACCGGCAGGCTCCGCCGCTTCGGCAAAATGTCGCGGCGGAAGTCTACGCGATCGAGCGACTCGTCGTCACGCCACGCAAGTCCGGCTTTGCGCTGCTCCGAGGCTATGACGGCTTCGGCGTCGCTGCGCTTCGGGCTCCATGCTGGGAACCATGACATGACAAAAACGATTACTACTTCGGAGCTTCCCCAGTTCGTGCTCCCGGCTGTTCAACGCGTACCTTCAGTTCAACATCAAAATCTAAGACATCGGCGTGGTGAAGGTCGTGATTTGCGAGCCATCCCAGTGCGCGAAGAGCGGTTTGACAGGTCGGCAGCGTGCGACGATCGACGGCCGAAAGACGGCAACACATTCGCCGCCGGGATCGCGGACGCTGCGATACACGACGCCCGCGGATCCCGACGTATGCAGGCGCACGCCCAGCGGTTGCGAGCGCGAGTACGAGATCGGACTATACCATCCGCGGTTGACCGTCTCCCGAATGTCGTGGACGTCGCCCCGGATCGCCGCCTCGTAGAGCATCAGCTCCAGCGTTTGGGGCACCTCGTGCGAAGCGCGTAGGAAGCGTTCGCGATGGTAGCGCACCTCGGCGATCGCCGTCGGCAAGCGGTGCGCGGCGTAGAACACGCCGAAGCTCCCGTCGGAAAATCGCGATCCGTCCGGATTGGGATGCGCGAAGGGCGCCATGATGACGGTCGAGCCGGGACCGACCGCGCGCTCCGACCGTGGAACGCGCGCCATCGCACCGAGTTCTTCGTTAATGCGCGGGTTGGTTCGGGCATCGATGGCGAGCAACGCATCGAGATCGTCGGGCCCGACCAGCCGATCGAGAATCCCGACGCTCGGGAAACGCGTCGAAATGATTCGCTTCGCCGCCCGCCACACCAGGCGCGCGACCGCGACCTGCAACGTCACCGGGCGGCGTTGCCTTAACCGCGCTCGGCGTCGAGGTAGGATCGAACCAGGAATAGATCGTGCATCGACCCCGAGAGCATCCGGGCGAGCGGACTGCCGCCGCTAAAAAGCGGCGCGTCGTTGGCACGATGAATCCACGAATCGGCGGCTTCGTCGTTGGGCAACAAAATGTGCAGCGCCTTATAGATTCCGGTGAGATACGAAATGCGGTCGAGCGTATCGTGCGAGAGGTTGGCCCGCTGCGGTTGGCTTTTCCACTTGTAGAGCGTCGAGAGCTGGGTGGCGTCGAGGCCGAGCAAACGCGCCTGCTGCGCCCCGGTCACTTTCCAGATTTCGGCGAGCCGGCTGAACGCGCGAATCGCGGCCGGAGCGAGATCGCGTCGGGCGTTGGCGGCGAGGCCGGCTGAGGCGTCCATGGCTTCAAGATTACTCCAAATCTGGAGTAATCGTCAAGATTTGTCGGTATGTGGAGAGGTCCTTCGACTGCGCCGCTACGCGGCTCCGCTCTGGATGACATGGCAAAAGAGCGGCGCTACGGCCTTACAATTTGGTGCCGGACCCTTCCTCGGCGGCGGCGGCCAACTCGCCGGAGGCGATCAGGCGGCGGGCCGCTTCAATGTCGGGAGCCGGCGGCCGATCGTCGGTCCACGGCGCCACGTAACGCCGAACGAGGTCGTGGGCGGCGTGGGTCCCCCGGCCCGACTTGACCGGGCGCCGGAAATCGGTCGCGACCAACGCGCCGAGCAACTCGCACGCTAGCGCGTTCTCGACGTTGTCGAGCACTCGCGCCAAGTTATTTGCCGACGTCATTCCCATGCTGACGTGATCCTCTTGACCCGCCGACGTCGGAATCGAATCGACGCTCGACGGCCACGCCAAGCCCTTATTGTCGTTCACCAGCGCCGCGGCCGAATACTGAACGATCATCAAGCCGGATTGCAACCCCGAGCGACCGGTTAGGAAGAGCGGCAGCCCGCGATCTTCGGCGTTGAGCAACAGGTAGAGCCGGCGCTCGCCGATCGACGCCAGTTCGGAGACCGCCAACTTCAAAACGTCGATTGCCAGCGCAATCGGTTCGCCGTGGAAGTTCCCGCCAGAGAGAAACTCGCCGTCTTCCGCAAAGACCAGCGGATTGTCGGTCACCGAATTGGCTTCGATCTCGGTGACGCGTCGAACGTGCGCGATGGTGTCGCGCACGGCTCCGTGCACCACCGGGATGCAGCGGAACGAGTACGGATCCTGAACCCGCCCGCAGTCGGCATGCGATTGCACGATCTCCGAGCCGGCCAGCAGCGCGCGCAAATTTTGGGCCACGCGGATCTGCCCGGGGTGCGGTCGCAACTCGTTGAGCCGCCGATCGAAAACGCGTTCGGTGCCGTGGTACGCTTCCAGCGACATCGCCCCGATCACGTCGGCGGCGGCGGCGAGCCGCTCGGCGCGCAAGACGCCCAGGGCCGCGATTCCGGTCATCACTTGCGTCCCGTTGATGAGTGCGAGCCCTTCTTTGGCTCCCAACGTCACCGGCTGCAAGCCGGCGTGCTTCAACGCGGTCGCACTCGGCATCCGCTCGCCATGGTAAAAGGCCTCACCCTCGCCGATGAGGGTGAGCGTCATGTGCGCCAGCGGCGCGAGATCGCCACTCGCTCCGACCGACCCTTGACACGGCACCACCGGCGTAACCCCGCGGTTGAGCAATCCCAGAATCAGATCGAGGGTCTCCGGTTTTACCCCGGAGTGTCCCGCCGACAGCGAGTTCGCGCGCAGCACGCCGGCGGCGCGGACGAGTCGCTCGTCGAGCGGGGCACCGATTCCGGCCGCGTGACTGCGGACCAAGTTGAGCTGCAACAGGGCGGCATCCTTGGGATCCACCGGCACGTTGGCGAGGCGGCCGAATCCGGTGGTCACTCCGTAGATCGCTTCGCCGCTGGCGAAACGCTCCTCGACGAATTCGCGGGCGCGTTCGACGCGCCGGCGAGCCGGCGCGGAGATCGCCGCCGGAGCACCGCCGGCGACGGCCTCCAGTGCCTCGAGGGTGAGATGCTGCCCGTCGAGCTCGACGGTTCGCGCGCTCGCACTCATGTCGCGCGAACCTCTAGAGTTTGGACCAGTCGGAAGGCGCCGGCTTGGCCAACGGCGGCCCGCTCTGGATGACGATGCTCTCGTGGTCGCGCAGCACGATGGTCCGTGGATCCGACCCGTGCCACGGCGCGCCGTTGACCCAAATCAGCAGCCGGCTTCCACGCGCAGCCGTTGCGCCCGCCGCGTGCGTCCAACTCAGCTCGGGTCCCCAAATATCGAAGAACTGGCCGAGCGTGAAGTCGCGGCGCACCGGCGACTCGATGTGGATGTAGCCGTCGGCCGAGTGCGTGTGAACCCAGTATAAGCATCCGGCACCCTGCGGAATCCCGATGCCTTGGGGAACTTGCACCGAGCGCCCCCGATTGAAAATTTGCAAGTGAGCGTGGACGTGCTCGACGGCGCCTTCGGTCGCATTGCATCCAACGCCGTCGATCGGTAATCCGCCGAAAAGACTCTGTGCGACGACCAGCGCGGCAAACACAACAACCGTCATACGAGCGCACGTTCGCCGCATACCGTGGATAACCCGACCGCACGCGGTGCATAACGGAAAAAACTTGTGGAAAGCTTGTGAATTTCGACGCAGGCACGTTGTCGCGCGACTTTTGGCGTGATATCATGCTGAAACTTCGACGTTCAGTTCGAAGCGCGACACACGTATCGGTCGCGATCGGCTGCAAAAACGGGAAACGTCGCGATGAGTGACGTTCCGGGAGTACCGATCAAACCGCCGAGCGACGTCGGTGAGGCTCTCCCACCCGGGAGCCAAACAGGCGAGTACGGTGAGTGAATACGTCGGAACCCGTTATGGCTAACGCCAGGACGGGTTTCGTTATATGGAGCGCCCGTACTTGGACGAAATCTCGGTGCTGAGGGCCGCGATGCGCGCTCGGACTTCGGGTGGCGCGACGATCTCGGCTTGGGCGCCCCAGCCGAGTACCCATCGGACCAGCTCGTCGGCATCGGTCACCGAGTAGGTGATGTCGACCGATCCGTCGGCGTGCTGCTCGATGTGACGTTTCTCGACGACGCGAGCGGCCATGGCTGCCTTGGCGACCCTGGATGCGAACGCAACGCGCACGCCGATCGTTGCGTCGGCGTGCATGACGCCGCTGATCGATCCGGCGGCGTATTCCTCGATTTTGAATCCTTCGGGTTTGACGAACGTCTTCACCAGCACGTTGGGCGCGGTGACGCTGTCGACGGCAAAGGTGCGCTTATCCCTTCGATCGTGATCGTAGCCGACGCAGTAGACGCGGCCCGCATGGATCACGAAGCCGTAGGGATCGATCGTCCGCGTGCTCGCATTGCCGTCCTTGTCGAGGTAGGAGAACCGCACGCTGCGCGACACGCGCTCGGCCGACGAAAGCAGCGAGAACGCCCGCTCGCCCTGTTCGTCGAGCCGGATCTCCGAGAGCCGAAAGGCGACCGGTGACAGCGCTTCCACTTGAGCCCGCGCGCCGCGGCCGGCGGTGCCGACGAGCTTCTCGGTAACGTCGTCGATCGACGAACCGATGGCGCCTCCGATGGTCGCCCCCAACGACCGCAGTGCCACCAACCCAAACAGCTCGCCGCTCGAAAGGTCGAGGCGCTTCAGACTATAGCCGCCGGCAAAGCGATACGCGTTGGTCGCGCGATCGAAGTGCAACGGAAATCCCGCCTCGGAGAGAATCGCCAGGTAGCGGCGCAGGCTGCGCGTGCTCGGTCGCCGGCTGCCTTCCGCAATGCGATCCTTCAGCGATTCGAAATTATGATTGCCCTCGTCGATGGCATTGAGCAAGCGCACGAGTACGACGATTTTCGGCTCGCTGACGGCAGCGTCGATGACGGCGGACATGCCTCGGGTCCCCTCCCACAGCTCTTGTAGCCTCTACGACCCGTTGCCGTGAAAGTTTCAAGCCTCCTCAGGGCTTCGGGAAACATCCATCGGGGGCGTTGATCGGCGGGGTCGCCGGCGCCGGCGGCGTCGCGGTGATCCCGATCTCGATCGGATAGAAGGATCCGCCGTCGGCCATCGTTTGCACGACCGCCCGCGAGCTTTGCCCCGGCGAAAGGGCGAACGCCGCGATCTGATAGGGCACCGGTTCGCGCGCGCAGCCAAGTTCGGTCAAGCTGCCGTCGACCAAGAAGCTGGCCCGCGCGATCCCGCCGATCGGCCGAAAGTAGAGGTAGGCCGTCGCCGGAACGGCGCCGGGGTTGCTGAGGCTGACGTCGACCGTCTGCGTGACGCCGTAGTCGCCGTAGTCGTGCCCGGCGGAGTTGGGATCGGCGCTCGGGAGCGTCGGCTCTCGATCGCCGATCACCAGTCGCGCGTCGGCGCCGCCGGTCGCGTAGCTCAGTGAACCGGATCCGAATCCGGCCAGGCGGAAGACGCCGGTGCGATGGTGCCCATCGTCGGGCAGCGGCGGCTGGCCGAGCAAGGAGCGAACGTCGACGCCGGGCGACGCCGCCACTACCGTGACGGTCACCGGGCCGCCGGACAAGACGCGCAAGTCGATGTTGCCGGCAACGCCTTGGCGCGCGGTCATCGGGACGTCGTGCAGTGCAAACGGGACGTCCTGCATCAGATCGACGACGGTGCCTTCTCCGCGGGGCTTACGCAGCAAGAATTCTCGCGTAACGGTGTGACCGACTTGCATGACGTCGATGTTGGGACCGGCCGAAGCATCGACCATCTGCACCGACGTCGGGTCAGCCGACTCGGTGGAGAGTACGACGACGATGCGGCGCGGGTCGCCGGCATTATCGTGGTAGTAATAGAGGGTTGCTGGTTCGGCAGCCGTCACCGTGCCCCGAAACAGCACGCCGTCGGCGGAAACGTGCTCTGGATCGTCGTCGTAAAACAGCAACGCCGGCGCAATCGCCTCGGCCGCGACGTTCCGGACGCTCACGGTCGTCGATCCGGTTTGATCGAAGTACCGGCCGTCGCTGGAGATTTGCACCGGAATCGTAAACTGCATTTCGCCGCCTGGGAACAGCGGAGCCGCGGGAGCTTCGACGCTTCCAATCACCGCCTGCGCGCCGGGAAGCGTCTGCGTGAGACGCGCCACCCACGCTGCCACCTCGCGCGCCAGCCAGTTTGGTTCGACCGGATTTCCGGTGACTTGCAGGGTCGTCTGCGGCACGATGGTGCCGGCGTTGAACGCCACGCGGATCGCGACGTCGGCGGCGGCACCGGCGGCGTCGACCACGTGCAACACGTCGCTGCCGGTGGCCTGATTCGCCTGGATCGTCACACTGGCGCCCGCCGGATCGACGCTGATGCCGACGAGCTTTCGATCGAGCGTCGCCGTTAGCGGCGGCGTCGCACCGGTAACGCCGACCACGCGCTGCTGCGCCGGATTGAGATTGACGGCATTGGTCGAAAGCGTTAGCGACGCCGTACTCGGTGCCGCCGAGGGTGCCGCGCTCGGCGACGGCGACGGCGTCGCCTGCGCGACGAGGAGTCCGGCGATCAGAGCGTGCAGCATGTCATCGGCACCATGGGAAAAAAGTATCTTGGCGAATTCGAGATCGGCGAAACCTTCGCGACGAAATCGTACACGATTGCTCCGGCTGAAAGTCTAGCTTTCGCACGAGCCTACGATCCTCAGCCGTTTCACCTCGACGCAGCCGAAGCGGCCGCCAGCATTTTCGGCGAGCTGACCTGCAGCGGCTGGCACACCGCCGCGATCACCATGCGGCTGATCGTGGAATCGAACGTCATGCGCGAAAGCGGCATCATCGGCAGCGGCATCGACGAGTTGCGCTGGCTGGCACCGGTGAAGCCGGGCGACGCTCTGCACGTGCGCGGCGAGGTGATCGAGCGGGTTGCGTGGCCGCGCCGAAGCGACCGCGGCACGCTGCGGGTGCGGCTTCTGACGATCAATCAATCGGGCGTGACGGTCATGTCGCAAATCGCCAATCTCGTGCTCCCCGTGGGACCGGACGAACCGCCGGTTTCCCCGGACGTCGCTTAGGTAACGGCGGGTTCGGCAGGAGCGGCGGCCGGCGGTTCGACCGACGGAATCTTGGAGTACTTCATCTTGTCGGGATCGTCCGGGTCGACGTCGCCGAGAATGTGATCGCCCGAACCGAAGACGCCTTTGAGCATCTCCTCGGCAAGCTCGTCCTCGACCATGCGCTGGATGGCGCGGCGCAGCGGACGGGCGCCGAACTGCGGGTCCCAGCCCTTGCGCGCCAGCAGGAGCTTCCCGGCTTCGGTGACTTTGAGTTCCATCTCTTGCGCCCGGACCTCGCGAATGACTTTCTCCAGTTCCAACGTGACGATGGCTTCGATCTGTTCCCGCGTCAGTTGATGGAACACGACGACTTCGTCGACGCGATTGAGAAACTCCGGCCGGAACGTCGTCTTGACTTCCTCGAGCACCTTGTACTTCATCCGTTCGTAGGCTTTGGCTTCGTCCTCGGCGGTGCTCTTTTGCGGGCGGAATCCAATGTCGGTGGTCGTGGTCATGCCGGTCGCTCCGACGTTCGACGTCATGACCAGCACGCAGTTCTTGAAGTCGACCTGGCGGCCTTGAGAATCGGTAAGCCGGCCGTCGTCGAGCACTTGCAGGAGCAAGTTGAACACGTCGGGATGCGCCTTTTCGATCTCGTCGAGCAGCACCACCGCGTAGGGACGACGGCGCACCGCTTCGGTGAGTTGACCGCCCTCTTCGTATCCGACGTATCCCGGGGGCGCGCCCACCAGGCGGCTCACCGAATACTTCTCCATGTACTCGGACATGTCGATGCGAATCATCGATTCTTCGTCGTCGAACAGTAACGCTGCGACGCTGCGCGCAACCTCGGTCTTGCCGACGCCGGTGGGACCGAGGAAGATGAACGAACCGATCGGCCGGCTGGGATTCTTGAGACCGGCACGCGAGCGCCGGATGGCGCGGGTGATTACGCCGATGGCCTCATCCTGTCCCACGACGCGCTGGTGCAGCAGCTCCTTCATGTTGAGGAGCTTCTCGGTCTCGGCCTGCGCCAAACGGCTCACCGGAATGCGCGTCCACGCCGAAACGATTTCGGCGATATTATCCGCGGTGACGCGCAAGATGCCGTCGCCCTGGGCGCGGCGTTCCTGCAACTCTTGGTCGAGGCGCGCTCGCTCCAGGCGCAGCTTCTCCTCGCGGTCGCGAATCGACGCCGCCTTGTCGAACTCCTGATTCTTCACCACCGCCTCTTTTTCGGCGATGACGCTGCGCAGCTGGGCGTCGATTTCACGCACCGCGGGCGGCGGTAAGGTCGCCTGCAGGCGCACGCGCGAACTCGCCTCGTCGATCAAATCGACGGCTTTGTCGGGCAGGAAGCGATCGGTAATGTAGCGATCGCTGAGCTTTGCGGCGGCGGCTAATGCCTCGTCGGTGATTTGAACTTTGTGATGGGCCTCGTAACGGTCGCGGAGGCCCTTGAGAATCTCGACCGTTTCTTGCACCGTCGGCTCACCGACCATCACCGGTTGGAAGCGCCGTTCCAGCGCCGAATCTTTTTCGATGTGCTTGCGGAACTCGTTGAGCGTGGTCGCCCCGATGCACTGCAGCTCACCACGGGCGAGCGCCGGCTTGATGATGTTGCTCGCGTCGATCGCGCCTTCGGCGGCGCCGGCGCCGACCAGCGTATGCAGCTCGTCGATAAAGAGGATGATTTCGCCGGCCGCCCCGCGGATTTCGTCCATGACGCGCTTCATGCGCTCTTCGAATTCGCCGCGATACTTCGTGCCGGCGACTAAGCCCGCCAGATCGAGCGTAATCACGCGGCGGTCGCGCAGCGGGTCGGGAATGTCGCCCTTGATGACGCGTTGCGCCAAACCCTCGGCGATAGCGGTTTTTCCGACGCCCGGTTCGCCGATCAGCGCCGGGTTGTTCTTGGTGCGGCGCGACAGGATTTGAATGACGCGCTCGATCTCGTTGTTGCGGCCGATCACCGGGTCGAGCTTGTTGTCGCGCGCGAGCTGCGTCAAATCGCGACCGTAGGCGTCGAGCGTCGGGGTCTTGCTCTTGCCTTTAGGCGCCGGCGTCTGCCCTTCGGCGCCGAGCAGCGACGTCGTCTGAACCCGGACCTTTGCCGGATCGACCCCGAGATTGGTCAGCACACGGGCGGCGACGCCTTCGCCTTCGCGGATCAAACCCAAAAGGAGGTGCTCGGTGCCGATGTAGTTATGGTTGAGCTGGCGCGCCTCTTCGAAAGCCAGTTCGATCACGCGCTTGGCGCGCGGCGTAAAGACCATCTCCTGCTGGACGGTCTGACCGCCCCGGCCGACGATCGCCTCGACTTCTTGACGGACCTTGGCCAGATTGACGCCGAGCGACTCGAGCACCTTAGCCGCCAAGCTTTCGCCTTCCGAGATGATGCCGAGGAGGATGTGCTCGGTTCCGATATAGTTGTTACCGAGACGTTGCGCTTCTTCCTGAGCGAGCACGATGCTGCGACGTGCTCGTTCGGTGAAGGGCTCCCACATTGACATGGATTCGGCTGTCCTTTCCGTCCGTTGACCTCTGTAACTCTACTTCCGCCAGGCCGGTTTCGTAACGGTTCCCCACAAGGAACCTTCGGCGCTCGGGGCGCGTCGCCCGCTCGGTCGTTCGGTTTACGGAGTATGCTCGGTCCAGGGTTTTACCCTTCGGGCGGCCGAATCTCCGACGTATGCCAACGGCCGAACAGGTGCGCGAAGCGCTCGTCGACGTGAAAGATCCCGAACTGAATCTCGGCGTCCTCGAGCTGGGACTGATCTACGACGTTACCGTCGAGGGTGAAGGCGGCGAACACGCCACCGTGATGATGACGCTGACTTCACCGATGTGCCCGGTCGGACCGATGTTCAAGAAATCCGTCGAAGATGCCGTGCTCGCCGTTGAAGGCGTCAAAACCGCCAACGTGGAGATCACGTTTTCACCCCCCTGGGACCCGCGCACGATGGCTTCCGACGACGTGAAGGTGCTGCTGGGTATTTGGTAGTCGCGCTCCTTATTGGCGCGTCGGCATGATGCGCCTAGGGATGCCGGCGAACGCCGGGTCGCCGCACTGCCAGAGTAAGAACGCGTATTCGTCGGTAAGCAATTGCTCCGACTGCGTTCTCGACGACGCCAAGAAGCCATGACCCGCATCGTAGTCGACGCGCAGGAGAATCGGCCGCCCGCTCGTGGTCGCTAGTTGCAGACGCGCAGTAAACTTCGCGAGTTCCCACGAGGAGACGCGCGGATCGTTGAAGCCGGTAAGCAGCATCACGCCGGGATAGGGCGTACCGTCGACGACGTGCTGGTAGGCATCCATCGCGTAGAGTGCGTGGAACCCGGCCTCGGTCGTAACGCTCCCGAATTCGGGAACGTTCGGCGGCCCGTTGGGCGAGAACTCCGAGCGCATCGCGTTGCTGACGCCGACGACGTCGAGCGCGCCGGCGAAGAGATCCGGTCGCGTGGTGATCGCCCGACCGATCGAGATGCCTCCGGCACTGGTACCTTCGCCGCCGAGATGCTCTTTCGACGAGTACTTGCGATCGACGAGCCACTGGCCGCAGGCAACGAAGTCTTCCCAGGTGTGATTCTTGGTCGCGATCATTCCGGCCGTGTGCCATCCGTCCCCGAACCAGCCGCCGCCGCGCGAATGACAGTAGGCGGCAATGCCGCCTCGCTCGAGCCACGCGATGCGGGTGGTGCTGAAGTACGGATCCTCGGTGATGCCGTACGCGCCGTAGCCTTCCAAGTCGACCGGATGCGATCCGTCGAGCTTCAGCCCTCGGCGGTAGATCAGCGACAGCGGAACCATCGTGCCGTCGGCGCTGCGCGCCTGAACTTCGGACGACGTGTACGCCGCCGCACTGACCGGCGAGAGCGGCTTTAGGCGCGTATTCGCGACGACGCCACTTTGATCGACCCAATAGTAGAGCAGCGAGTGAGTCCATCCGGTCAAACCGAACACCGCGCCCGGAACGCGCGGGTCGGTCGACATCAGGTTGATCGAGCCTTCAAACGGAAGCGCGACGTCGGATTTCGAGCCCGGCGTTCCGTCGGAAGCCAGCGCGATTTTGGCGATGCGTCCGAACCCGCCGACGCGCGAGCGCACGTACAAGCCGTCGCCGGCGACGCTGATTTGCTGCACGATTTGATTGCTCGCAGCCATCACGACTTGCGCCGCGGCAAGATTCGGCGAATCGATCGACGTCGAAACCACCTTGAACGCCGGCGCGCCCCGGTGAGTGAGCAAATAGATCGTCGATCCCTTGAGATCGAAGCCGGTCACGTCGTCGGCGGTCGTCGCGACGTGGGTCCACGGCACCGGGGCGGCGCTCAGCACCGTTGCCGGGGTCGAATAGATGTCGACTTCGTTCTGGACGCCGTGCGCGACGATTCCAAGCGTGTGTTGCGACGCCGGCGAGTAGACGACGATGGGAAAATCCGTCGGCTCGAACGTCACCTTTGGATCGACGCCGTAGCCAAAGACCGGAAGGTCTTGGTTGGGATCGTTCCCCAGCACGTGCAGGTAGTTGACGGCCCGGGTTTCTTTGTCGGTTTCGGGCTCGCCGGGCTTGAGTTCGGGAAAGCGCACGTAATAGAACGACTTGCCGTCAGGAAGCCAGCTCGTCGGTCCGACGAAGTAGGCGCGATCGATGGCGTCGGGCAGTACCGTTCCGGAGGACGCGTCGACGACGTGAATCACCGAAGCTTCGGAACCGCCTTCCGATATTCCGTACGCCACGTGCGAACCGTCGAGCGACGGCAAGAAGTAGTTGATCGTAAAGTGCTTGCCCGCGCTGGCGAGTTTTTCC
>JBAUZB010000247.1:0-1591 GCA_049585095.1 Candidatus Tumulicola sp.
CGATCCGGCCGCTCCGCGACGGCGTCATCGCCGACTTCGAAGTGACCGAAGCGATGCTGTCGTACTTCATCAAGAAGGTGATGAAAGATCGCTCGTGGTGGTCGTCGATCGTGAAGCCGAAACCGCACGTGACGATCTGCGTGCCCGCCGAAATAACCAGCGTAGAGGAACGCGCGGTAAAGGATGCCGCTAAGCTGGCCGGTGCTCGCGACGTCGACATCGTCGAAGAGCCGATGGCGGCGGCCATCGGAGCGGGGTTGCCGATCGACGGGCCTTCGGGAAGCATGGTCGTCGATATCGGCGGCGGCACGACCGACGTCGCGGTGATCTCGCTGGGCGGCATCGTCGTCTCGCAGTCGATTCGGGTCGCGGGTAACAAGATGGACGAAGCCATCGTGCGCTACATTCGCCGCGTCTACAATCTCATGATCGGCGAACGAACTGCCGAAGAGATCAAAATCAAGATCGGTTCGGCGTATAAGCTCGAGCAAGAACTCGCGATGGAGATCCGTGGGCGCGACTTGATCAACGGCTTACCGAAGACCGTCAAGATTACCAGCGAGGAAGTGCGCGAGGCTCTCTCCGAGCCGGTTGGAGCGATCGTCGAGGCGGTAAAAGCGGTTCTCGAGAAGACGCCGCCCGAACTATCGGCCGACATCATCGACCGAGGAATTATCATCACCGGCGGCGGCGCGTTGCTCCGCGGCCTCGATAAGCTGCTTTCCGAAGTGACGGGAGTACCGGCGATCGTCGCCGACGACCCACTTTCGTGCGTGGCCATCGGAACGGGATCGCGCGTTCGCGTGTGAGGGTGCGATGAGCATCGGCACCATTATCGATGCACGGAGCGCGGCGACGGCGGACGTTGCCGAAGAAGTTGCGCGAACGGTTTTCGGCGGCGGGACGGTTATTTTTCCCAACGATACGAGCTACGGGATTGGGTGCGATCCGTATGACTCGGAAGCGATCGACCGCATCTACGCTGCGAAGGGACGCCCCGACAACCGCCCGCTGACGATGCACCTGGCGTCGGCTCAGGAGTTTCTAGAGTACGCCGGAGACAATGCGCTGGCCGTGCTCGCCGCTAAACGGCTCCTTCCGGGGCCTGTCATTCTTCTGGTCACCAAACCGAGCTTCATCAGCGACGAGCTGGCAGCCGGGTTACTAACGCTGGCATTCCGCGTGCCCGACGATCCGCTCGCGCGCGCGATATTGGAACGCTGCGGACCCCTGGCCGGGACGACGGTTCATCGCAGCGGCGCCCGGCGGTATGGCGGCGACGACGACCGCACGATGCTGCCGCCTGCCGATCTGCTCGTCGAGCACGGACCGACGCGCTACGACCGCGAATCCTCGATCGTCGATCTCACCGGTTCGCACGCGCGTCTCTTGCGCGAGGGGGCGATGCCGTCTGCCCGGCTGGCGGAACTCTTGGGGCCGATCGAACGTCCTACCATAAAGGTGCGCACTCAACCATCATGATTCGCTCGACGTCGGCGCTGGTCGCCGCCATCGCCCTCGCAACCGCGTTTGCCCGGGCTGCGCCGTCGCCGGTGCCCTCGACGGCTACCGCGCGGCCGCACGCTACGGC
>JBAUZB010000248.1:0-3063 GCA_049585095.1 Candidatus Tumulicola sp.
GCCACCGCCTCCCGACGATGACCCGCACCCACCCATCGCGAACGCGGCTGCGACGAAGCCAAACGACACCGAGCGCGCTATTTTCAAACCTCTTCCTCTTTCTCGGAAAATGCTTCGTGCGAGGCCATGCACATGTCCTCGGCGCATCGTTCAATCTGAGAATATACGATGAGTAACCCCGGTCAATAATGAGCGTCACGGCATGAATTGCCGAATTTTCCAGAGCGAGGACGAGTTGCGCGTCTTTGCGGCGGCCTTTGCACGGCGTTTGAAACCGGGCGACACCGTTGCGCTCTCGGGACCCCTGGGTTCGGGGAAGACTACCTTCGTGCGCGCCGTCGTCAAAGCGCTTCACCGTAGCGACCAAACGTCCAGCCCGACGTTTACGTTTTGGCATCGCTACGAAGGACGGCCGCCGATCGACCACCTCGATCTGTTTCGCCTCGACGATCCAAGCGAGCTCGCCGAACTCGGACTCGAGGAAGCGTTTAGCGATGATTCGATCGCGTTGGTCGAGTGGTGGCGCAACGCCCCACTTCTCATTCCGACGCGGCGGTATGAAATCGACATCGGCGGCGCGGGCGACGCTCCCCGGACGGTCATCGTGCGGGAGCCGGCGTGAAGGTCCTCGCTATTGACGGCGCGCTCGGCGGATTCTCCGCGGCGATCGCCGCCGAGGGCGCAATCGTCGCGGCTCGAAGCGAACCCGCGAACGTGGCGCTGGAAATGGGACTGGTGGCGCTGCGCGCGGTCTTGATCGACGCCGGTTTGCAGCCGGTGCAGCTGGATCGCCTCGCAATCGGCACCGGCCCAGGCGCGTTTACCGGTTTGCGCATCGCAATCGCCTATGCAAAATCGTTAGCGCAAGCCTGGAGCCTCGATTTGGTCGCGGTTTCGTCGTTCGACCTCTTGGAATTCGGAACGGCGTTCGACCGGGTGCTGACGATCGTCGAAGGCCGACCGGGCGTCATCTCGGTTCGGTACCGAGACGGTAAGAAAACGCAGCGGGCGTCGGGCCGTACGTGCGACGTTCTCTCCGCGATCGCGCCGGCCGACGCGCGGGCTCTCCCCGTCGTGGGAGCCTCGAAGGACGTGCTCGCGGAGCTTGCCGAACGCGGCATAATCGTGCAGTCCCACCATCCGCGGGTAACGCCGCCCGCCGCCGCCGCCGCCCTCGCGGCCGCCACGCGCGAACCCGCGCGCAGCATTCACGAAGTGTCCGCCGATTACGGCGAGCTTCCCGCCGCCAAGATTCCGGCGTTCTAGTGGACGACACTTGCGCATGAAAATGGAACTCGATGCGCGTCTCAGTCACGAGCCCGACCGTTTGACGATCGCTGCGATGACGTCGTCCGACGTTTCGTCCGTCATCCGCATCGAAAAGGCGTCGTTTTCCACGGTGTGGCCTTCCGACGCGTTCTTCAACGAATTGAGCACCAATAAGCTGGCGCATTATTTCGTGGGACGCATCGGCGACACGATCGTCGCCTACGGTGGAATCTGGGTCATCCTCGAAGACTCGCACGTTACCACGCTCGCCGTCGATCCCGCTCACCGCGGCAAGCGTTTCGGCGAAGTCATGTTGCTGCGGCTCATCGAAGAAGCGGTCGAGCGGGGAGCCGCCTGGATGACGCTCGAAGTACGCGAAAGCAATGCGGTGGCCCAGCAGCTCTACCGAAAGTACGGATTCACGACGGTCACGATGCGTCGCGGGTATTACAGCGACGACAACGAAAGCGCACTCGTGATGTGGGCGGGTAACCTGAAGAGCGAACTCTATCGTAACCGCCTTGCCGTACTGCGCGCGCGCTGCGAACTTTGACTTTTACCGAACTGGCGCGGCGCGTGCGGTCCCAGATCGGGCAGGAGCATCGCTACGCGCATAGCGTTCGCGTGGCGCGCTGGGCCGACGTGCTCGCACAACGTCACGGTCTCGATGCCCGCAAGGCACGGACGGCGGGCATGCTCCACGATCTCGCGCGCCTCTACGAACCACAAAAGCTGCTCGACGAATGTGCCGCGCGCGGGATGCCGATCGGCGCGTTCGAGCGCGCGCATCCGATGCTGTTGCACGCGCGTCTCGGTGCAGTGCTGGCGCGCGAAAACTTCGGCGTGTTCGACCGCGACGTACTCTCTGCGATCGAGAAGCACACGACGGGCGCCGGTGACATGTCGCCGCTGGATTGCGCCGTCTACCTCGCCGATTCGCTCGAGCCGAATCGGAGCTTCGCCGAGCGCGCCGTCCTCTGGGAGTTGGCGTTGCACGATCTGCACGCGGCGACGCGCGAGGTTCTGCTGCTGAACATCCGCCACTACGCCGCGAAAGGCAAACCGCTCGCGCCGCCGACCGCGGCGGCAGCCCGCACGTTCGGCATCGAGCCGAGCCTGCTCGAGGAGGTCTCCGTATCCGCGATCTGATCGACGTCGTGCGCGATGCCGCGCTCGACAAAAAAGCCGAGGATTTCACCGCCATCGACGTCACCGGACGAACGATTCTCGCCGATACGTTCGTGGTGGTCACCGGACGTTCGAAGATTCAAACGCGCGCAATTGGCGATGCGATCGTCGAAGCGGTCGAACGCGACGGCGGGAGCGTTAGCCGCGTTGAAGGCTACAACGACGGCGGCTGGATTCTCATCGATCTCGGCAACGTTATCGCGCACGTGTTCACGCCGGAACAGCGCACGTTCTACAACCTCGAGCGCCTCTGGTCGGATGTCGCAAAGCGGCAAGCACAGAGCTCGTGAGATCGCGCCGCCCGGCCCATACGACGCGGGCTTCTCGCGCTCGGCGCGATTTTTGGAAACGCCTCGGGGTATGGATCTTCATCGCCTTTTTTGCGTTGAGCGTTGCCGGCGGTCTGATCGTGATCGGCCTGAACTCGCACTGATTGCCATTTCGGCGGGATCGATTGTCGACAATGTGCAATACCCTGGGATGCCGAAGACCGTTTTGAACGAAGATCCCGCCGCCGTTCATGCCCGCCACGTGCTCACGCCGTGGGTCGCACAGGGCAACCGGCGGCCGCCCACCATCGTCCGCGGCGAGGGGTGCTACCTCTAC
>JBAUZB010000249.1:0-5753 GCA_049585095.1 Candidatus Tumulicola sp.
CGAACGCAAGGCTTACGGCGATCGAGGAAGTACGCATCGGTTTGCCCCCTTTACGCTTCTGCGAGAATAGGCGGGACGCCAAATCCTTCGTCTAAAAAGACGCGTCGTAAGTCACGCCTTCCGCCGCGGTGATGCCGTTAGAACTGCCGAGGGTCGTAACAAGCTTTCCAGAGGGATAGCTGTATACCGTTACAGTGGCGCTACCGCTGTTGGCATTGAACAGGAGATTCTCTTTCTTGTTCAGGGAGTCGTGGAATGGATCGCTGAGGCCGCTCACCAACGGACTCGCAGAGGAGTACGGCGGAGCGATCACGTCGATGAAGCCGGCCTGATCGTCGGCGATCAGATTGCCGTTAACGTCGATGACCAAGCCGCCCGGCGAACTGACCGTTGCGCCGAGCGGCGTTGCGTTAGCGTGGCCCCGCTTGAACTCTTCGAACGCTCCGTTGGAGTTCGCGCCATGATAAGAGACAAATATGTCGCCATGCTTATCGACGGCGATGCCCTCCGGACCCTTGTTGACGGCGTACTTCTTCGCGAGCGTATTGCTGCACTGCGCGTACTTGTAAATGTAACCGGGGTTGTTGAAGTTATTGAAGTCCACAACGTACACGTTACCCGCGTCATCGGCAGTTACATTGATCGGATCGACGAGCCCTGTGGAGTACGTACAGCTCGGCGAGCCGCTGCCGGATGGGTATTCGGTTACGTTATCCCCAAGGAAGTTCGCAACGTAGACGTTGCCGGCTTTATCGGCCCACAGACCGTCGGAGCCGCTCACGCCGCTGGTGATCGATCCGATGTTCTTGTAAGTCTTGGTCTTGAGGACTTGCACGGTCGACCCTGCATCGGAGACGAAGATGTACGGGCAGCGAGAGGCGCAGTACGCGTCGGGCTTGGGCGCTCCGCCGGGCCGCTCGACGCCCGCGGTTCTGACGAACAGCTTTAGGGCACCCGACGCGAGCACTGAGGCGCGAGATGTGCCTGTCTGCGCCTGGGTCAGGCTGGAAGTAGGAAGGGTGGACGTTGGGCTCTGCGCCCCGCCGGAACATCCGGCGAGCAGCGTGAGCGCGCCCGCACTGAGCGCGGCGGTCAAGACTGCTAATTTAGTATGCATATGCGGGCCCTTTTCCGTAAATGACAGTCGCCACGTATCATTAAAGACGAAAACCACGCCATGCAACGCGTGCGCGCCGCACTCGAATCTGGCCCCGGTGGCGGACGGCGGCCTTCCCGAATCATGCTCCCAATCCGCCTGGAAAGCAAGCTCTTGCTCTTGGACCCCTTAGGCCTGCGTCACCGATCGGCTGGCGAAAATAATGGCGTTAAAGGCGACAACCGCTGCGGGTGTTCGGGCGCCTCCCGGCACCGCGCCGTCAGCCCCACCGGTGCGATTTCGATGCGAACTCCATATGGGTGTTTGCGCCTGGCACGCACGGGAATGTCGCAGAGGTTTCCGTAGGCGCTCTCATCTGCCATGGCGCCACGACGACGCGGCTGCGGGGCGGCTAAGTGGCCCGAGCGGAAACGTTCTTAAGCTCCTGCTCCAGGATTGGAATGCCCATATTGAATGCTTGGACGCCCTGAGCAACGCAAAGCTTCAACACATCCATAATCTCTTCGATTGTTGCTCCAAGTTCGAGCGCGGCCTTGATGTGACGGCGCGTACCTGGAGCGTACATGTGCGTGTACGATGCGTCGAAAGCGATACTTAGCAGTTCGGCCAACTTCTTGTCGAGGATCCCGCCGGAATAAACGGGGGCACCGCAAGCAATAAATGCTTCCGTCCAAACGGGATCTATCTTGTAGAAGGGGTCCCAGGCGGCGTTCCATTGCCCAGCGGCCCGCATCCGATCGCAGGTTGGAGTTTCTGCGCGTTTCTGTTTCGCAGTTACGCCGACAGCTTTGGCTTCCTCTAGAACGATTGGTGCGCCAAGACTACACGTGTGAATAGACAAGAGCGATGCCATCTTCAGCACCGTCACCAGCTCGTCGCGTGTCGCGCCTGCTTGAAGTGCTTTTCGAATATGCCTGCGTGTCCCATCCTCGTTGAGATTCGTGCAGGCAGCATTGATTGCTACGCAGATAAGTTCGACGGTCTTGCGGTCGAGCGCGCCTGTCCACGCATCATTCGTCACTTTCTCAACGGCTGCAGTCCATGCGGGTTCCCAACGCTTAAGCGTATCGAATGTTTTCGCTTCCCAAGGCCCGGTCTCGTCGGTTGTCATGACTCGTCCGTCTCCTCCCAGAGTTGAAGTAACTCACGCGCCTCCTTTGAAGCAAGCATTTGGGTCAAGCGCGCCACCTTTCGCCCAACCTGTTTCAGGCGCTGCTCGGAAGGTGCGTCGTTTAGGCTCCCATCGGCGGCGAATGCGATATCCGCATTATAGATCCACGCTTCCCAGGGAATCACCCAAGCGTGTAACCCGCCCGATCGCGCGCAACGTGTTCAGAGTGGAGGCACCACCCATTCGCCCACCCGAAACGCCCACAAGTCCGACCACCTTGCCTTCGAACTCGCTCATGCTCATCAAATCGAGTGCATTTTTTAGAACTCCGCTCAGCGTCCCGTGATAGTTGGGTGTGGCCAAGATGATTCCGTTTGCTTCTTTAACAATCTGCCGCAGACGGCGAACGCCGGGTAATGCCTCAGCGTCGCTCCCACCCGCGCAGAACGGCAGCTCGTAGTCGCGCAAGTCTACGAGCTGTGCGGCTGCGCCCTCTCCCGTCGCGCCGGCGAGAGCGACGCTCAGCGCCGCTCTCGTGTAACCATCGGGGCGCAGGCTGCCGCAAAGCCCAGCGATGCGCACTCCGTCGTCGGCCATCGGCGGCACTAGGCCAGCAGATGTCCGTCGGAACCGGCCACGACCGTCTCTCTCAGCTTGCCGTCGCTCTTGTGAACCAAAAACCCCTGGTGGCCGGACTGACGGTTTGGCGGCAGACCGAGGTTCGCCAGGGTCTCCTCGGTGGTTTTGTACGTCGCGCCGATCTTCAGCATCTGTCGCGCTTGCTCGGGGGTAGCAATGTCGCGGCCGATCTCGCGTGCCATCCGAACGTGCTTCTCGATCATTTGAATCGTGTTCATCCGCGCGCCTTTCTTAACGTCCCAGAGGTTGTCTTCGATCCCGGCGCGTGTGTGCTGTCCGAGCGCGATCATCATCATCGAGATCGGGTGGGTCAAGCGAAACGTCGTTTGATAGGTGAAGAACGATCCGTGCGGCGTCCGCCGGACGAGTTCCATCAGATCGAAGGGGTTGGCGCCGCAGAACCCGCCGCCGCCGGTACTGAAGAATCCATTCATCGGACCCATGTACTCGCCGCGGCGAATCATCCGCTCGACGATCTCGAGTCCGTGGATGTGTGGAAGGGCGAAGTATGGCTGGATCCCATGCTCCACGCAAAGCCTCGTCTCTTCGACATAAAAGTCCGGAGTCGAATCCGCCACCATGTTGGAAATTCCGTGCATCGCGTCTTCGTTGCACAGGCGCGTCCCCGCGAACTCGTCCATGGGGTGCAACGCCGTTAAGTCGTAGAGTGAAGTGCCGCACGCGACCGTGATCTGATCGGGCTTCGGATCGATGGTCGTCAACTTGTGACGCTGTTCGTACGTGCCGAATGCTCCAACTTCGCCCGGCTCGGGTGCGAACGATATCGATCCGCCGACCTGCAAAATCATTTTGGGCACAGCATCGCGCAGACGCCCGATCTGCTCGCCGTATTCCTTGAAATTCTTTGAGATATGACCCGTCTTGGGGTCGCGCACGTGGATATGCAGCAGCGTCGCGCCTGCGTTGTAGCAATCCACGGCGGCTTGAACTTGTTCATCCCAGGTGAGAGGGATGTATCCGGGCGGTCCATCTGACGGCATCCACATTGGCCCGTAGGGAGCCGCGGTGATCATCAGCGGTGCCATGTTTTCGGGGAGAAGGGAATCGTCGGTAAAGTAAGCCATGTGCTGGGCCTCCTAAGGGCCGCGAGGCCTTCAACACCCAACGAGGAGGGCCTCTTAACGTGGGATGCGTCGAGCTCGATCGACTGCCCCAGATTCATCGCGATACATCAAGCGACCATGCGTCTACGAAACCATTTAGCTTCTTAAGCGAACTTCACCCGCACAAGCTCGCCTCGGTGATCTGGCTGAGCGAAAAGCCACCGAGGTTCGGGATAACCTCGCGCAGGAACCACGACTGTGGGACTCGCGCTCAGGCGCGAATCCGCGAGCTCGGGCTTTACCTCTCTAAAACCCGGATGTTGTTGTGGTTGTCGTCGTTGAAATAGACGAGCGCGTTGTCGTCGTTGGTTCCGGTTGCAACGACGCCGAAGATCGAGCCGGCCGCCCCGGTGTCGACGTTCTTGGTCGCTAAGACCGTCCCGTCGGTAGCGATCTCGATTAGGTAGTTCTTGCCGTTCCTGTTGAGCGTGTTCCCAAGCACGAGATTACCGTTGGGCAACAAGGCCGCACTGATTGGTCCGTTGAGCGGCGGTCCTGAAAAGACGAGCCTCGCATCTTTGGCTTTGGGTCCGGCAAAGGTCTTGCCTGTGGATCCCACGACGATCGAACCGGCTTGGTTGAGGTTATCGTAGGGATCTTTTATGGCCACCACCGTATCGTTCACGCCGTCGACGATGTAGAGGGTTTTAGCCTTTGCGTCGTACTGCAGTCCGGACGGCCCGAGAATGCTTCCCGGCGCGCCGTGATTGACGGCGAATCCGGTGATCACCGCCGTGTATTTCGGCTTGCCGCTGGAGGTACCGAGATCGATGCGCACGATCTTCCCGGTGGAAGCATCGGAAACCCAGAGTCCGTCTCCCGGCGGATAGCCGAGCCCGCTGGCGATGTAGGCGCTGCCCCACGGTTCGACCAGCAAGCTGGAGCTCTTGAGCGTCTGCCGGATCTTTCCGGCAGGGCTGATCCCGGTTGCGTTCTTCGCGCCGGAATCGGTCGCGTACACGGCGTCTAACGAGTTGATTACCAGCGAGGCGCAGCCTTTGAGCTGAGCGTTTTGAATCAGACGAGTGGGCGTCGAGCCGACCACCGCCGGCATGTATTCGAGGGTCGTCCCGTTTCCTTGCACGTTTGCCGAATCGTTGAAGTTACAGGTGACGAGATCGCCCTTTTTGAGGACGCCGTTTCCGAACGGCTTGCTGTTCACGTAGACCAAGCCGTAGGGATTTTGGTCGCCGTTGGTAGGATCGACCGTCGAGCCGATAACGGCTTGGGTCGTCAGCATTTTTAGTATCGACGTATGGTCGACGGCGTTGGGCGCAATCCCTTCGGAAGCACCGATTCCGGTGGAGCCGCCCGTCGTCGAAGGTACGGATTGATCGTTTCCTGCCGCGTTGCATGCACTGGCGAGTAACGCCAATGCCGCCGCGAATATCAGTTGTATGCGCATGGCGTCACCCCTTGGACTCCGCAATCGGCCTACCCTGTCGATGCGATAATCGGCGTGCTAATTCCGACGCATAAGTTAATCGTAGTCATCCGATCGCCGAACGTGCGGCGAGACATGATCGCGTCCTTCGACTGCGCACCGCTTCGCGGTGCTCCGCTCAGATACTGTGTTAGCTGTCAAGAGCCGTAATCGGGATTAAAGTGTGTTTGGGTCTTCGTGAGTTGAAAGGCCAGGATGGACCTGACCCGGTTTGGTGGACTCCAAGATAAGCGTCGGAAGACGCGGAAAGAGGAGTCCCATGAAACCCCGATCCGGCAAACGTGAAAAATATCCGGCTCAGTTCAAGTTGGAAGCGGT
>JBAUZB010000250.1:0-4503 GCA_049585095.1 Candidatus Tumulicola sp.
CCGGTACGGCCATTCGTACGCCGACGTAAACGAACCACCGTCGCAAATCCTCACCGATGTTGCAAACGGAGATCTCGCCAACATCGTTTGGGTAACGCCGACTGCGGCCGCGTCGGATCACGCGAAAATAACCAACGGCAGCGGGCCGTCGTGGGTCGCTTCGATCGTCGACGCGATTGGTGAAAGCCAGTACTGGCAATCGACGGCGATCTTCGTGGTGTGGGACGACTGGGGAGGCTGGTACGATCACGTTGCGCCGGTAGAGTACGATTCGTACGAGCTAGGATTTCGCGTTCCGCTGGTCGTCGTGTCGCCGTACGCCAAACAGGGCTACGTTTCCCACGTTGCGCACGAGTTCGGAAGCATTCTGAAGTTTACCGAAGAGACGTTCGATTTGCCGTCGATGGGCACGACCGATGCTCGCGCCGACGACTTATCCGACTGTTTCAACTTCGCGGCTCCGGCACGGCACTTTAGGCACATCCGCGCGAAATATTCGGGGCAATATTTCTTGCGTCAGCCGAGTTCAGACCAAAGTCCCGACGAAGATTGGTAACTTAATGCGGTGATTCGGGGCGCACGAGCGTTGCAATCTTGGATTCGTCGAGTACGGTTATGCTGTCGGATCGATTGTTTGCAAGAAAAAGCGTCGTACCGACGCCTCGGGAGAACTGGCGCGGAAACTCGCCGGTGGGAATTGTGCCCACGAGCGACCGCTTGTGGGCGTCGATGACCGCGAGGTGACCGGCGTTCGTCCCGCCGGGACCAAAGCGGTTGGTGATGCCGGCAAGAACGTATCGGTCGTCGCGCGTGACGGCGAGCGCAACCGGATTGGACCCGACCGGGATGCTCACCAACTTCGCAGCAGGATTGCTCGCGACGATCTGGGCCGTATCAAACAGCGACACGGAGTCGGAACCGCGATTGGTTACCCAGGCAAACGTTCCATCCGATGAAAGATCCATGCGGACCGGGCTGCACTCCCCCGGAACCTTGCCTTGAACTGCACGAGCTGGGTCGCGCTCGGCTTTGGCGACGTCGATGGCAAAGATGGCGCCCGGCTGCCGCTCGAGCGGGGTGTTCGGCGGCGAACCTTCCGGCTTGCACGCCGGCAGCCATCCAACGCTCTTCGGCGCGCCTTCGGACGTAGCAAACATCGTGCGGCCGTCCGGCGAGAAAATCGTAACGATGGGCGCGATACCAACCGGGATCTCGCCGACCACCGAACGCCGTGAATAGTTGCTCGAGCGGGCTCTTGCTAGATCGACGACGGTGATCGACTCGTTCGACTCTTCGCTGATGAACGCGAAACGGTCGTCCGGTGAAATGCTGGCATATACCGCGGCCGGATCGGCGTCTTCGATGTCGCCATCGGCGGCCTTCATGTAACCCAAAACGGCGGAGCGGCCGGCTATTGCCCGAGTGACGTCGACAAAGACGATAAACGCATCATCGGCGACGACCAGCAACCGTCCGTCGTGCGTTAGGGCCATGCCAGCTGGCTGCGGTGAAATCGGAACCAAATGCGAGTAACTCAACCGGCCGTTCCGGCAAAGCATGACCGCGATGCCGGAGTCGCGATCGGGCCTGTCGGAGTCGATCGCCGCAAAAGCCGCGATGCCGGAGGCAACCTCTGCCGCCGAGAACGGCCTCCCCGGAACACGAACGTCATACGCGGCCGTTTGCGGTTCGCATCGTTGCGCCGCCGGCGATTTACCCGAACTCGGCGCAACAACGCCGAGCATCGCCGGCAGCAGGGCCATCATCATCAGGAACGGACGGAGGACGATCATCTACGTTTCGAGATCCGCGAAACGTGGTAGGCCGGCGGGATAGGAGCCGTCGGGGTAGCGTTTCTCCCACAGGTTTGCGCGAACGGCGAGATACTCGAAGTTTTCAAAGGTCGCCGGACCGCTGCGCTCGCGCAGCGCGGCGATGGCCGGCTGGGCGAGCCCCCACGCGCTGCCGACTTGGGTCGAAGCAATGTCGAGCAGGATGTTTTCCTCGATTAATCCGTGTTTAGTGAAGGTGCCGATCTGCTCCCACAGGTCGAGCGCCAGGAACTCCGGGTGGCTCGCCCGATCGGGCGAGGCCTGCGTTCTCAGCATCGTCACGTACTCGGGATCGGCCATTTTGCCGGGCATTTGCTTCAGTTCTCGCAGCGCGTCCTGCACTGCGGGAAGATTCCACTGGTTCATGATTTCGAGTAGCGCCGCGAGCTGATTGCTCGTTCGCAAGTGCCGCAGTTGAATGAGCGCCGCCGCCGCCGCGGCAGCGACGACGACCAGCGTCGCCACCGACACCAGGACGTTCAGCATCTCGGCCGTCATCTTCCAAACTGCCTACTGCGGTTTTTGCTCGAATGCCTGCAGGCATTGCCTCAAGTCCGGTATCGATCCGATGAAGCAACTCCGCGTACGTCGTTTTGAGAACGGCCGGCACGAGTGATTCCCGCAAGAATGGAGTAACCGGCACTGCTATCGCGGTACCATGCCGCGACGGACGGCGGGCGGGAAGCGGCTGAAGAAGCTAACGCTCGCTTTGGATTGACGTCGCGCGCCCGAGGGTAGCTTAGCGTTGTGAAAGGAGACGCTCGGGCCCCCGCCTTGATCGACCACGGCTCGGATGCGGTCGAACAACGGCGGACGCGGTTCGCGCTTCGCAAGGCGCAGATGACAACGGTCGCACTCCTCGTCGTTTCGAACATCTTCATGACGATCGCATGGTACGGACACCTCAAGGACATGAAGCGCCCCCTGCTGGCTGCCATCGTGCTCAGCTGGGGTATCGCGTTCTTTGAGTACGTCTTCCAGGTTCCGGCCAACAGGATCGGCTATGGCCGCTTCACGCTGATGCAGTTGAAGATCATTCAGGAATGCGTCACGCTCTGCGTGTTCACGGGATACGCCTTCGTCGTCTTTCACCAGCGCCTGCAGTGGAACTACCTCGTCGCGTACTCGCTGATCGTTGGCGCGGTGTTCTTCGCATTCCGATTCTAGCCGGAGGGAAGATGCAGATATCGAGCGTTATCGGATGTGCATGAAACCGGCGCGCCTATTGCGCGATCTCCGTCTCCTGCGCGGACAAGGCCATCCACGTTCCATTCTGCTTGACGTAAACGTCGGTGTATCGCTCGCGCGCTAGCGTCTTCCCCGACTGCATGAGCGTATTCACGCCGTGAACGACCGCCGCGTCGCCGGCAAAGTCGACCGTCTGCTCGGAGGGATTCATCGTAAACGACTCCTTTTTCAGGGCTGCGAGCTCTTGAGCCCGATGGAGCAGTTCGCCCCGAGAGGTGATATGCGTAAAATTCGGGGCGAGCATCGCGGCGACCGTCTTTGCGTCGCCGGCAACGATGGCGGTGAGCCATCGATTCTCTTGATGAAGGACTGCCCCGGCGGCCGCCGGCGCGCTTGCGCGCGTGGAAATCGATGTCAGCATGAGCACGCCGAGTGCGCCTGCCAGAATCGTCGAAACAACGCGAAACCTTTTCATGATCGTCTCCCAATTGGTGAATTTCGTAACTCTTCGATTGTGTCTACGTCGAATACCGCTCCGCGATCCCGAGTCTCGACGGTGCGCTGCACCAAGCCCGGATGCGTGCGCAGCAACCGCAATGTGTCGCCGGGTGGAAGGCCGTCGATGCGCAAACGCGCTTGCGGCGATAGCCAAACCGGATGCCCGGGCTCGTGATCATAGAGCGGATATACGACGTCTGCGTCGGCCGCCGCTAAGCAAATCGTTTCGACCAGCGTTTGACTGACCAGCGGTTTGTCACCGAGCACGACGATCAAGGCAAGATCGCTCGGCAAGAAGCGGTTGGCTAACGCTAGCGAGTGCGACATGCCGCGCGCCGGCGTATCGTTGCGCAGTAACGTCACATCCGGGCGGCCGTCGAGGTACGCGCCGACGTCGGATCCGACCACCGCGATGGGACTCCAGGGTTGGGTCGCAGCAATCGCATACTCGATCAGTGCTCGACCGCGAAAGTCCATCAGGAGCTTTTGCTTGCCGACGCGCGATGATATCCCGGCCGCAAGGATTACGGCTCGAGGCTTGCGATCGCTCATGCCCCGCCGGCAGCGCGTTCGAGTTGCCGATGAATGGGGCCGCGGCCAAGCGACAGCGGCGTTCCGTCGCCGCCATACCGAACCGCCGCTATTTCCGCCATGATCGAGAGGGCGGTCTCGGCAACGCTCGTGCCGCCGAGCTGCAGTCCCGCCGGGCCGTGGATTCGAGCCAGCGCGCGTTCGTCGAAACCGGCGGTGCGCAGCGATGCGCGACGTGCCGCTTGCGAGCGGCGGCTTCCCAGCAGCCCGATATACGGAGCGTTCGAGGCGAGCGCGCAGCGAAGTCCGGCGAGATCGAACTTCGGGTCGTGCGAGAGCATCACGATCGGCGTGCGTTCTGAGAGCGCGCGCGGCAGGTAGTCGTCGGGCCATGCGCGCACGATCTCGCTCGCATCGGGTATCCGTTCCTCGGTGGCGAAGGTGGGTCGTGGAT
>JBAUZB010000251.1:0-1607 GCA_049585095.1 Candidatus Tumulicola sp.
CACCTCGTCCGCCTGCGGCGCGAGCAGCCGGTTCGTCAGGCCGGGTTTCGCGTTGGGCTCGAGCAACGCGATCGCTACTTTTGAAAGGCGCAAGAAGCGTAACGTTCGCGCGGCGATCACGACGGGAAAACACACGTAACCGCCGGTCGCGACGAGCATGTCCGGCTGCAATCGCTGCAGGAGCAGCAGGCTTTGCAGCACGCCGGTGGCGTTGAGCGCGACGGTCGCAAACAAATCCAACGAGAGTTTGCGCCGCAAAGGACGGCTGGCGATCGTGCACAACGTGTATCCGGCTCGCGGTACGATCGTCGTTTCCAGCCGATCTGCAGTGCCGACGAACGTGACCGTCGCGCGGTCGCGCAAGGCGTCGGCGATGGCAATCGCCGGATACAGATGACCGCCCGTGCCCCCTGCCGCAAAGACGACGCGCAAGCCGTTCGGAGCGCGAAGGCTCCTAGGGCTTTGCATTGAGTCGGCGGTGGCGTCCGACGTTGGCGATCAGCGCGACCGCGATGAGGTTGACCACGAGCGAGCTGCCGCCGAAGGATACGAAAGGCAGCGGTACGCCGGTTACCGGCCACGACGACGTCACGACGCCGATGTTGATGAACGCTTGAATCGCGATCATCGCGCCGCAACCGCAGGCAAGGAAGTACCCGAAGCGATCGGGAGCGGCGAGCGCGATTCGGACGGCTCGGTAGACTAGAGCAACGAAGAGTACGACGACGGCAAACGCACCGATCAGCCCGAGTTCTTCACCCAATACCGAGAAAATGAAATCGGTGTACTGCTCGGGGAGATAGAAGAACTTCGCGCGCGACGCGCCCAGACCCATCCCGAAGATGCCGCCGCTGCCTAGCGCCAGCAGCGACTGCACGATGTGGAACCCGGTGTTCTGCGGATCCTTCCACGGATCCAGAAACGCAAACACGCGGGCGCGACGGTACGGACTCGCGACGACGGTCAGCACCGCCATCGGCGCGGTTACCGCCAGAATGGCCATCAGGTGAAAGATGCGCGCGCCGGCGGCAAAGAAGAGCGTGAAGGCCATGAAGACCAAAAGACTGGCGGTGCCCATGTCGGGTTCTTTGAGCACCAGAACGGCCATGATCGCCAGTGGAACGCAGAGCGGAAACAACCCTCGGACGAGCGACGTGATGCGATCGCCGCGAGTGGCCAGCACCGCGGAGAGGTAAATCACGAGGGCGATTTTCGCGAACTCGGATGGCTCGAAACGCAACGCGGACAATCCGATCCAGCGGCGGCCGCCGTTGACCCCGACACCGACGTGAGGCACAAAAACGAGCAGCAGGCCGACGATCGCGGCGACCAGCAGATACGGTGCCGCGCGCTTGAGACGATCGAGATCTATTCGGTAAACGGCAAACGCCGCGACCAATCCCACCAGCAGCCACACCAGCTGGCGTTTCACGTAATACGCGATGTCGCCGTGTTCGGCGTACGCGGTCGCACTCGACGCCGAGAACACCATGACCAAGCCGATTCCGACGAGGGTCGCCACCACGGCGAACAGCACCGCGTCGGGCGGCGCCGTCGCGAACGAGCGTACCGGGGCGCGATCCGCGGCATCGTTGCGCAGCGACGGG
>JBAUZB010000252.1:0-2876 GCA_049585095.1 Candidatus Tumulicola sp.
CATCAGCGGCTGCACAATCACCCAAGCGACGCCGATCACTGTCTGCTTGTACCGGACCTTGACGTCGCGCCACACGAAGAAATACAACAGCTCGCGATATTCCCAGAGCTCGCGCAGCCGCAGTTCGAGCAGCCCGTGCGGCGGCTCAATGCGCACCGTCACAGGTGCGTGCACCGCCAGCGGCATCGCTTCCGCAGCCGCTTTCGCGGCGGCGAGAGCGCCATCGGCCGAAGACGGTGGTGTGGTAGCAGTAGCCATCAGAATTTCAGACGCGCTTCGTCGCGCGAAAATAGTTTCAAGTGAGCTGGGAACGCTCGAAACAGGCTATCAGAGCCGGGTGAAATGCAATCGCCGGCGAGCGCATTTGTTTCGTGGAATGCGCTACCAAGTACTATTCGCGATTCACTTTGCAGAACGCTATTTCGCATGCATCTGCTCGATGTCGCGCTGCTCGATTTGCTGCATCAGGTTTGAGCGATGAAACAAGTAGCCTTGCGCTTTGGAAACAATCTCTCGCGGCACGACCGCGAACTGGTTGTGGACCATCTCGCTCCACAGAATCGGGCCGCGCGCCGGAACGAGATGCGTTCCCCACTGAAAAATGAACGCCATGTTCCACACGATGAGAAGCGCAGCCGTAGCGCCAAACGTTGCTAACGCCGTTCGCTGTGATGCGAACAATCGCGCGGCGCGACTGAAGAAAACAGCGAGACCGATAACGAAGATCGGTGTCAGCGAGACAAAGAATCGATTGCCGAACGAGGAAATTCCAGCCCAATCGGGATAGCACGCGATGAACACGTAAAACGCGAGCATTGCCGCCAGAATGGCGCCTCCGACGCGTGGCTCGCGCACCGCGAAGATCACAACACCAATGCACGCCAGCGCAATCACCGGAGTCCACACGATCAAGCCGTGTTCCGAAGAGAAAAGCACAGCGAGAAAATACGGCGAACGCCACGCCCAATCCTTCAGCGAAACATAGCCCGACTCAAACGGGTTTGCGTAGATGACGTAACGCGATACAAGCGTTGGAAGCAGGCAAGTGATCATCACCACGGCGAACAGCGCGTGATTCATCACGAGTCGGAGAACGCTCGGCCCCGCGTTGTACTCGATTGGTTCGTGTTCGGACCATTGCTTCCGTCGCAGCGCAGCGAAGTATTGCGATAGCGCTTCGACGCCGAGCACTGCGAGCACCATCGCGTTCGGGTAATAGACGTTGAGCATGAGGCCCGCGATGGCTGCGAGCACAATCCACTGCATCGCGCTGCGAGCCTCCCGCGTTTCGTGCCAATACCAAAGGAACAGCGCGACCACAAAGGACGAATGCGCGTGCGACCACGACGGGTTGAAATACATGTACACGGGCAGCGAACTCGCCCACCAGATCGCGACGGTCGCGAGGAACACCCAGCGCTGGCTGACATATTTCGCCCCGAGTCGCATCGCCAGCAGCAAGCCGAGGAATCCGTACACCGCAGTTCCCAGTGCCATCGCAAGCCGATACGGCGCTGAGAATCCGTCAGCGGCAACATTGGAGCCGAGTGCACGAGCGACGAGAACGCCAGCGTGCGCCGCGATCAGAAACGGCGCCCACAAAATTGCCGGTCCGACGGTGAAGTGATTTTCGAGATGATTTGTCGCGGTGCGGAACACCCGCTTGGGATTTCCGCTCTCATCCAAACGGGCGTCGCGAAAACTCGCGTTTGCCGCGTTGTAATCGGCAGTGAAATCGAGATTGTGTTGGATCAGCACGGCGCGTGCGAAGGCGTAGTAGCCGACGCCGTCTCCCCGCACCCATGGATTGACGAGCGCGGGCGAAAGCACGAACAATACGAAGAGCCAGCGATACGCGCTGCGCGATGACGGAGATTTTGGCGTCGCAGCGGAATCGCCGTTGCGCCAGACCGGAGCGGGAGCTTGCAGCCCGACTGGAGACACTTCGATGGCGGTGGCGAGATGAGACGCTGATGCGGCTGAATGCGCGGGGGGCATCGTGGGTTACAGCTTACAGTACTAGGTTGTTCTTTGAGTATATCGAGGCGGACATTTGTGCGCTGCATCGCACGAGCGAGAAACTACGAAGGCTCCCGCTAGAGCGGACCCGGTTTGCCCGAAACAAGTTGCTACTCGTGGCGGAGTGCGATGATGGGATTGACGCGGCTTGCGCGGCGCGCTGGGACGGATGCCGCCAAGATCGCCGCTGCCGCGAGAATCATGGCAGCGACGCCGAAGATCACTGGGTCGTAGCTCTTCACTCGGTAGAGTTGACTCGCGAGCAACCGCCCTCCGGCGAGCGCTGCAGGAATGCCGATCGCCAAACCCAAGCCGACCTGCATCAGCGCGGAACGCAACACCAAGCCGAGCACATTCCCACGGTCGGCGCCGAGCGCCATGCGAATGCCGATCTCGTTGGTTCGTCGCGCAACGGTATACGCCGTCAGTCCATACAGCCCGAGGCACGCAAGAATCAGCGCCAGCGCGCCAAACAGCTCGGTTAGCCGCGCAACGAGGCGTTCCTGATTGAAATTGAGCGCCACCTGCTCGCCGAAACTCTGCACCTTCAGAACTGTAATGCGCGGATCGACGCCAGCAATCGCCTGGCGCACGGCGGGTTCGATGCTGTCGGGCCTGCTTGCAACGTGCAACTCGATGGCGCTGACCCATCCGTGCAGCGCCTCTCCCGGCGGCACCTGAAGCAGTGGCCAAAAGAACGTGGGATACGCGGGCCCGCGCGTGTCCTGATACTTCGCGTCTTCGACGATGCCGACAATTTCGAAGTCACCGCTGTGTTTCGCATCGCTGGTGCCGAAGTGTTGCCCGATCGCATCGCCATTCGGAAAGTATCTGCGCGCGAACGCCTCATTCACCAC
>JBAUZB010000253.1:0-11670 GCA_049585095.1 Candidatus Tumulicola sp.
GCCACCCTCGGGACGTTCGGGTTTTCGCATCCATGCGAAAACCCTACTCCCTGGCGCGTCGCTCTCGGCCTCCGTGCCTCCGCTCCGCGTCCAGAGGCCCTCGGGTCGGCACGCGGTGCGGGTCGACGATGCTTGCGCCAAGCGACGGTGTGAGTCGACGATGCTTACACTAGGCGCTCGTGAGTCTTGCGTTTCCACGCGAACTCGTAGTAGCAGAACTGGAGCACCAGCCCGGTGCAGAACGCGATCGGGTAGCCCATCCACACGCCGTCCAAACCGACGCGCTGCATTAGAAGATACGCCGCCGGCACCTCGACGCCCCAGATTGCGAAGATGCCGATGGCCGTCGGCCACAGCACCGTGCCGCTGCCACGCATGATGCCGCTGAGGACGGCCGAGTTTCCGAAAACCGCGTAGCTCCACAGCGTGATCATCAGCAGTTGGTGGGCGATGCCGAGCGTGTGCGCGTCGGTGATGAACCATCCGAGAATATTCCAGGCGAAAAGATAACACGCGCCGATGATCGCCGCCCCGACGATATAGTTCAGTCCGACCGCCGACCGTATCACGCTGCCGAGTTTGTCCTCGCGCCGCGCGCCGATACACTGCGCGCCGAATATCGATGCTGCAATTCCGATCGAGATCGCCGGAAACTGCACGTAGCTTACGACTTGATTGACGGCCCCGTAGGCCGCGGTGGCACTCGACCCAAAACGGTTGACGAAGGAAATCACCGCGATCTCGGCCAGCGATACCATCATGACTTGCACGCCGGTCGGCACGCCGATGCGCACGACGGCTCCCAAAATCTTCCAGTCGAGGCGCATGTCGGCCAACGTTTCGCGATCGAACTTCAACGGGTGATCGCGCCGGGCAAGATAGACCAGCAGCCACGCCAGGGCAGAGCCGTTGGCAATGAACCCGGCTACCGCCGCGCTGACGACGCCGAGTTTCGGCAAGCCGAACCAGCCGAGGATGAACAGCGGGGTAATAACGATTGCCAGCACGGCCGAAACGATCAGTGCGTAGAACGGCGTCGTCGAGTCGCCGGTACCGCGGAGGATCGTCGCATACACGAAATAGACGAAGAAAACCGGCATCGTGAGGAAGATTACTTTTGCGTATGCGTCCGCCTGTCCGATGATGTCCGGCGGCGTCGCGAGCCACGATAGGATGGCCGGCGACCCGATCGATCCCACGATCGCCACGACGATTCCGAGATACAGCGCCGCGCCGAGAACCGTTCCGGCAACTTTTTTCACCTTGTGGTGATCGCGCGCACCGAACGCCTGGCCGATCAAGACGCTACTGCCGCTCGACACGCCGAAAACGAACGAAAACAACAAAAAGATGATCGGGAAGACCGCCGACACCGCGCCGAGCGCTTGCGTCGAAATGAGACGGCCGATCCAAATGCTGGCCATCGTCTGCGACGCCGACTGCAAAACGTTGCTGAGAATAAGCGGCACGAGAAAGACGAGCAGGAGCCGCCACATCGGGCGGCTCTCGTCGAATACGTTGACTCCGGGACGCCGAGCGGCCGACGCCTGCGCCATGGGTTACTCCTGTGCGAGCAGTGTGTAAATCTCTCTGCGCGTTCGGTCCAGCAGGTCGCGCACCCGCTCGATGGTTTCGCTTTTCGAGCTAGGCCCCAACTGCGACACTGCCTGCATCAACCTCCCGGCCGCGTCGCGCAAATCCCGATGCAGATCGTCCCCCTCGGTTTCTTCGTCTCCCTCATCCTTCTCGAAGAAGCTTCCGAAGCCGAGCGCATGCTCGCTCAAATGCTGGCGGCCCTTCTCGGTGACTTCGTAGGTGCGCCGCTCGCCCTCATCGCGGCCGATGATGAGACCCTCCTCCTCGAGCGCGGCCAGCAACGGATAGATCGACCCGGGGCCGGCGCCCCAGCCTTTCCGCCGAAATTCGCGGATGAGATCGTACCCGTGACGCGACTCGTCGGCCAGCAGCTTGAGCAGAACGAACTTGAGAATGCCGCGCTTGAAACGCCGCCCGTGGCGGTGTCTCCGGCCGCCGAATCCTTCACCCCAACCGGGGGCATACCAAAATGCTGTCATACTCGGCATACTATTCGATATATCGTAACCTGTCAAGATGGCTCAACACTGGCTTGTATTCGGCCCGTGAAAGCCTCAGCTATGCTTGCGCACCGGAGCTTGGGGTCGAACTCATAGCCCGTTCTCCAAAGTTTGGGTCGCCGGTCCGCCGAATCGTTGGCCGGTGCGGCTCGATCGCTTCATGAAGGTTTCCAAACTGTCCAAACGGCGCAGCGAGGCCCACGAAGCGATCGAGCACGGGCGCATCCTCAAGGACGGCAAGACCCTGAAACCGGGTTATCAGGTGAAGCCTGGGGACGTGCTCGAGATTCACTATGCGACGCGATTCGTGACGGTCGTCGTTCGGGAGGTCCCGTTGCGCATCACGCCTCGCGTGAAGCCCGCCGACTTGTACGAGATTCTTTCCACGCGCAAGGACGAGCCGGCGGACTGGATATGATCTCGGCGGATACCAAGGATGCGCTCGCCCGCGACGTGCCGGAACGCGATCACTGTCGCGACGCGCTCTTGGCCGGCCTGGTGCTCTACGGAACGGCTCCTCCGCAGCGGGAGTTCCTCACCCACCGCAACGCGGTCGCGCGACTCTTTTGGTCGCTGCTGGAAAACGACCGGAAATCGCACTCGATAGAGACCCGGGGCGCCACCCGTCTCGCCCGGCTGCCGACGTTCGCGATCGCCGTGCCGCAGCGTTTGCGCGTGAGCACCGGCAAGCCGGCGCACCGCTGCGATCGGCTGATGGAAATTCGCGCAGCCTTTCTTGCGTGCGGATCGCTAGCGGCCGGAACTCACGGGTATCACTTAGAGTTCGTACTTGCCGATCGAACCGCGGCAGTCCGTTTGGAGTGGATGCTGCGCAGCGGCGGCGTACCCCCAAAAATCACCCAGCGCAAAGGGCGCGTCGTTCTTTACTACAAGGATTTCGATGCGATCGTCGAGCTGCTCGGACTGATCGGCGCGTTCAACGCGGTGTTGCGACTGGAAGCGGTCCGCGCACTGCGGGAAACGAAAAATCGCATTCACCGGCTGGTAAACACCGAAGCGGCGAATCTCGAACGTACCGCCGTCGCCGCGGCGGCCCAGCGGCGCGTCATCGAATATCTCGAAAATGCCTACGGCTTGCCTCAGCTTTCGCCCGCACTGCGTGAAATCGCCGAACTGCGGCTGGCGCATCCGGACGAATCGCTCGCCGAACTGGGTCGCCGCTGTAACCCGCAGATCGCCAAGCCGACCGTGAGCAGCCGCCTCGGCGCACTCACGCGTCTCGCCGAACGAGTGCGCTCGGGGCAGGGGCAGGCCAAGCAGGCCAGGTAAAACTCGGAACCTGTTTTTCTCAACGGAGCAATGCATGCGTATCGGGATCAACGGCTTCGGCCGCATCGGTAGAAACTTCACCAAGGCGCTGTTCGAACGCCACCCGGAAATCCAGATCGCAGCGGTCAACGATTTAACCAGTGCCGCCGAGTGCGCGCATCTCTTCAAGTACGACAGCAACTATGGAACGTACGAGGGAGCCGTATCGGCGACGGGCGATACGCTGGTCATCGACGACCGGCGCATTCGGGTCATGGCCGAGCGCGATCCCGGCAAACTGCCATGGAAGGACCTCGGTGCCGACGTCGTGATCGAATCGACCGGCCTGTTCACCGACGCCGCGAAGGCCCGCGCGCACATCGACGGGGGCGGCGCCAAGAAAGTTCTGATATCGGCGCCCGCCAAAGGTGAAGACATCACGATCGTTCTCGGCGTCAACGATGCCGCCTACGATCCAATTGCGCACAACGTCATCTCCAACGCTTCGTGTACGACGAACTGTTTGGCGACGGCGGTAAAGCCGATCGTCGACAATCTCGGCTGGGTAAAGGGTTTCATGACGACGATCCACTCCTACACCAACGATCAAAATATTTTGGACGCGCCGCATAAAGACTTGCGCCGGGCTCGCAACGCCGCGACCAATATCATTCCGACCTCGACCGGCGCGGCCAAGGCGCTGTACCTCACGATTCCCGAAGTCGAGGGAACCTTCGACGGATTCGCCCTGCGCGTGCCGACGCCGACGGTTTCGATGATCTACCTAGTGGTGCAAACCAAGAAACCGACGACGCGCGACGGCCTCAACGCCATCTTGCGGAACGCTGCCGAAGGCAAGCTCGGAAAATACGTTGCCTATACCGAGGAGGAGTTAGTCTCGAGCGACTTCAAGAAAAATCCGAATAGCTCGATCATCGATGCAAAGCTGACTAACGCGATCGGCGATTTGGTGCAAATCGGCGCCTGGTACGACAACGAATGGGGTTACTCGTGCCGGCTGGCCGACCTAACGGCCATGGTACTCGAAAAAATTCCCGCCGCCGCGAGTTAGGCCGCGTTGCGAACGCTCCATCGGACCGCGCGTTTGCGTTGGTTTGCCGCCCCGCTCGGGACGACGCGCTTGCGGTGAACGTTCGTTCCATCGAAGACCTCGGCGTACGTGGAAAGCGCGTTTTGGTCCGAGAAGACCTCAACGTTCCGATGGACGCCGGCCGCATCGCCGATTACACGCGCGTGGACGCCGCCGTTCCAACCTTGCAGTGGCTTCGCGCGCATGGGGCGCGCACTATCGTGATGTCGCATTTGGGACGGCCGAATGGAAGGTTCGATCCGGCACTCTCCTTGCAGCCGCTGGCCGCAGCACTCTCAGATCGTCTCGGTACGCCGGTGGCGTTCGCGCGCGACAGCGTCGGCGACGCGGTGCGAGGCCAGGTCGCAAAAATGCACGACGGCGACGTCCTCTTACTCGAAAACGTTCGTTTTCATCCTGAAGAAGAACGCAACGATCCGGCATTCGCGCGCCGCCTCGCCGAGTTGGGCGACCTGTACGTCAACGACGCTTTTGGAACGGCTCACCGCGCGCATGCCTCGACCGAAGGCATCGCGCATTTGCTGCCCAGCGCGGCGGGCCTGTTAATGCAGGCCGAGCTGAAAGCGCTCGCGCGCCTTACCGAGAATCCGCCCAAGCCTTTCGTCTGCGTCATCGGCGGAGCCAAGGTCAAGGATAAAATCGGCGTATTCACCCATCTCATGGAGCTGGTCGACGCTTTTTGCGTGGGCGGCGGCATGGCCAATACGTTCTTGGCGGCGCTCGACGTGAACGTCGGGAAGTCGCTGCGCGACGACGATCTCGAGCCGGCACGCTCCATTCTGAGCCTTGCCAAGCTGAGCACGGTCGACCTGCGTCTTCCCAGCGACGCGGTCGTAGCGCCGGCCCTGGACGCTCCGGATCCGCACGTCGTGGCAATCGGCGCCGTCGGCAACGACGAGATGATTTTGGACATCGGTCCGGCGACCGCGCAGGCGTATGCCGGAGCGATCGAACAGGCGAAAACGATCGTGTTCAACGGACCGATGGGCGTGTACGAACGACCGCCATATCGTGAGGGCACCCGAGTCGTCGGCGAAGCCATCGCCCGCGCCACCGCGCACGGCGCGATCAGCGTCGTCGGCGGCGGCGATGCGGCGGCGGCCGCGCATCTCCTGGGTTTCGCCGGCGCGATGACCCACGTTTCGACCGGCGGCGGCGCCACGCTCGAGTTTCTCGAAGGCAAAACGCTTCCCGGCGTGGCCGCGCTTGCGCGCTAGGCTCGGTTCGCGCCAATGATCCGAACGATCGTTGCCGGGAACTGGAAGATGCATAAGACCGCCGCCGCGACCGCCGAGTTTTTCGACGCCTTCCTGCCGCGTGCGGCGGGATTGCCTGCGGAAATCGAAATCGTGGTAGCACCCCCGTTCACCGCCATTCCCGAAGCATCGCGGCGCGTGACCGGAACCCGCGTGCGTCTCGGCGCGCAAACCATGCATTGGGAGCTCGAAGGCCCGTTTACCGGCGAGGTGAGCGCCCCGATGCTGCTCGAATTCGCCGTCACGCACGTAATTGTGGGACACTCCGAGCGCCGAGCCTCTTGCGGCGAAACCGATCGCAGCGTCAATTTGAAAGTGTTGACCGCGCTGGCCCACGGTTTGACACCCATCATTGCCGTCGGTGAAACCAGCGCCGAGCGCTCGGCGGGTCACACCGACGATCGCGTCGTCTCCCAAACGCGCGCCGCATTGAAAGACGTCAGCTCCAGCGCGCTCGCCGGCGTCGTCATTGCGTACGAACCAATTTGGGCCATCGGCACTGGCGAGAGCTGCGATCCGGACGAAGCCGAACGCGTGATGTCGATCATTCGAAACTGCCGCGATTCGCTGGATGCGACGCCGGTTCTCTACGGCGGCAGCATGAAGCCGGAAAACGTTGCAGCGTATATGGCGCAGCCCGACATCAACGGCGGCTTAGTCGGCGGCGCGTCGCTGGACGCTGCCGGCTTCGCGAGCCTCATCGCCAACGCCGCCCGATGAGGTTCCGGCCGGTGGTGATTGCCGTACTCGATGGTTGGGGATGCCGCGACGCCCTCCACGGCAACGCCGTCGCCGCCGCCGAGGTTCCCCATTGGCGCGCGTTCTTCGAGCGATATCCGTGGACGACGCTCGCGGCATCGGGCGAGGCCGTCGGACTTCCCAAAGGGATCATGGGCAATAGCGAAGTCGGTCATACGAATCTGGGAAGCGGAAGGATCGTCCCTCAGGGGCAGGTGCTGATCGACGAGATCATCGCCGCGGGTGATTTTGATTGCAACGAAGTGTTGCAAGCCGCGATCGCACACGTCAAACGCAGCGGCGGAACGTTGCACCTCATGGGACTGCTGTCCGACGGACGCGTGCACAGCTCGCTCGGGCATCTTTTCGCGCTCATCGATGCCGCCGTTGCGAGCGGAGTTCCGATCGCAGTGCACGCGTTTCTCGACGGGCGCGACACTCCGCCGCGCTCGGCTCAAACCTACGTCGAGCGGCTCGAGGAGAAGTTGTCCGCCGTCGGGCGCCCGGGCGCGATCGCGAGCGTCTGCGGCAGGTACTATGCGATGGACCGCGACAAGCGCTGGGAGCGCACCCAGCGGGCGTACGTCGCGCTGGTGACCGCGACCGCCGAACATCACGCCGCCACGGCGCGCGATGCACTCCGTGCCGCCTACGAACGCGGAGAAGACGACGAGTTCGTGCTGCCGGCAATCGTCGGCGCGCCGCGCCCGGTACGCGATGGCGATGCCTGCATCTTCTTCAACTTCCGGCCGGATCGCGCGCGCCAGTTGACGACCGCCTTCGATGCCGGCGTAGTGGGCTATCGCCACGTTTCCTTCGACGCCTTCGAACCGCACCGGTATCGCGATCTTCTCTTCGCGACCATGACGCAATACGAGGAAGATTTTGCCAATCCGGTGCTGTTCGGACCGCGGCCGCAGTCCGACACCTTCGGCGACATACTTTCGCGCGCCGGTCTGCGCCAGCTGCGTCTCGCTGAAACTGAAAAATACGCCCACGTCACCTATTTTTTTAACGGTGGCCGCGAAGAGAAATTCGAAGGCGAAGATCGTTTGCTGATCCCGTCGGACCGGTCGGTTCCGACCTACGATCGAGCGCCGGCGATGCGCGCCAACGAAATTACCGATGCGGCGATACGGGCGATCGAAAGCGGAACCTACGATGCGATCGTGATGAACTATGCCAACGCGGACATGGTGGGGCACACTGGAAAATGGGAACCAACCGTCGCGAGTCTCGAGGTGCTCGACGCGTGTTTGCAGCGGCTTGCCGATGCAACGATCGAATGCGGCGGACTACTCGCAATCACGGCCGATCACGGGAATGCCGAAGAGAAGATCGACGACAACGGCAATCCGCTGACCGCACACACCACCAATCCGGTGCCGTTGTTGCTCGTCGCCAATGGGTTGGAAGGGACGCTCGCGGAGGGCGGAAAGCTCGGCGACGTCGCGCCCACCCTTTTGCGCCTCATGGATCTGCCGGTTCCCCAACGCATGACCGGCACGAATCTATTTACTCCGAAGGATTCCGGCGCACTCTCAGGTTCTCCCATGGATTCGTCCAGACGGCTATCAGGTTAATGTGATTCCATAGTCGGAGTGGCCGAAGGAGGTTACTTCGATGCGCAAACGCTTTGCCGAAAACCGCGAGGAACTGATCGTCGCTCAAGCCCTGGTGTACTTCGTCTTTATCGGCGCGGCAACGGTTGCGGTCGCGCTGGCTGCCCACCTGCACTAGTCTCGATCTCGCTGATGCTTTGACGTGCCGATCCGGCGATCTCGGGATCGGGCGATTGTTCCGCCGATTGAAACTCCGCGACCGCCTCGGCGCGCTTCCCGCGGACTTCGTCGACGACGCCGAGCAAATAGTGCATGCGGGTGTCTTTGGGTGCGATCGCTAGGCCTTTGAGGAGAACGGCCTGCGCCTGTTCGATCATTCCTTGCTGCACTTCGTCGTAGCTTAGATCGACGTATGCGTCCGACGCGTACGGCCACACGTAGATTGCCTGCTCGTAATAGTTTTCGGCGCCGCTGAGGTCGCCGCGGGCATCCGCCAAATATCCGAGGTTGACGAGCGCTTCCGGGCCTTCCGGGGCCAGCTCGTGTGCCCGCCTTAGCTCGCGGGCGGCGGCGTCGTAGCGCTTCTGATCGAGATAGAGCGAGCCGAGATCGTTCCGGCACGCGTAGCTATCCGCGTCGTACTTGAAGCATCGCGCAAAGGTTTGTTCGGCGCCAGGTTCATCGTGAATCTGCATCTGAGCGATTGCCATTGCATTGAGGACGTCGACCGAGCTCGGATAGATCGTCAGCGCGCGTTTGAAGTAGGTTACGGCGTCGTAGGGCAAATGGAGCTCGTCGTAGATTTCTCCCATTTCATACTGCGCTTGGGCGTCGCCCGGACGGCTGGCCGCGAGACGTTGCATCGAACGCTCGAACTCGTCGAGGTCGCCCTTGCGCTGATGCGCCAACACGAGATCGTCGATCGATTCCGGTAACGCGGCCGCAAACTCGTGAATCGCCGCATCCAAGTGCTGTTGCAGCACGTCGAGCATCCCGAGCCGGTGGTGCGCCTCGGCATCGTACGGATAGCTTTCGACGATTTCGCGATACGTGGCTTCGGCTTGCTGGAAGTCTCCGACGCGAAAATACAAGTCGCCGAGGAAGTGGCGTACCGTCAGCTCTTGGGGATAGACGCTCAGGTAGCGCTCTAAGCCGCCGATTGCTTCGGCGACGTTACGGGTGGCCAACCGCTGCCGCGCCATCGCCAACGCCGCATCCGGGTCGGTCACTTCGGAACGGCCGGCATCGTGGAGCGTGATCGACGTCACCTCGGCGCGCGCGACGCGCGGATGAAGCCCGGCGAAAGCGACCAGCAGTCCGGCGGCGGCGGCCGCGAAACATCGCAGGATACGTTCCGACAAATTTCGATTCACACGTCCGCCCGGTAGCTGCCGCTCGGATCGATCCGGACCCGGCGATCGCCAACCATAATACAACGCAGGCGGTGGTCCCACAGTGACATGACGGCAATCACGACCGGCCGAATTTTCCCCAGCAGTCCGCGAGCGCGGTGTGACACGGCGACCGCGTCGCGAACCCAGCGCGGATGGTCGTGGGGCAGATTCGTCGTTTCCAGATCGGCGTCGGAGACGACCGGCACGACGGCCTCGGAATACCGCGCGGCACCCGCCGGCATCGCCAGCGCGGCCGGCTCCTCGGGGTCAATCCGGCGAAGCATGCGTGCCGGCCTGGAGCTTGGCGATTGCGGCTAAGTGCAGTTGCGAGGCGCGTTGGGGCGAGATGGCCATGGCTTTCCCGATCGCGCGCAAGGAGCTGCCACGATAGTAATGCGCGACCACGATGTCGCGCTGTCGCTGGGGTAGACGCGCGACCAGTGCCACCAGGTCGCGGCGCCGGGTGCGTTCCTCGACGATGCGTCCGGGATCGGCGCTCCAATCCCCGGACAGCGTTTCACCGAGGGGTAACGGCGCATCCAGCGAGAGCGGCTGGCCGCGATGGGTTGCCGACATCGCCCGAAGATATCCGGGGCACCGTAACTCCACTTCGGCCGCCGACGGAACCTCGCCGCGCGCAACTGCCATTGCGTAACGCTCGTTTTCGCCATCCCGCACCGTACGGCGTGCGCGCTCCGACACCGGATCCATTCGTCGAATGCCGTTGAGCATGGTGCCGATGACCAAGCGACGGGCGTACTGCTGTAACGTCGGACCGCGCGACGGGTCGAACGAATCGACCGCACGGATCAGCCCAAGGCTTCCATCGCCGACGAGATCGTCGAGGTCGAAACCTGGAACCAGACGCTTGATGCGCCGTGCGATACGCCTGACGAACGGCAGAAGCGCCCGAATCTGTTCCTCGCGGCCGGGCGCGGTGGCGCTCACTGCTTCGGTTCCAGTTGTGCCGCAATGACGTCGGCAAAGCCAGACCCATCGTGCGCGGCGATCTCGCGCGCCACTAACTCTAACCCGTCTCCACCGAGCACGCCCGCAGCCGGGAACAACGATCGCAGCATCGGAGCCAGCAGCAGCGACTCGAACCCCGCACCCACCTGAAAGTTCGCCGCCCTATCCACGTTGCAGGTTATTGGCAATGCGCAGCATCTCGTCGGCAGCTTGCACGCCTTTGGCATTGGCTTCGTAGGCGCGTTGCGCGTTGAGAATCTGCATCATCGCCTCGATGATGGAAACGTTCGAGCGCTCGAGCATGCCGAAATGCAGTGCGGGGCCTCCGTCGGAGCCCGGAACGACGTGGCGCGGCATACCCGACGCTGCGGTTTGCGCGAACAACGAACCGCCGATGCTTCGCAAATGGTCCGGCGCGGGGAAGATCGCGATTCGAATGCGGCCGATCGAACGCGCGCCTCCGGCGAAAGCCGCGACGACGCTGCCGTCGCCGTTTACCGACAGAGAGAGGGCGTCCGGCGGAATGCGAACGCCGTCGAGACGCAATCCCCGTTCGTTGCGCAGCGAACCATCGGCCGCGCGCTCGAATTGTCCGTCGCGGGTGTACGCGCGCCGTCCGCGTGCATCGACAACCGTAAAAAATCCCGGACCGTCGATCGCGAGGTCGAATGGGCCGCCGGTCTTGGCGAGTTTTCCCTGCGTCAAGAGTACGTGCGAGCCAAGCGCGACCGTACCCAGCCCGGGAGCGCCCGGCGCGACCAACTCGGCAAACCGCTGCGCCGAACCCTTGAATCCAACGACGTCGGCGTTTGCCAGGTCGTCGGCGATCGTATCGAGGTTTTGCTGCTGTGCCGCCATCCCGCTGGCGGCGGCGAACAACGCACGGTCCAAGGCGGCTTTTCCCTACTTCACGCGAGCAACGTCGCCGGCAGACTTTTCGCGCGTACGGTCGATCGCGGAGACGACCTTTTCCGCGCTTTCGAACGCCCGCTCCGCACAGAGAACGTCGAGCATCTCATGAATCGCGTCGACGCTCGCACCTTCCAAGAAGCCGCTTCGAAGTGCGCTGCCTTCCGGCAATGGAATGCGGCCGAGGATCGCCCCGTCGCGCGTCACGACGCAGCCTCGTTCGTCGATGGTTGCGTCCTCGGGTACGCGCAGCGTGCGCCCGTCGCCAACGAGCGTACGTCCGGCGGCGTCGCGCAGCGTACCGTCGCGCTCGCGGGTGAACGCACCCGCGCGCGTTTGGATTCGGTTTCCCGCCGCGTTTAATAC
>JBAUZB010000254.1:0-7303 GCA_049585095.1 Candidatus Tumulicola sp.
TGCTTACTCCGCGGCCCCCGCCGTCGCTTTGGCCGCCTTTTTCGAACGCTTGCGCGCCGCCGGTTTGGCACCGCCGGGCGTGGCGGACGGTGCCGCGCGACGCGGCGCGCGGGCGACTTGAATCGACGATCCGGCACGTTTGGAACGTTGCTTGGCGGGGCGTTCTTCGCTCACCATCAGCGTAACGTGCGATAGGCGCTTACGCTTGAAGTACGCGCGTCCTTGCGCGCGCGGATCCAAGCGTTTCGTAAACCGGCCCCCGGGACCGCCGTCGACGGTGATGCGGGCGATGTAAAGTTCGTCGGTGTTCATGTCGTGGTTATTGCCCGCATTGGCGACCGCGCTGCGCACTAATTTCTCGATCGGTTCGGCGGCGAACACGTCGGCAAATTTGAGCAGCACCAGCGCCTCTCGCACGCTCTTTCCGCGGATCGCATCGGCGACGCGGCGGAGCTTGCGCGGGCCCGTCCGAACGAAGCGCAAATGCGCCACCGCCTTTGGCGTTGCCGAGGGCGCCGTCACGTTTTCACCGTCGCTTTGTCGCCGCCGTGGCCGCGAAAGTGGCGGGTGGGTGCGAACTCTCCAAGCTTGTGGCCGACCATGTTCTCGCTGACGTAAACCGGGATGTGCGTCTTGCCGTTATGGACGCCGATCGTGTGCCCGACCATCGACGGGACGATCGTCGACGCACGGCTCCACGTCTTGATGACGCGTTTTTCCCTGGTCTCGTTCAGTTTGTCGACCTTCTTCACCAGATGCTCGGCCACGAACGGACCTTTTTTGAGACTACGACCCATTACTTGGAACCCCGTTTGCGAACGATCATCTTAGTGGTGCGCTTATTGCGGCGCGTCTTGCGCCCCATCGTCATCTGCCCCCACGGTGTGGTCGGAGGCCGTCCCGACGTCGAGCGCGCTTCACCGCCGCCGTGCGGGTGATCCACCGGATTCATCGCGATGCCGCGAACCGTGGGACGTTTGCCCAGGTGTCGCGAGCGTCCGGCCTTGCCGATGATTTGATTCTCGTGCTCGACGTTTCCGATTTGCCCGATGGTAGCGCGACAGTCGATGTGGATCTTCCGCACTTCCCCCGACGGCATCCGAATCTGCGAATACTGATCTTCTTTGGCCATCAGCTGAGCGGAGACGCCGGCCGAGCGCACCAGCTTGCCGCCTTGCCCGGCACGCAGCTCGATGTTGTGAATGACCGTGCCGACGGGAATGTTCTTGATCGGCAACGCGTTGCCGACTTTGATGTCGGCGCCCGCGCCCGATTCGATCGAGTCGCCCACTCTCAATCCGAGCGGCGCCAGGATGTAGCGCTTTTCGCCGTCTTTGTAGTGTACCAGCGCGATCCGGCACGACCGGTTGGGATCGTATTCGATGGTCGCGACTTTGGCCGGCACGCCGTCTTTGGCGCGTTTGAAGTCGATGATGCGATAGAGCGTGCGCGTGCCGCCGCCTTTGTGGCGCACCGTGATGTGGCCGTTGTTGTTTCGCCCGGAATGCTTCTTGCTCACCTCGAGGAGCGACTTTTGCGGAGCCGCCTTCGAGAGGTCCGAAAAATCCATCGTCGTGATGAAACGGCGCCCAGGCGACGTCGGCCGATACTTCTTAACTGGCATGGTTCTGTCGCCTCATTGCTCGAAGTAGTTGACGCCGCCGAGCTCGATTTTTTGGCCCGGCTTCAGGGTAACCACGGCTTTCTTGGTATCGCTTTGCTTGCCGTTGGTGCGGATGCCGCGACGCGCAAACTGCCGCGTTTTGCCGCGAACGTTCACGGTATTGACCTTGGTAACGTTCACCTTGAAGATCTCTTCAATCGCGTGGCGGATCTGCGTCTTGGTTGCGTGCGGATTCACCAGGAACGTGTACTGCTGGACCAAGGCGTCGGCCATCGACTTTTCGGTGATGCGCGGCGCGAGAATGACGTCGCGAGCGTCCATCAGCTTGCAGTTCCTTCCTCGGCAAGCGCGGACACCAGCGCATCGTAGGCGCCGGTGGTGAACACGAGCCGCTCGTAGCGGAGCACGTCCTTCACGTCGAGTGCACCTTCGTTGGTCACGGCGACGCGGCGCAGATTACGTCCGGCGCGCTCGATGGCGCTGCCGTTGGCTTCGCTCCGGGCGCACACGATCAAGGTCGACGGTCCACTCTTCGCCTGTTTTCCGCCGCCGAACAGCAGCGTCGCGAAGTCCGCCGTTTTGGTGATTGGGAACTCGCCGGCGTCGAGCAGCGTCACCGCGCCCGCGCGGAAGCGTTCCGAAAGCGCCGCAACGAACGCGGCGCGCCGTTCCTTCTTATTGAGTCCCTCGACGAAGCTGCGCGGCTGCGGGCCGAAAGCGACGCCGCCATGGCGCCACTGCGGCGACCGAATCGAGCCCTGGCGCGCCCGGCCGGTGCCTTTCTGCTTCCACGGCTTGCGTCCGCCGCCGGAGACATCGTCGCGCTTCTTGGTCGACGCGGTGCCCGCGCGCGCACTGGCGAGCTCGCGATGCACGGCGCGATAAATCAGGTGCACTTGGGCGCTGGGATCGCGATCCAAAATCGCCGGCGCCGAAACTTCGCGCAGGACCTTCCCGGTGGCGTCGATGACGTTCGGCATGGCTACGCTCCGGCCGCCTTGGCGGCCTTGACGCTCCGGCTCACGATGACCAGCGCATTTTTTGCTCCCGGAACCGGTCCGCGAACGAGCAACAGATTGCGCTCGGTATCGGCTCGCACCACTTCGAGGTTTTGCAAGGTGGTACGATCGACGCCCATATGACCCGGTCGCCGGCTGCCCTTGAGCACGCGACCGGCATTGGTGTCGCCGTTGGAAGCCGGCTGCCGATGAATCATCGACCCGTGGCTCGCACCGCCGCCGCTGAAGTTATGCCGCTTGATGCCGCCGGCAAAGCCCTTGCCCTTCGAGACGCCGATCACGTCGATACGATCGCCCGGCGCGAAGGCCGCAACCGTCACGCTCGTGCCGACCTCGGCGCCGTCGTCGAGGCCGCTGCGAAACTCCCGCACGTGGCGTGCCGGCTCGACGCCTTGCTTCTTGAAATGTCCGGCAAGGGCTCGGGTGAGGCGCCGCTTCTTGACCGAACCGAAGCTCAAAGCGACGGCCTCGTAGCCGTGCTTTTCCTTCGTCCGACGCTCCACGACCGTGCAGGGACCGGCTTCGATCACCGTGACCGGCACGTACCGCCCGTCATCGGTGAAAACGCTCGTCATCCCAACCTTGCGGCCAAGGATGTTCTTCATAACGTCCTCGTCCTATTACTAACGCTGATGACTAGTACACGGGTCCAGGCGTACTGCTTATTTTCATCGCCGGCACGCGAAACGAAGCCGCGGCCGGCCTGGACCACAACCTCGGCAGTTTACCAGGACGCGCTTTGGGCGTCAAGCGGTGGGTGAGCCGGTAGCTTCGTCCCGGCTTTTAGGTGAAGGCGTCGAGGCCGGTGATCTCCTTGCCCACGATCAAGGTGTGCATCTCGCTGGTACCCTCGTAGGTGAGCACCGACTCGAGGTTGTTCATGTGGCGGATCACCGGATATTCCAGCGTGACGCCGTTGGCGCCGAGCACCGTGCGCGCCTCGCGCGCGATCGCCAACGCCTCCCGCACGTTGTTGAGCTTCCCAAAACTGACCTGCGCCGGCGACAGGCGGCCGTCGTCCTTCATGCGGCCCAAGTGGAGCGCGAGCAGCGTTCCCTTGTTGAGCTCGAGCAGCATGTTCACCAGCTTTTCCTGCGTGAGCTGAAAACCGCCGATCGGGCGGTCGAACTGGACCCGCGTTTTCGCGTACTCCAGCGCCGTTTGGTAACAGGTGCGCGCGGCGCCCATCGCGCCCCAGATGATTCCGTAGCGTGCCTCGTTCAAGCACGCCAGCGGACCGGCCAAGCCTTGAGCTTTCGGCAACAAGGCGTCCGCCGGCAGCCGGCAGTCCTGCATAACGAGTTCGCTCGTCACCGAGGCACGCAGCGAAAGTTTGCGGTGAATGTTGGACGCGCTGAATCCCTTCGCGTCGCGAGGAACCAGGAATCCACGAACTCCGCTATCGGTCTGCGCCCACACGACGGCAACGTCGGCGATGGAACCGTTGGTTATCCACATCTTGGTGCCGTCGAGCACCCAATCGGAACCGTCGCGGCGCGCGAACGTCCGCATGCCCCCCGGATTGCTGCCGTAATCCGGTTCGGTCAGCCCGAAACATCCGACTGCTTCACCCCGCGCCATTGGAGGAAGCCAGGCCTCTTTTTGGGCCTCGTCACCCCACCGATGGATCGCGTACATTGCGAGCGAGCCCTGCACCGACGCGAAGCTGCGCACGCCGGCGTCGCCGGCTTCCAGTTCCATGCACGCAAGGCCGTACGCGACCGCACTTACGCCGGGACAGCCGTACCCTTCGAGATGCATGCCCAGCAGGCCCAACGCCCCAAGTTCGCGTCCGAGCTCGCCCGGCAGCGTACCCGCTTCGAACCACTCGGCGACGTTGGGAAGCACCCGGTTGCGCACGAAGCCGCGCACCGTGTCGCGCACCATTCGTTCTTCCGCCGTAAGCAGCGCCGCGACGTCGACGAAATCGACGGCATCCGGCGGTGCCTTCCGGAAGCGCGTTGCGGTCAGCGTTTTAGCACGCGGGCGAGCTTGTCGAACAACGCCTCCGTCGATCGTTCGAACTGATCTTCGAAGCGTCGCCAGAGCAACCGCCCGTCGGTGTCCGAGAGCATCGCGTCGACCCGGTAGGCCAGCACCGTTTCCTTCCCTTCGCTCGAGAGATGGAAACCGTGGGTTCCGTCGATGCCGTCGTTTTGAATGCGCCACACGATGCGTTCCTCCGGCGCCGCTTCCTCGAGAATGCCGTGCATCCCGAGGTGCCATTCTTCCGTCTTACCCGGCGTCAGCGGTCCCGGGGAGCGCATGAAGGGTTGCGATGCAAACGGCCAAATCTGGTCGCCGGAGGTGCCCATCTCTTCTAAGAGATGGTATATCCGCCGCTTCGTGCCGTGAAACGACCGCGTTCGGGCCTCGTGAAGCTCGATTGGCATGGGCCGTCGTTCGCTAGGCGGCTGCGGAAAGACTCCCGACGTCTGCGCTACCGCAGCGCGAAGATGCCGACGACGCCCGACAACAGGATCAGGAGCGGCGCGCTGAGCTTGGTCCGCAGCATGAGGATCGTCACGATGCCGGTGACCGCATACGGCAACACGCCGGCGGGCGTGCCGCGGCTGATCGTCCAGACGCTCGACCACACCAGTCCGACGATCGCGGGCGCGAGCCCGTGCGAGATGATCGGACGCCACGGCGATGCCGAGAAGCGCTCCCACAAGACGTCGACGACGACCATGATCACGCTCGACGGCACGAACATGCCGATGGCGGCGATGCCGGCTCCGAGCAGCGGTTGCGCCGGCATTGCAGCGTACCCGATCAAGGCCGCAAAAATCGTCGTCGGGCCGGGTACCAGCTTGCCGATCGTATAGAACTGGGTAAACTGGTCGTTGGTGATCCACTGAAAGGTCACCACCGCATCGCGATGCATCTGCGGAATGATGCCTTTGCCGCCACCGAATCCGAGCACCGACAACTGCGAAAACGTCCACAGTAGGTGGAGCGCCGTATTGAACGTCGGGTTCATTTCGGCGGCGCCGCTTTCCGGCGCGAGCGCAGATATTCGTGCACCACGCCGATGCCGCCGAAGACCACCAGCACCAGCAGCAGCGGCATTTTGAAGAACGAAACCACCACCGCCGTCACGACGAGTAAGAGAATCTTCACCCAGTCGGTGCGTTCGTCCCAGCTCAGCTCGAAGGCGTTACCGAGGGTCAGTCCGAGCGCGCCCACGGCGCAGCCGCGCAAGCCGCCGTGCACGTACGGGTTCGAGGCGTATTTGAAATACAGCGCTCCGGCAATCAGAATGATTGCGAACGGCGGGATGCTCGCGCCGAGAAAAGCGGCCGCCGCCCCCGGCAGACCACGGACTTTTTGTCCGCAGTAGATTGCCAGGTTGAGGATGTTGGGCCCGGGCAGGACTTGTGCCAGCTCCAGCCCGTCCATGAACACTTCCTCATCCATCCATCGCCGTGAGACGACTTGCCGCCGGATGCTGGCTTTTTGACCTCCTCCGAACGACGTCGAAGAGATCGCGGCGAACGCCAGCGCGACGCTGAGGAGGGAGGGGCGTTCGGCAGTTGGCGGCGCGCCGGCCGCGTCAGCTGACATCCGGGATCGGGCCGTCGATAAGCGGCGACGTATGCTTGCCCGAGAGAATGTGAACGTGCACGTGTTCGGTGTGCTGATACGGCGGCAGCACGCCCATCCGAATCATGAAGCCTTTTTCATAGAGGTTCATTTTGAGCGCGACCTTTTGAATGCCGGCGACCAGCCGGTTCCAAATCCGGGCGTCGCCCAAGCCAAGGTCGAGAATGGTCGGGATCCACGGCTTGGGGATGATGACCACGTGAATCTCCCACCACTCGGCTTTACTGCGGTCGATATTGTGCCGAAAGGCGAAGACATCTTCGTCTTCGTAGACCACCTCGTCGGCCTTCGCCCGCGTTCCGTCGAGCCGTCCGCGAAACGTATGCTGCGGGTCGGGCTTTTCCCAAATGCGCTGCTCCGGGGTGCTGATAAGCTCTGAGATCCATGTGGTCATGTCGCCGCTCCAAAAGACGTCCGCCGAATACGCTGCGAGCTTTCCGTCCCTCGCCGCGGCGTCCTCCAACCGGCAAGGAGATCGCCCACGACGGTACAAGAGAGCCGCCATGGCCGATTTCGACAAACAGGTGGTAACTCCGAGCGATATTTTAGGCGGTCCCCCCGAGTGGCCGAAGGACGCGAAGTCGTGGGACAAGATCGTCGGCGACAGTGAAATCATCTTCGAAGATTCGCACGTCGTCGTCTTTCACGATCCGGTCGACGAGGACGACGAGTCGGAACGCGCGCCCCAAGAAATCCGCGCCACCCTGCTATGCAAGAAGCACGTGCACAGTTTGATGGACCTCGGAGTCGCCGACGAGCAGCTCAACGCCAAAATTCTTCACGGAATTCAGCAAGCGGCGTATCGCCTGGGTCTCGAAAAGAAGGGCTTCGAAGTGCGCGCGCACGTCTACCCGCCGATGCAGCACCGCCCCGAGCTCGCTTTCAAGATCCGCTCGGGCAAACCGCCGCACCGCAGCGACGCGGCCGCCACGCCTACGGCTTGATCTTCGGTCCGATGTCGCGATCGGCGAGCTTGCCGAGGGTCTGAACCACCAGAATCGCGATGATCGTGATGATCACCGCGTAGATGAGTTCGGCTAAGACGCCGTTGCCG
>JBAUZB010000255.1:0-2684 GCA_049585095.1 Candidatus Tumulicola sp.
CCGACGCACTACAAGAAAGTCGCCGTAAAATACGACGCACGTTACTTTTTGACGCATCCGGACCATACGCCGGCGGATACGTACTAACCGAACACCACGGCTAATACCCGTCGGGGCCCCCACCGCAGCCCGGCCGCCCGAGGTCCGCGCCGATCCCCGGGCAGCGGCGGCTTGTCACCACTCTTGTGCGCGGCCCGGTTTCAGCGCGGATCGCGCGGGAGGCACTTCGCCGTTCGGCGAATCCTCAAATAGTAAGTGCTTACGCCTATCCACAACGTGGGGAGCTCCGAACCTATGCCGGCTTATCTTGTGCGAGTGACTGGCGCGGCGTTACTCGTGGTTTTGTTGACGTCGTGCGGAGGGTCCGGAGCGCACGGCACCATTCCGTCGCAACCTCTGGTGCAGGGAACGCTGCAATCGATGCGTTCCGTGTCGCCTTCCGCGGCGTCGCAGCGGTTCAAATACGTCATCGTCATCGTTCAAGAGAACCGTTCGTTCGACAACATGTTCCACGGCTTTCCCGGAGCCAACTCCGCGAACACCGGGATGGGCCACGGCAAAGTGTACACATTGCAGCCGGTCCACCTAAAGTGGCCCTATGTGTTGAATCACAGCCACTCGCAGTTTCTCGAAGACTACGACAATGGCAAGATGGACGGTTTCAACGACATGATCGAGGGCTGGGTGCACGGGTGCAAGGATTTCCGCAATCATCCTGCCTGTTGGCGGTTCTATCCCCAGCAAAAGTACAAGCAGATGGCGTATTCCTACGTGAAGGAGTCCGACATCGAGCCGTACTGGACGATGGCCAAAGACTACGCGCTCGGCGACAATACGTTCACATCGAACAGCGGACCGACGTTCCCCGCGCATCAATACTACATCGCCGGGCAGTCCGACCACGCCTCGGAAGTCCCCTCGCTCAACCCCTGGGGCTGCGATGGGCCGCCCAGCAGTATCGTCGTGAAGCTTGCATACGGCTATTCGACGCCGCCGCACGATTTTTCGAAAGCGACGGGGCACGAAGTGAACGGTCCGCATCCATGTTTCGATCGGGACGTTTACAAGAAAACCATCGCCGATTTGCTCGACGCAAAAAGCGTGTCGTGGCACTACTACGTCTCCAAGCCGATAACGTCGTCGCTCAACGGCTTCGACGCCGTCAAAGCGGTGCGTTACGGGCCCGACTGGGCGAACATGGAGGTGGACACGAACTTCTCCGATGACGTCAAGAACGGCAACTTAGCCCACGTGTCGTGGGTAACGCCGGAGCCGTTGGAGTCCGACCATCCCGGTCCGGATTCGGGAAGCGGAGGTCCCGACTGGGTAGCGTCGGTCGTGAACGCGGTCGGCGAGAGCAAGTATTGGAATAACTGTGCCATCTTCATCATGTGGGACGACTGGGGCGGCTGGTACGACCACGTGGCGCCCCCACAAATTCCGGACGTGGAAACCGGAGCATACGAAGGTCTCGGTTTTCGGACGCCGCTGATCGTCATCTCGCCCTACGTCAAGACCCACTACATCTCGCACCAGCAATATGAGCTCGTGAGCAGCATGAGCTTCATCGAGAAAGTCTTCGATCTAGGAAATCTTGGAATGGCCGACGCGCGCGCTCAACCCTTCGACGACTTCTTCAACGACTCGCATCAGCCGGCACCGTTCCAACCGATTCCGAGCCATCTCAACGCACACTATTTCATGACGCATCAGGATAGCGGCATCGTCGACGAAGAGTAGAAGCGCTAGGTGTGGCTTCCTCGTCGTCAGAGAACGCGAATTAGAAGCTCTGTGCTGCCACCGTGCCGAGCGGTTCGTCGAAATCACCCGTAAAGACGGCGATCGGTGAACCGCCGGCCGGGTAGTCGAAAACCTCGCCGTTGTTGTTAAAGGCGTCTCCGCAGTAGACAACGTCCTTCGCGATCCAGGTTTGCGCGCAATCACCCGAGCCCGAGAACGATATCGTGTGCTGCAAAACCGCCTCCGTTCCTTGTATCGTGTACTGATACATCTCGTTTGCGAGCTGATCGAAGACGGTCAGGTACTTGCCGTCCCACTGGACGGAGCCGGGGAACTGCACGGTGTTGCTCGTTGTGATGGTTTGGGAATGGCTGCTGCCATTCGGGACCTCGACGAGGGCGAAGCTACCGGAGCTGGTGAAGCCGTCGAAGAAGAGGTTTCCCTTGTTGTCGTAGCCGTCGAAGTACTCTCTTTCCAGCGGCGAGGTGATGAACGTGCCCGAGCCGGTCGCGTTCTTGTAGATGAGGACGTCGCCCTCGGACGGCCCATCCAATATCCCGATCGCGAGGTCGCCGGCCTTATTCATGGCGCAGCTCGATGGCATACTACCGTCGGAAACGGTAAGCGTCTTGAGCGGCTTATGGGGAACCCGGTACTCCGTCATGTTATTAAAGGCCGCCATGATCCAGAAGGTTCTACGCCCATAGCCGTGGAGCACGTTCGTGCAGCCTTGGCCGCCGACGTCGTTGATCTCGCCGGTTTGTTGAACGCTAATCGGATAGTGGAAGATGCTGGCGAAGCTGCCGTAAAAGTTGATGGTGTACTCGAAGTACTTCGACTTCGTGTTTGTCTTCAGGTTAGGAAGGTTCGTCTGGTAATAGGGCAGCCGAGTCAAATGTAGGCGCGCTGCTGTTACCGGCCTGCCGTTCATGTAGGCCGTTCGG
>JBAUZB010000256.1:0-14664 GCA_049585095.1 Candidatus Tumulicola sp.
GTAGTTTGGAACGTTGCTAGCCGTAGTTTGGAACGTCGCTAAATGTGATCGGCGTGCCAGCAGGGGTCGGCGGAATCCGACGCGGCGAATGCGCGAACCAAACGATTCCCGCGGCTCGAGAGCGGCGCCGCCATGAAAATTGCCGTGCGCCGTTTGCGCGGCGATCCTTTCGGCAGCGTATCGCGGGCGCCGCTGGGCGGTAGCCAGCCGACGATTCGCCGGAGGTCCCCGGCGGCGGCGCGCAGCAACGCCGGAATCGCGCCGGCAGCCGAGGCTCCGGCAAATCCGAGTTCGTTCACGACGTAGGTGTCGCGCTCCGGGACGCGCGACCCAAGCACGTAGGCGCTCACGCCGCGTCCGTGGCGCAACACCAAGTTGGTTTCGCGTCCTTCTCCCGGTTCGGTGTTTTGGCGCATCCGCATCCGTACGTAATCCCATATCAGCGGCGTGCGCACGAATCCGGCCGAACGCGCCCGCTCGCCGAGCTGATAGCAACGTTGCAGCGCGTTCCAATCGCGTTCGTTCGGGAACTCCGGAGCCAATCGCGCGGACGGCAGAGCGTCGGCGCGCAGCGAGATTTCCCGTGACGGCAACTCCACGAAACCAAGCAGTTCGTAGAATTGCGGACGAATGTCGGAAAAAAGAAATGCGGCATCGTAGCCGTCGGCGCGCGCGCGATCCAACGCCATGGCGAGCATGACGCCGGCGTAGCCGCGCCCCCGGTGTTCGGGGGGCGTGAAGACGGCGCCGATTCCGAACGCGCGCAAGCGTTGCGTTCCAAGGTGCGCGAACCGGTCGTAGCGTTTAAACGACGCGACCATCCGCTCGCCGTCGAAAAGCCCGATCGTGCGATAATGCCGCCGGCCGTAGGGACTGCGGGCGATCTCGAGCGTATGCGCGACGTAGGTTTCAAAGTCGCGGCCCGCCGCCCAGAGCGGCGCAGTCTGCGGCAACACCTCGCGTACGTAGGCGTCGGCGTCGACCACACGCAGCGCTATCCCAGACACTCGGTTCCCGGCAGACGCGCAACGCGCAACTCCTCGAGAAACTCGGGGGCGGCGATGCCCCTGGTCGCCGTTTGCGATGCCGTCACCAAGGCGCTCACCCGCGCTCGCCGCAGCGCATAAACGAAAGCCCGGCGTTCGGCATCGTTGTAACGCTCGCGCGACCTATTGCGAAACGTGTAGTAACTAAACTTTGCGGTACGCGACGCGCGGGCGTTGCCGGCGTTTTCCTTCGGAATCATGCCCAGACGGGGGCTGAAGAGGAACGCATCGGGTGCGTACCAGCGCGGAAATGCCCCGGCTCGCACGTCGGCAACGACGACGCGGTCGAACTCGCGTCCGCGCGCGGCCTCAACGCTCAAGACCCGCACGCCCGCGTCGCCGGCGGCGTCTTCGCACGATTCGAGGTTCGCGTCCGCGCGTTGCGATGCATAGGCGAGCACGTCGGCCACGGTCGCATCGCGGTTGCCGCTCGCGAACGCGGTCAAACGGGCGAGCAGGCGTTTCAGAACGAGTTGTTGAGCGCCCTCGCGTGCCGATCCGGGCGCTCCTTCCCGCGCGAGGCCATCGTGCCACACGATTCGCGCGAACTCTTCGACGGGCAGCGTGTGCATCGCCTCAAGCCAGCGCTCGCGCATGGCGCGAAAGCGCTCGACGCGCGCTCGCGCAACCGGCGACAGTTCGGCGTCGCGTTCTCCACGCACGACGTTCCAGCCGAGTCGCAGGTCGCGCTTGGGATCCCATCGGCCGGTTCGCGCCGTCGGTGCGGGTTCGTCGTCGAGAACGAACAGCGGCGTTTGGGGATGCGGCGGCTCGCCGCACAGCGTTACGAGCGACGCGTCGGAAAGTCCGAAAGCCGGATTTCCCAGCGTGCGCAACAGCCAGTCGTGGCGGAACGGATCGTAGGCGTTCCAAAGCAACGCCAGCGCATCGAGCGCGCGCCGGTCGGCGAAGACGTTCGCATCGCCGCCGCTGACGAGCGCAACGTCGCGATCCAGCAGCGCCGACTCGTACGGCTCGATATTCCGAATCGAGCGAAAGAGAATGCCGATGCGCTCCGGCGGGGTGCCCGAGTCGAGCCATTCGCGAACGCGTTCGGCGATGAACGCGGCTTCGGCACGGACCGAAGCCGCTCGAAAAAGAAACAACGCCGGCTCGACGCCGCCCGCCGCAATCGGTTCGGCCGAGATCAGACGCCGGCAGGCAATTTCAATCGCAAGGGGCGAGCGGCGTTGGACGCGGAGTTCGAACCGCTCGGCGGCAACGTCGAACGCGCCACCAGTGCCGGGCCCGCGCAGGAGCGAGAGCGCCGACGGGTCACCGCACAGGGTAACGCCGGGAAGGGTAGGCCCGAAGATTGCTTGCAGCAGCGCGAGTTCGCCGCGCGTCAGTTCTTCGGCATCGTCGACGAAGGCGAAGCGATGCGTCGCGCGCAGGCGATCGCGCAACTGTGCGTCGGCGCGTACCGCACGCACCGCGGCATCGACGGCGTCGCGCTCGGTCATTCGCCCGCTGGAGGCGACCAGCTCGCAATAGCGCGCGTAGAGCTTGGCAAGGATTTTTGCGAGGTCGATTTCCCGGCGGTGCTGGCGGTTGAGTTCCGCCGGCGTGACGTCGAGGGAATCGTGGTACGCATCTTTGATTGCCATGAGCAGCGCCGGATCGGCGAAGTTCGGCGGCTTCGCATAGAATTCGGTCGCGCCCGCGAGCGATCGCGTCAGGAATTCGTTCGGCTCGATGCGGGCGTCGCGCAACTTTCGAATCAACCGGAATGCGGAATCGAGGAAACGTCCGGGCGAACGGAGGCCGGGAACTTCCGGATCGAGTTGCGCCGAAACGATCTCGTCCCAATCGAGTGCGAACAGCGGCTCGCAGGCATCGGCGAAAAGCGCCTCGGCGTCGACGTCGTCGATCAGCGCGACCGGCGTTTCGGCGAGCCGGAGCACGCCGGCGGCGTACGCTCCGAAACGACGCTCCACCGGAAAGCAAAGCGGCTGCGCGCCCGGATCCAGCGCCCGCGCACGCTCTGCCCGAGCGCGCATCGTGGTGGATTTGCCGGTTCCGGCAGCGCCGACGATCGCAACGCAGGGCTCGAACGAAGCCTCGACTCCAAACCGCTGCTCGCCGTCGAGATCCAAGGCGATCACCGCGCGAACCGATCCGGTGTGGCGGGAGGCCGGTGAGCGCAGGCAACCGCGTACGAACAGTAGGTGCAGGCCGACGGATCTTGCGTCACCGCAAAATGCGTCACCGATCCGGACGTGAGTTCGGCGCTGAGCTGCACCATTCGCGCGCGGGCTCGCTCGAGATCGGCAATCGCGATGGTGCCGTCGGGCGAATCGCTGCGTTTGCGTTCGGTCGGCGCCGACGGGACCACTTCCAAAACGATCGGCCGCACGTCGAGCAATGCGTCCTTGAGCGGCAGCAACGCCAGGCGCGAGACGCGGTCACCTTCGGCGGTTCGCGCCCAGTAATAAAAGGGGAGCTGGAAATCGCGAAACCGGCGAATCTTATCGCGATACTCGTCGGCGCTGGTCGCAATGCTGCCGGTCTTGTAGTCGACCACGCCGATGTTGCCCGAGCGCTCGTCGCGGTCGAGCCGATCGATGAATCCGACGAACGGATACCCGTCGAGATCGAGTTCGACGGGGACCTCGCGGCCCACGACGGTAAACGGAGCGATTTTTTCTTGGGCGAGCAACCAGTCGACGTACCGCTGGGCGGTGCGTTGCGCTCGCCGCCGCTGGAGCTCGAACTCGACCGGCGTGTCGAAGCGGTCGCGGTTGCGCTCGAATGCCCACGTCACGTACTCGGCGACGCGCCGTCGCATGGCCTCTTCGTCGGCCGCGCGCGGGCGCGGGAATTCGCCGTGGAAGTCTTCCAGGGCGAGATGAAAAGCGGTTCCGTAGGCCGATGCCGAGGAACCGGGATCTTCGATTGCGCCGCAAGCGTAGCGATAAAACCATTTGCGCGGACACTCGGCATACGCGTTGAGAGACGACGCGCTAAAGTGCTTTTGACGCGCGCTCACGCCGTCGCGTGCCTCCGGTCCGACCGCTTCGGTTAACGCGATCGCGGCTTCCGAAGCGCTCACCCGATCCGAGGCTTCGCCGCTCGCCCGAAATTCGGTGAGCGCAAAAGCGGCGACGATCGCCTCGCGGAGAGGTTCGTCCTCTATGCGCTCGGCGATAGCCGCGATGCGCCGAACTCGGCCGGTGAAGCGCAGCATTGCGTCGCGATCGGGTGGCGGCAATGCCAAGCGCGCCGCATCGACGGCATCCAAAAGCGACCCGGTGCGAGTCGCCAGCGTCCCGTATGCCGCCGCCACGTCGTGGGGAACGCCGGACATCGGCGACCGAAGCATTGCGAGCAGGTGTGGTTGCGCACCGGTGCGGCACCAGCGCACCGCGCTGCCGACGAAGGCACGAAAATTCGGGGAGTCCGCGAGCACCGCCGGAGGAGTTAAGAGATTTTCCCAGGCGCCCCTGCACGTCGCGTGTAACCGTCGCTCGATGCGGCGGATCGTCGTCGGGATAAGCGGAGCGAGCGGAAGCGCGTACGGCTACATGTCATTGCAAGCGTTGCGTTCGATCGGCGGCGTCGAGACGCACCTCGTCGTCACCGGCGCGGCTCGGCGCACGATCGAGTTGGAAACCGACATGACGGTCGACGATTTTGAAGCGCTGGCCGACGTGGTGCACCGCGACGACGACTTAGCCGCGGCCATTTCCAGCGGATCGTTTCTCACCGACGGGATGCTGGTGATACCGTGCTCGATGAAGAGCGCGAGCGCGATCGCGTACTCGATGAATTCCAATCTTCTCGCGCGCGCCGCCGACGTCTGTTTGAAGGAGAAGCGACGGCTGGTTTTGGTCGTCCGCGAGACGCCGCTGCATCTGGGCCATCTGCGGACGCTCGCGCAGCTCGCCGAAATCGGCGCCGTCATCTTGCCGCCGATCCCGGCCATGTATGCCAACCCGCAGACCGTCGACGACATCGTCGCCCACACCGTCGGCAAGGCACTCGACCAGTTCGGCATCGCTAACGAACTCTTCAAACGCTGGCGCGTGGACAGTGCCACTAGCCCTCGATGACCCACTCGGCTCCGTGGCGCACCGTCGTTGCAGCCGCCGTGGCTGCCGTAGCGATTGCGGCGTGCGCGAGCCAGAACGCCGTGGTCCCGCCGCGTACGCCGGCGTTTGCCGGTGCGAAGCACGCGGCATTCGACCGGCCGCCGCAAGGCGCGCAGCTCCATGTCGGTCGACTCCGCTTAGTCAAATGCTATGAGCACGACCGGTATTTCTGCGGGTCGCTGCGGGTAGCGCTCGATCCGGCGGGAGAGGTTGCCGGCACCATCGACGTCGCGCTCGCGTGGTTGCCGCATTCCGATACCGGTCGCCCATCGAGCGGCACCATCGTTGCCGTCGAAGGAGGTCCCGGTTATCCCTCGGTCGGGTCGCGAGGATTGTATCGCACCTTGTACGCCCCGCTGCTGACGACGAAAGATCTGCTCCTCGTCGATAACCGCGGCACCGGCGCATCCGATGCCATCGACTGCTCGCCGCTACAGCGCGCGCCGCTCATGCTGGTGGGTGACGTCACGCGCTGCGGCATGGAGTTGGGAAAAACGTCGGATCTGTTCGGAACCGGCATTGCGGCCGACGACATGGCGGCGGTTCTCGACGCGCTCGACATCCGCCGAGTCGACATGTACGGCGATTCGTACGGCACGTTTTTCGTTCAGGCGTTCGCCGGCCGCCACCCCAGCCGCGTTCACACGCTCGTGCTCGACGGAGCTTACCCGGTGGTGGGAGGAAGCCCGTGGTACCCAAGCACCGGACCCGAGATGCGCCGCGCTTTCGACACGGCGTGTCAACGGTCGCCGGTCTGCGCGAAAATTCCCGGCTCGGCGGCGTCGCGGCTCGAACGACTCGTTGCCGCATTGCGCACGCGGGCTCCCAACCGCATCGCGCCGTCCGGCCTCGCCTTCGTGATGGATTCGGCCGGCCTCGATCCGCTTGCCTATCGCGATCTCGACGCGGCGGCACGGGCGTACCTCGAGAGCGACGACTCGGTGCCGCTCGCGCGGCTGGTCAACGAGGCGTACGCCTACGATGAGGGCGCGGGCGAGTCGGCGCGGCGTTACAGTCAGGGACTCTTTGTGGCGGCGAGTTGCGCCGACAACCCGCAGGCATACGATATGCGCCTCGGGCGCCGCGAGCGCTCCGCGGCTTGGTATGCGGCGCTGGCGCGAAAGCGCGCCGAGGAGCCGGACTTGTACGCGCCGTTTACCATCGACGAGTTTCTGGGAATACCGGTGGATTACGCGTACGTGCCGCTCTGCGTCGGCTGGCCGGTCCCCTCGCGCTTGCATCCGCCGGGCGAACCGGTGCCTCCCGGCACGCGTTTTCCCGACGTTCCCACGCTGGTGCTCAACGGCGATCTCGATACCATCACGACGCCGGGCGAGGGCGCCGCGGTCACGCGGCTCTTTCCGCGCGCGCAACATCTCATCATCGCCAACACCGGCCACGTCAGCGCTCTCGACGATCTCGTCGGATGCGCGTCGGCGATCGTGCGCCGGTTCACGGCAACCGGCAAGCTCGACGCCGGCTGCGATTCGACGATTCCCGCGGTGCATCTGGTGCCGTCGTTCGGGCGCGATCTAGATGACGTGATTCCCGCCTCTCCGGCTCCGGGTAACGCGGCGACGCCGCTCGAGTTACGCGCCGCGGCTGCAGCGACGCTGGCGGCGGCCGACGTGCTGTCGCGCGCCTACGAATTCTCGCTGACGTCGGGAAGCGGTTTGCGCGGCGGCACCTTTTCGACGGCATTCCACGGTAACGCCGTCAGCGTTGCGCTGACTCGGATTGCGTGGACGCGCGACCTCTTGGTTTCGGGCGAGGCGTTATCGCAAGCCCGCATCGCGCGCGCGTCGGCTCATCTAACCTTGCAAGGCGCGTGCAGCGGCACGCTCGACGCCGCTTGGGACACGGCCGGATCGACGGCAACGGCGACGATTCACGGGACCGTCGACGGCCAGGTCGTCAAAGCGACGATGCCGGCTCCCTAACTCGTGCGTGCGATAAAGGCGGCGAGCTCGGAGCGATTCCGTAGGCCGAGCTTGCGTCAGGTGCTTTTCGACCGTTCGTGGATAAACGGCTAAGAGTTCCGCGATGCGCTTGTTGATGGTTCCGCCGGCGACGAGCTTTGCGACCTCGCGCTCTCGAACCGAAAGCACCACCGCCGAGCCGGACTCCGCGACCGGTTCCAGCGCACGCATCGCGCCCGCGGCACCGACTTTGCGATATGCTGCAGCGGCGCGTTTGCGTTCGCCCGCAAGTTCGAGACATTGCGCCTGATGCACCACCCATCCGAGTTCGCCGCCACGGCGACAGCGGTAACGAACCAACCGCGACGCATTACGCAGGCCGAGAAGCACGAACCAGCAATTCCGCGAGCGCAACGTCGCTGACGCGGTCGACGTTGACGGCGGTCTCGGGAAACGGCGAAATCAGTGCGCGCGCGCGAGCGCCCAAGATTTGACTCGCGCGCGTTTCGGCGTCGCCGACCGACAGCCGGCCGATCGCATACCGCGCCAGCACGTCCCAGCCGAACAACGATGCCAGCCGTAGCGGCCGCTTGCGTGCGGCGCCAAGGCGCTCGATGAAGCGTTCGAGCGAGGGCAGCGCGCGCGGTTTGATTGAGACGAGGCCGCCACCGCAGAACGTTCCGTCCCGCAGCCGCGCCCACGTATGCGGCACGTCGGGAAAACGCGCCAGGTGCGCTCCCTTCTCGACGCAGCCGTAGACGAGGTCGGCTTCCAGCGCGCGCACCCGCGCGACGAAGTCGTCGACCGCGACGGTCGTGAGAACCGGCAGATCCGAAGCGATCACCAGCACGTCACGGTCCGGCGGGAAGCCGGCGAGGCCGTTGCGCAGGCTCTCGGTGATGCGAATGCCGTCGGGACGCAGTTCGTCGGCGAGTGCGATGCCCGGATGATCGGAGACCGTTGCGGGTGCCACCACGACGATGCGCGACACCGACGGCGACGCCCGCACCGCCGCCAATACGCGACCCACCAGCGTTACGCCGGCGATTTCGACGAAGGCCTTGTTGGGGGCTCCGGGCTGCCGTCGCGCAATCGCGTCGGCGGGACCGCCCGCGAGGACGACCGCGCAGAGCGGTTCGTTCATGCGCGCCAATCCGGTGTGCCCGCGAACGCCGTGGGGAAGCGTTGGTAGTCGTGGGGCAGCGCGAGGCGCTGCAGCAGCGATTCGATTGCGGTGCGTTCCGCGGCCAGCGCAAACACGCAGGAGCCGGATCCGGCGAGCAACGGGTTCTTCGCGCCCGCCGCCTTCAAGGCATCGAGCGCTCGCGCAACCGGCGCACTGTGCTCGGCGATCGCGTCCTGAAAATCGTTATGCATCAGCGCTTCGACCTCTTCGAAGCTTCCGCGCTGCAATGCGGCCAGCATCGCCAAGGAGACCGACGTTCCGCGCGGCCGAATCGACCGTTGACGCTTGTCGAGTTCCGCATAGGCGGCGGCCGTCGAAACGCCGACCGGCGGCTTGACGACGAGCGCGTGCCATGGCGGCAGCGCGCCGGCCGGCGTCACACGTTCGCCGGTGCCTTCGACCAGCGCGCCGGTGCCGGCAAGAAAGAACGGAACGTCGGAACCCAGCAAGCGCGCGATCCGCGGCCAGTCCTGCGGCGCGGGCGACCCGAACTGTCCGGCCATCGCCGCACGCAGTACCGTCGCCGCGTCGCTCGAGCCGCCCCCCAGGCCGGCATGCACCGGGATGCGCTTGCGCAACTTCAAACGGCACGGCGGAAGCGCTCCCAGCGCGCGCGCCGCGCGCACCGCGAGATTGTCGTCTCCGCCGAGCGCTTCGAGATCGCACTCGAAGCTGAAACGATCGCTCGGTTCGATCGTGAGCTCGTCGGCCAAATCGAGCGGCACCATGACGCTGCGTATGCCGTGGAAGCCGTCGTCGCGTCGCGCGAGCACTTCGAGCGTCAGATTGATTTTTGCCGGAGCCTGGAAAGCCGGGGCCATCGCGGCCTCCGATTAGCGAGCGGCAAGACGGGCTCCCCTATCGCTTGAAGGCGCCTTCAGCGCGAACGCCGCAAAGGTACGAGTCAATTATGGGCCCGAGCTACGACGCACAGCGGAACGAATTTTGCGCCTACGTCATGCACGAGTCGCAGACGCCCTATGGACTCCTCTTGGGAAACTTCAAGTCCTACGCGCAGTCAACCGCGAAGGGCGGCGTTCGCGGGCTCTGGGATGCAGACACCGATCAAATCATTTTCGGAATGCATCACATCGCGTACCGCGTGAAAGAAAGCGTCGAAGCCAGCCAAACGCTGTTCCCGCACCAGATCGAGCGCGAGCTTACGTTTCTTCCGTACGCCCAGATTTCAGAGTTTACGCTACGCAACCGCATCCACGTTACCGAGTCGTTTTACGTCCCGCACGGTCCCACGTTGGACCGTGCGGTGTGCTTCGTCGTCGACGTCACGTTGTATAACCCGGGTCGCGACGCGCTGGAGGTGGCACTTTTCCCGTGGGCCATGCTGGTGGGCCAGCGATTCTACGGCGAACCCGAGCACCAAGTGCGCGCGTGGAACGACGGGCGCTTCATCTGCTCCAAAAACCTCGAAACGGGGGGCGAGCGCTGGTGGGGCGGTTCGCGCCAACCGGCCGCCGTGGAACTATCGCTACGCGAGCAAGCCTTGCTCGAATCGATGCGGCGCTCGACCTTGCTGCGCGACAAGCCCGAACATCTCGAAGACGTCAAACCGGAGCAGGCGGAACTGGTGAGCCGGCGCATTTTCGGCGCGTTCGAATACGTTATCTCGGTATCGCCCGGGTCGCGCGAATCGCTTCGGCTGGCCGTCGTCTACGACAAGGGCGGCACCGAAAAGAGCCGCCCGGTGCTCGAAAGGCTGCTGAAGGATCCGCGAGCGCTGCACGATACGCAGCGCTATTTTGCCGACCGGCTCGCCGATGCGCGCTTCTTGACGCCCTCGCCGGCGATCAGCCGCGGCGTCGCCTGGGCCAAGGCGAACATGCTGCGCGTCGTCAAGGAATATCCGCACGGTTGGGGTTCGACGAACTCGCCTCCGTCCGATATTCTCGTCTCGCGCGACACGTCGTGGTTCGTGCACGGCTTCGACTACTTCTTGCCGGAGTTCAGCCGGAATGCGCTGGAAGTCTTCAACGATGCCGTCGAGCCGAGCGGCTTGATGGTGGAATACGTTCGCGGCGTGAGCGGTTACAAGACCGCGTATGACTTGAACATCAACGACGATACGCCGCTGCATCTCATCGCCATGCTGCACCATTACAACGCAACGCTCGACGACGCATGGGTTCGAGAACGCCTCGCGCTGGTGGTCAAGCTCACCGACTATCTGCTGAGCCAGCGCGACGACCGCGGTTTAATTTTCTGCCAAGCCAAGGGCGTCGACATGTACGGCATCTCGTCGTGGCGCAACATTATTCCGTACTACACGCTCGACGGGGCGGTTACCGAGATCAATGCCGAGAGCGTGTACGCGCTCGAGGCCGCGGCGATGCTCTGCGCGGTCGCCGACGATCACGAGAACTGGCAGAAATACACCGCGGAAGCGCAACGCATGCGTCAAGCCATGATGGAGTATTTGTTCAACGACGACACCGGCGCGTTCGTGCTCAACTACGATCAGGATCAAAACTATCAAGACAACTTTACCGCCGACGAGATTTTTCCGGTACTGTTCGGCGTGGCCGGCGCGCAAGAACGGCGCGCCATCCTGCGCCGCCTGCTCGAAGCCGATTTCGTCACGCCGGTCGGCATACGCACGATTTCGACCGCCGACGCGTGGTACTTTCCGTCGTATGGATTCGGTCTGCTGGGCGGCGTTTGGCCGGACCTCACGCTGTGGTACGTCGTGGCACTGGCGCGCAACGGCATGACCGACGAGGCGGTGCATTTTCTCGCTGCAACCTATAGCGCGATGGAAGGCGGAAGTCCGCGCAACACCGTGCCGGGAGAGTTCGCCGAATGGTTCGACGGCGGATCGCTCAGCAATCGCGGCATGTATCTTTCGCCGTGGACCAGCGCGAAATATCTGTGGGCGGTCGCCGAGACCGTCGGCGGTTTGGACGGGTATCGCACCAGCGGCCGTCCGCACCTGGCACCGCTTCGTCCCAAAGGCTGGGAGTGGATCGCCGCCGCGCGGGTGCACTGGGGCGGCAAACGCCGCACGTATCTCATCGATTTGCGCAACGACGTGATTTACGGCGATATGCCGGAACTTTCGGCGGAGGAGCCGTTCACGTGCATCTATGCCGGTCGCGACGTGAGCGACGAAGTCACCACCTCGCCGGTGGAAGTCGGGGCGATTGCGTTTGAGGACGAGCGTGGCGCGGTGCGCATCTTTCTGGGCAACGATCTCGAGCGGCAGCGCAACGTACTGGTCGAGTTTCGCGGCAGCACCGCTCGCGTCGACATGGCACCCGGGGAGCTGCGCGAGGTTCATCTCATCGGCGAGCCGAGCGACCGGCGCGCCCGTGCCGCCAAACTCGACGTCGTTCCGCAGGCGCTTCGCGTATAATCAATTGCCGTGCTCGACCCCGCCAACCGCTTCGCGACCATCGTTTTAGCCGCCGGTTCGGTGGTGTTGCTCGTGGCGATCGGCATCGGCGAGCGCATGGGCGACCGCGTATTGGGGCAGGCGACCGGCCAGGGGCTCGAGTCGGTTTCCGTCGCTCCCTCCCCGCTGGCGACCCAGTCGGCCGGGCCGTACGGTCCCGATTGGAAGCGCTCTGAGGCGCTCTCGGCCGCGGACGATCCGCATTTTCCGGATCCCCGGGTGCCGCCTCAGCCGCTTCCGACGCCCTTGCCGACGCCCAAGGTCACGCCGACGCCGTACGTCCCGGCCACCCCGACTCTCAACCCCAACCTGCCGATTTGGCGGCAACGGCCGCTGCCGACGCCCTCTCCGATCCCCTCGAACCTTCCGTCGGTCTCACCCAATCCGTCGGACCAACCGTCCCCCGAGCGTGACGGCGACCTGCACTCCACGCCTCCCTAAGGCCCTCAGCGAGGCACATGTCTCCAATGTTCTTATTGGAAACCCCTGATAGGATAGAGACATGGAACATGCTGGAACGATCACCGTCAAGCGCGGGCTCGCGCAGATGCTCAAGGGCGGCGTCATCATGGACGTCGTTACGCCGGAACAAGCCGTCGTCGCTCAAGAAGCCGGTGCCGTTGCGGTGATGGCGCTGGAGCGCATTCCGGCCGACATTCGGGCGCACGGCGGGGTTGCCCGCATGAGCGCGATCGAATTGATTCGCGGCATCATGGACGCCGTGACCATTCCTGTCATGGCGAAGGTGCGCATCGGCCATTTTGCCGAGGCCCAAGTGCTGCAGCAGCTCGGCGTCGACTATATCGACGAGTCTGAAGTGCTGACTCCCGCCGACGACCGCTATCACATCGACAAGCACGCCTTTACCACGCCGTTCGTGTGCGGCGCCCGCGATCTCGGTGAAGCGTTGCGCCGCATCGCCGAAGGCGCGGCGATGATTCGCAGCAAGGGTGAGGCCGGGAGCGGAGACATCGTCGAAGCGGTGCGCCACATGCGGGCCATCACCGACGGCATTCGCGCACTGGGCACGGTTCCGAAAGAAGAACTGGTTGCGCGCGCACGGAATTTGGGAGCCCCGCTCGAGCTGGTGCAATCGGTTGCCGGCCAAGGAAAGCTTCCCGTCGTACTGTTCTGCGCCGGCGGCGTCTCCACGCCCGCCGACGCCGCGCTGATGATGCAACTCGGAGCCGAGGGAATTTTCGTGGGGAGCGGCATCTTCAAATCGAGCGATTCGCGCAAGTTTGCCAAAGCGATCGTGGACGCGACGACCCACTTCGACGATCCCAAGATCGTTATGGAGGCGTGCCGCTCGCTGGGCGAATCCGAGGCGATGCACGGAATCGACGTGCGCGCGCTGGATCAGAGCCAACTGCTCGCAACCCGCGGAAACTAAAGGCGCGCAAACCACTAGTGACGCGCCTTGTGGTCGGAGTGCTCGCGCTGCAGGGCGACGTCGTCGAACACGTCGCGGCGCTGGAGTGCGCCGGTGCGGCGGCGGTAGCGGTGAAGGGGCCGGCGGATCTCGAACGAGTCGCGGCCCTCGTCGTGCCGGGCGGTGAGTCGACGACGGTGATGAAGCTGCTCGAGCGGTTCGAACTGGCGGCGCCGCTCGTCGCCCGGGTGCGCGGCGGCATGCCCTTCTGGGGCACCTGCATGGGGATGATCCTAGCCGCCCACGACGTCGTGGGGCTCAAACAGCCGACGTTGGATCTGCTCGACGTCAGCGTTCGGCGCAACGCGTTCGGGCGTCAGAACGAGTCGGCCGAAATCGATCTGTCGATTCCGGTACTCGGACCCGAGCCGTTTCGCGCAATCTTCATTCGCGCGCCATGGATCGAGCGCGCCGGACCGCAGGTCGAGGTGCTCGCCGAGCGAGCCGGCCACGGTGTCATGGTGCGGCAGCGCAACGTCCTCGGCACGTCGTTTCATCCGGAGCTCGGCGGCGATCTCCGCGTTCACCAGTATTTCCTTGAAATGCTCCGCGAAGCGCGCGCGCTCGTAGGGAAGGCCTCCACCGCCGCGTAACATTTCGCCGGAGGTTTCCTGACATGACGACGACTCCCGAAGAACCCCAGGCCGGGTTTCAGGGACAAATTCCCCCGGTCGAGCCGCTGCTCACCGAGGTGATCGCCACGTTGTCGCTGGCGGCGCACGCGTACCTGACCGAGAGTGAGGGCCGCGAGCCGGACCGGGCGTCGGCGGAGGTTGCGATTGACGTCGCCACGGCCGCATTCGAACGGGTGAAAGAACGCCTGCGCCCCGAAGATCGGTTGGCAATCACGCAAATGCTAACCGAAACGCGACTCACGTTCGTTCGAAAGCGGGGCATCATCTAAGAAATGCCTCGTTTTTCGGTTTTTCTCGGGGCGTTGCGATGAGCGACGTCCTCGTTTTGAACTTCACCTACGAAGCGCTGAACATCACGAGTTTTCAGCGTGCCGTCAAGATGATCTTCGCCGGCAAGGCGGAGCTGCTCCACGGCCGCGAACGCATGCTGGCGTCCACGACGTACGAGATGCGCATGCCGTCGATCATTCGCATGCTCTACTACATTCGGCGTCCGATGCAAAAAGTCGCGCTGACGAAGAAGAACGTCTTGATTCGCGACGATCACACCTGCCAGTACTGCGGCACTCACGGCGAAAAACTGATGACCGTCGATCACATCACGCCCAAGAGCCGAGGCGGACCGTCCACCTGGGAGAATCTGGTGTGCGCGTGCATGCGCTGCAACAACCGAAAAAATAACCGGACGCCGAACGAGGCCAATATGTCGCTCAAGCGCAAACCGCGCCAGCCGAAGTACATTCCGTGGATCAAGATCAAGCGCAACACGCTTCCGGACGAGTGGGGCAAGTTCTTGTTCCTCTACAACGTATCCATCGACGAACGCGTTGAAGCGTAGGGCGCCAATCTAGCGGCGGAGTCGAACGACGTGCCACCCTCGGGACGTTCGCGTTTTCGCATCCGTGCGAAACCGCTACTCCCTGGCGCGGCGCTCCCGGGCATCCAGCCC
>JBAUZB010000257.1:0-7345 GCA_049585095.1 Candidatus Tumulicola sp.
GGCTAAGACGCCGTTGCCGGGCTTCAGGAACAGCGCGATCGCGTCACTGATGAATTTATTCCAAGCGCCGGCCGCAATCAGCCCGAATGCAACGGTCGCCAATGAAATCATCGTGCCGAGATAACTGGGTTTGACTTCCATCAAAAATCTCCTAACCAGCGAGCGATCGACGGCGGCGCCGGATCCAGTTGGGCCGTAATGCCCAGGCTACTAGTGGCCTGTAACGGCCACTAGGCTTTGAGTTCGATGTCGACGCCGGCCGGCAAGTCGAGATGCATCAGCGCATCCATCGTCTTGGGCGACGCCTGGAGGATGTCGATCAGGCGCTTGTGCGTGCGCATCTCGAAGTGCTCGCGCGACTTTTTGTCGTTGTTCGTCGAGCGCTGCACGCAGAACCGGTTGATCTCGGTCGGCAGCGGCACCGGACCGCTCACGAACGCGCCGGTCCGTTTGGCGGTGTCGACGATGCGCTCGGCCGATTGGTCGAGAACCCGATGGTCGTACGCCTTCAGGCGTATCCGAATCTTTTGCTTTGACATTGTTCTTTCTCTTTATTCTATTTTCAAGGATCTAAGTGACCTTCTTGTGGCGCTAGGTAGCGGCGAGGGGACTCCGACGCGAGCGCCTTTGGCTGGAGGCCATAATTTTCCTTAACAGGAGGCGCGAGCGCGGCGTAGCAGGAGCGCCGCATGGAGGCGGCGCGACGAGCGACCCGAGACGACACGTAACGCCACGAGAATCGTTACTCCGAGACCGCCGTCACCACGCCGGCGCCGACGGTGCGGCCGCCTTCGCGAATGGCAAAGCGCAGACCCTCTTCGCACGCGATCGGCGTGATCAGTTCGACGTCCATTTGAACGTTGTCGCCGGGCATCACCATCTCGACGCCCTCCGGTAACTTGATCGTCCCGGTGACGTCGGTCGTGCGGAAGTAGAACTGCGGGCGATAGTTTCCGAAGAACGGCGTGTGGCGGCCGCCTTCGTCTTTCGAAAGCACGTAGACCTCGGCTTTGAACTTTTTGTGCGGTTTTACCGATCCGGGCTTCGCCAGGACTTGTCCGCGCTCGATCTCGTTGCGATCGACGCCGCGCAGCAGGACGCCGATGTTGTCGCCGGCGATGCCGGAGTCCAACAGCTTGCGGAACATTTCGATCCCGGTTACGACCGTCTTCTTGGTCTCTTCCTTGAGCCCGACGATCTCGACCTCTTCACCGACCTTTACCTGACCGCGCTCCACGCGCCCGGTGCCGACCGTGCCGCGACCGGTGATCGTGAAGACGTCTTCGACCGGCATGAGAAACGGCTTGTCGATTTCACGGACGGGCTCGGGAATGAAGTCGTCGACGGTGTCCATCAGTGTGAAGATGGGCTCGGTATCGGGACCCCCGCGCTTGCCGTCGGAATTGAGCGCCTTGAGCGCCGAGCCGCGGATGATCGGCGTGTTATCGCCGTCGAATTCGTATTTGCTCAGCAGCTCGCGGATCTCCATTTCGACCAGCTCGAGCAGCTCTTCGTCCTCCACGAGGTCGACCTTGTTGAGGAAGACCACGATGCGCGGCACGCCGACCTGGCGCATGAGCAGGATGTGCTCGCGCGTCTGCGGCATCGGGCCGTCGGTCGCGGCTACCACCAAAATGGCGCCGTCCATCTGGGCCGCGCCGGTGATCATGTTCTTGATGTAGTCGGCGTGGCCGGGGCAGTCGACGTGGGCGTAATGGCGCTTCTTGGTCTCGTACTCTTGGTGCGAGATCGCGATCGTAATGCCGCGCTCTTTCTCTTCGGGCGCATTGTCGATTTCGTCGACGCCGCGAGCGCTTGCCAGCCCTTCGGTCGCGAGGCAATGGGTAATCGCCGCGGTGAGCGTCGTCTTTCCGTGATCGACGTGACCGGTCGTGCCGATGTTGACGTGCGGCTTGTTGCGCTCGAACTTTGCCTTGGCCATTTTCTTCCTTACGTGTGAGGCGAGCTATAAACGGAGCGAGGCGGTCGCACGCGAGCCTCCGGCGCGTCGAGTCCTCGGACCCAGGCGTTCAGAAGCGCGTTTCGCCGCTTACGTTGCAAACGCCCTCGCGAAGAGGGCGCCATTGCTCTGGGAATATACCAAGGCGTGCCCAACTCTGTCAACGCCGAGCCGCCGCGCCGGGGTTACGCGTGGGCGGGCTTTTTGCCGGCTCCCGTGGCGCGCGCGACGATCTCCTCTTCGACCGACCGCGGCGCCTTTTCGTAACGTAAAAACTCCATCGTATAGGTGGCGCGTCCCTGAGTCGCCGAGCGCATATCGGTGGCGTAGCCGAACATCTCCGAGAGCGGAACGTTGGCCGTGATGACCTGCGCTCCACCGGGCGCTTCTTCGGTTCCTTGAATCACGCCGCGCCGGCGAATCAAGTCGCCGGTAATGCCCCCCATGTAATCCTTGGGGGTCGTCACTTCCACTTTCATGATCGGCTCGAGCAGGATTGGGCCGGCCGCACGATTGGCTTCCTTCCACCCCATCGATGCCGCCACTTTAAATGCCATTTCCGACGAATCGACGTCGTGGTAGGAACCGTCGAACGCCGTCACCTTGAAGTCGAGCACCGGGTAGCCGGCCAGCACGCCGCTCTGCGATGCTTCTTTGACGCCGTCTTGAACGGCCTTGGCGTACTCCTTCGGGACTCTTCCGCCCACGATTTTCCACTCGAAGACGAAACCGGTCCCGGGTTCCTGCGGCTCGACTCGGAGCCAAATATCGCCGTACTGGCCTTTGCCGCCCGACTGCCGGACGAACTTGCCTTCTTTTTCCACGGTTTTCGTGATCGCTTCTTTGTAGGCGACCTGCGGCTTGCCGACGTTGGCCTCGACTTTGAACTCCCGCCGCAGGCGGTCGAGGATGATCTCGAGATGCAGCTCGCCCATGCCCGCAATGATCGTCTGTTGCGTTTCGTCGTCGGTGCGCATCCGGAACGTCGGATCCTCTTGCGCTAGGCGCGTCAGCGCGGTGCCGAGCTTGTCTTGGTCGCCTTTGGTCTTGGGCTCGATCGCTTGCGAAATCACGGGTTCCGGAAACGTAATCGACTCCAGGGTAATCGGCGACTTCTCGTCGCAGAGCGTGTCGCCGGTGCGCGTGTCCGAGAGCCCGACGGCGGCCGCGATATCGCCGGCGCCGATGGAATCGATGTCCTCGCGATGGTTCGCGTGCATGCGCAAGATGCGGCCGATGCGTTCCTTCCGACCGCTGCGCGAGTTCAGCACGTAGCTGCCTTTGTTCAAGATGCCCGAATAGACTCGGAAATAGGTCAGGTTCCCGTACGGATCGGTGGCGATCTTGAAAGCCAGCGCGCAAAACGGTTGAGCGTCGTCGGGCTTACGAATCATCTCGGCGCCGCTCTTGGGATCCTTGCCGACGATGCTCTTGGCATCCAGCGGCGACGGCATGTAGTCCACGACGGCGTCGAGCAGCGGCTGCACGCCTTTGTTCTTGAACGCCGAACCGCAGAGCATCGGCAGAACCGTGCCCGCGATCGTCGCCCGGCGCAGCGCCGCCTTCATGCGGTCGATCGGCAGCTCTTTCCCGTCGAAGAACATCTCGAGCAACTCGTCGTCTTGTTCGGCAATGGCTTCGACGAGTTTCTGACGCCATTTCATCGCCAGCTCCCGCAGTTCGCCCTCGACGTCGTCGAGCACCATCGTCGAGCCGGCGTCGTCGGTATAGACGATCTGCTTCATCGTGAAGAGGTCGACGACGCCTTGGAATTTGTCTTCGGCGCCGATCGGCACTTGGATCGGAACGGCGTGTCCGCCGAGGCGTTCCCGAATTTTGTCGACGACGTTGAAGAAGTCGGCACCCATCCGGTCCATCTTGTTGACGAAAATGATCCGGGGCACGCGATACTTATTGGCCTGGCGCCACACCGTTTCCGACTGTGGCTGTACTGCCGCGACCGAATCGAACAGCGCGACTAAGCCATCGAGCACGCGTAACGAGCGTTCGACTTCTACGGTGAAGTCAACGTGGCCAGGCGTATCGATAATGTTGATGCGCGTGTCGCGCCAGGTCGTCGCCGTGGCCGCCGAGGTGATGGTGATGCCGCGCTCCTGTTCCTGCACCATCCAGTCCATCGTTGCGGCGCCGTCGTGTACCTCGCCAATCTTGTGAACGCGGCCGGTATAGAAAAGAATGCGCTCGGTGCAGGTCGTTTTACCCGCGTCGATGTGCGCGGCAATGCCAATATTTCTCGTTCGCTCGAGCGGATATTCCCTAGTTGCCATGGTTGATCGGAGTCTTCAGCGTTACCAGCGATAGTGCGCGAAGGCTTTATTGGCTTCGGCCATCTTGTGCGTGTCTTCGCGCTTTTTGATCGTAGCGCCGGTGTTGTTGGACGCGTCGAGCAGTTCGTTGGCCAGCTTTTCTTCCATCGACCGGCCCCCGCGGGCGCGCGCGAACCCGATCAGCCAGCGCATCGCCATCGCTTGGCGCCGGTCGGGACGCACTTCCATCGGCACTTGATAGGTCGCACCCCCGACGCGCCGCGGGCGCACTTCCACCAGCGGCATGGCGTTGGAAAGCGCTTGCGAGAAAATATCCATCGGATCGCGCCCGGTTTTCTCCGCGATCATCTCGAGCGCCGCATAGGTGATGTTCTCCGCCGTCGACTTCTTACCGCGCAGCATCACCTTGTTGATGAAACGCGCGAGCACTTTGGAGTTGTACTTGCCGTCGGGCAAAATCTGTCGCTTCGGAGCTGGACCTTTACGTGGCATTACTTCTTCTTGTCTCGCTTGGCGCCGTATTTCGATCGGCCTTGTTTGCGGTTGGCGGTACCGGCGGTGTCGAGCGTGCCGCGAATGATGTGATAGCGGACGCCCGGGAGATCCTTCACGCGTCCGCCGCGCACCAGGACGACCGAGTGCTCTTGCAGGTTGTGACCGATGCCCGGAATGTATGCCGTCACTTCTTCACCGTTGGTGAGGCGAACGCGGGCGACTTTACGCAGCGCCGAGTTCGGCTTCTTGGGGGTCACCGTCTTGACTTGCGTGCAGACCCCGCGGCGCTGCGGATTGCCCGGCACCTCGAAGGCGCGGGTCGGCAAATCCGGGTGACCCGGCTTCGGGCCGGTGAGGATCACGCGAAAGGCGCGCGTCTTGACCTTCTTCTCGGTCTTTTCCCGACCCCGGCGGACCAACTGGTTGATGGTGGGCACCAATACTCCTTGCCAAATCTTCCTTACATGTGCGAACGCGCGGGCACGGGCAACCCCAAGAAGCGCAGCGGCGATTCTTGCGGGATCGAACTCGTCCCTGAACTACGGCAGTATATCAGGGGGCCTTTCCCCCGTCAAACGAGTCCATCGCCGCGATTGGCTTTAAGGCGGCCTCGACGTTTCCGGCGCTCAAATGCGTCCCCGCCTCGACCAGCGCGGCACCGAGGCGTTCCAGCGCCGGGGCGACGTTCGCCCGGTTCGCGCGTAAAACGTCGAGCCACATCGCGCTGCCCGAGGCGCCGACCCGAAGCAATTCACGCGACGCCGCCCCGCCGAGCAGGGTGAAGGCTTCGCTCGCTCGCGGGGCCGCGTGCCGCGCGTACGCCCAAGCTAGGACTTGCGGAAGATGCGAGGTGAAACCGACGATCCGATCGTGCTCGACGGCCTCGATTGCGAGCGGCCGGGCGCCCTGTGAGGCAATAAAGGCACGCGCGCGCGCGTCGAGCGCCGGGTCGAGGCTGGGGACGTACGCCCAAATTCGAGCGTCGAAGAGATCGGCCCGGGCGGCAGCCGCTCCGCCGCGTTCGGATCCGCCCATCGGATGGGTCGCGACGAAATGCCGCACGCCGTGGCCGGCCGCGCATACCGGAACTTTCACCGACGCCACGTCGACGATCAGCGTCGCACGATGCGATCCCTCACGCGCAAGCCGTTCGAGTTCGGTCACCGTGGCGCCGAGGTATGCCGCCATCACTACCGTGTCCGCGCGCGCATACAGCTCATCGCGCGACACCGCTTCCGCGATCGCGCCGGCGTCGAAGGCGGCTGCCAGCGCGGCCGGATCGTTGTCGAAACCGATGGTCCACGCTCCTTCGCGGCGCGCACGTAATCCGATCGATCCTCCGATCAAACCCGTTCCGACGATGCCGACGATCGGGGGGGCGGCGCTCACGGGTTCGGCTTACGAAGATCCGGACGCAGCGACGCCGCGCCGTCGAGGTAGACGTGCTCGATCTCCTCGAGTCGTCGTGGCGTGTTGACGTGCATCAGCACGCGAATGCAGCGGCCGAGCGCGCCCGGCACGTCGATCTCGGTAAAGTGCAACATCGGGACGTAGACCCAGCCCATGTCGCGCGCACCCAGGGCCGGAAAAACGGCGTGCAGATCCGGCGTCAAACTGAAGAGCACCGAAGCTATGTCGTCGACCGCGACGGCGTTGCGCTGCACGATCTCTCGCAACAGCCGTTTGGTCGCGCCGACGATCACCTCCGGTTCGTCGGCGTCGACCGTGATCGCGCCCCGAATGCCGCGGACGGCCGACGCATTCATCCGGGCGCCTCGGCGAGAACCGGCGGCATCGCGATCGGAATGCGGGCGAGTTCGGCGACTACTGCGGCGAAATCTTCGAACGTCAGCGCTTGTTCCTTATCGCTCTTGGCCTCCGGCGGATTGGGATGCACCTCCACCAACAAGCCGTGAGCTCCGACCGCCTTGGCAGCTAAGCACAACGGCGCAATCCAGCGCCGGACGCCGACGCCGTGGCTGGGATCCACGAATACCGGCAAATGCGAGCGCTCCCGCAGTACCGGCACGGCGGATAAGTCGAGCGTGTTGCGCGTCGCCGGTTCGAACGTGCGGATTCCGCGTTCGCACAAGATGACGTTGGGATTGCCCTCGGCGAGGATGTATTCGGCCGCGGCCAGCAACTCGTCGATGGTCGCCGACAGACCGCGCTTGAGCAGCACCGGTTTCCCCGCCCGTCCGACCGCTTTTAGGAGGTCGAAGTTTTGCATGTTGCGCGCGCCGATCTGCAAAACGTCGATCTGTTCGGCCATGCGCGCGACCTGATCGATCGTCATCACCTCGCTCACGGTCGGCAATCCGCTCGCACGACCGGCTTCGGCCAACAGGGCGACGCCTTCCCACCCCAGTCCTTGGAAGGCGTATGGGCTGGTGCGCGGTTTGAACGCGCCGCCGCGCAGCATAGTCGCGCCTCGCGCGCGCACCGCATGCGCCGTCGCCAAGATCTGTTCGCGCGATTCCACCGAGCACGGCCCGGCGACGATTACAAACTCGCCGTCGGCAATGCGCACGCCACCGATCCGAAGCGTGCTGCCGTGCGGTCGCGATAGGCGTGAGACCCGGGGGAATGCCGCGTCCGGCGA
>JBAUZB010000258.1:0-8441 GCA_049585095.1 Candidatus Tumulicola sp.
GAGAGATGGAGGCAGCAGCTGGCGCCGCGGAAGCGCGGACGGCGCAGATCGTGGCCGAGCTGGGTCAACGCGAAACCGAGCTCGCTGCGGCGCAAGCCGCGATCGAGATGGCGCGTGCGCAAACGGCAGCGGCCGAATCCCAGCATGCGGCGCTCCAGACCGAAGCCGCCGGGCTGGTTACTCGCGCGACCGAACGCGACGCCGAACTCGGCGCACTCCGAGCACGCTTGCAACGCCTGCAGCGTGCGCTCGATTTCCGCGAAGCCGAGGCTGTTGAGATGCGAACGCTGCTGGCACTTCAGGAGAAGGCGCTCGAGAGCGGGGCCGAGGCCGCACGATCCGAGCATGAAAAACGCGAGAGTGAAATACTCGATAGCCTGGACACTCTTCGCGAGTCGGAACTACGCGTTGCGATCCTATCCACGAGGGCATCCCAGTTGAGTGCGGAGCTCGCCCTTAGCGTCGAGGAATGTGCACTGGAAGACAAGCTTACGATGTCGCGGGTTTCCGCCGCGCAAGACCTTTGACGAGACGCCCTGCTTCGATTAAGGCGACAGCGCGGACGGCGATTTCGCGGCTTCGACGAGCGCGCCGGGGCGTCGGCCGCTCGCGACCGCCCTCGCAATGACGTCGGGCCAGCGCAGTCGGGCTCTCTCCCACGTCTCGACGCGGGCTTCAACGGCATCACGGCGTGACGACCACGCCGCGGCATCGGTCGCAAGCGCGATAATTCTGCTGGCGAACTCGGGCGGTTCGTCGGTAACGTCGATTTCAACGCGGTCGCTGAGGCCCAAGCCTTCGGCACCAACTTGGGTTGCCACGACGGGAACGCCATACTGTAGCGCTTCCATCGTCTTATTCTTGACGCCGGCCCCGATACGAATCGGCGCGATCGCCACGCGGGCTGAAGCATATAGATCTCGAATCGACTCTACGAAGCCGGTAAAGATGACGTTCTCATCGGCGAGTTGCGCGACGCAAAGCGGCGGGTTCTTACCGGTCACGTACGTGCGAAAACCGGGCAGCACGGCTCGAATCTCGGGAACGACGTGCCGGCAGTACCAGCGGATCGCGTCGACATTGGGGGATTCATCTCCGCCAAGCCAGCCAGCAACGAATACCGCGTCGGCTCTTTCCATTGGATCCGGGGGGCCGATCTCGATACCGCTCAGGAGCGGAATCATGAACTCGATCCGAGCGTGATTCGGAACGGCGCACAGCCAGGCGCGTTCCTCGTGCGATATGGCGACAACCGCGTCGACGCCGGCCGCGATGCCGGATTCGAGCCGCTCCATTGCTGCCGCCTCCGTTTCGCGCCACTCGCGCTTTTCGGCATTCTCTTCCATCTGGGCTTGTATGCGAAGGCGCTTGTGATACAACGCCTCAGCGTCATAGACGATCTTTGCGTCAGGCAGCGCAGCCCTGACGGGCCCCAGAAAAATTTCGGCGTTGTGTGGTCGTGATATAACGATGACGTCGTAATCGACTTCCGGGCGAGAGAGATGCTCGTTAAGGTTTTCTTCGATGACGTCCACGCCAAGGGAGGCGAGGGAGTTCTCTTTGGGCGGATCGGTGCGGTCGCTCGGATAGATCGCCACCGCAAACCCGGAGGAGTTGAGTTCGGCGAAGAGTTCGTGCGCTCGCACGAAGCCGGAACCCAGACCGCCCAGGCCTTTCCCCGCATCGGGCAGACGGTCGTCGATGACCAGCACGCGCGTCGGGTTGCCGCGACGCCTCAAGTCCGCTCTCCGAACGGCGGCGGGTGATTCCGGCTCAGGCCGAGCGTATAAGGCGAGCTCGTCACCCCACTTTTCACGCAATAGCGCTTGGTTACGCCGAAAAAGAAACGACCGGAACGCATTGTCTTGCGTGGTTGCCGCCTCGACGTGTCTGATGACGGCTCGTGGCTCGTAGACGACTTCCAGGTCGAGCCGGTGCCGCAACCCAAGGCACAGGTCCGTATCTTCGTAATATGCGGGGAAGTAGCGCGCATCGAAGCCGCCCAGTGCATCGAAGGCGTCGCGCCGGACGAGCAGACCGTTTGCCGAGATATAGTCCACCGGGCGTAGGTAGGAGTATGCTAATGAACCCTCGGGTGCTCCCCGCCCCAGCGGCCGAGTCGAGCCATCGGACCAGATGATGCCGCCAGCCTCTTGTAACGATCCGTCGACGAAGAGAATCCGCGATCCCACCGCGCCCGCACTGGGATACGTCAGAGCGGTTTGCAGGAGCGCCTCGAGCCATCCGGGTTCGACGACCGCATCGTCGTTCAAAAAGACGAGATACTCGCCTCGAGCCCTGCGCACCGCAAAATTGTTCCCGCCGCCGAACCCAAGATTGAGAGCGAGCCGTACCGAGTGTAGACCGACGACACTCTTCAGGAAGGTCTGCACCGCGCTTGGATCAGTGCCATTGAAGACGAGGATGACTTCGTAAGGGATTTGCCCGCCGTCGATCGAGCGTTCAATCGACGATAGGCAGCGACCCAAATGCTCTAACTGATCTTGGGTAAGGATGATGATCGAAATCCGAGGCCGGTCCGCTCGGTCTAGGACAATCATCGAGGCGAGCGGTCCGGAGGAGCGGAGCAGGAGGCGCAGATGGCATGGTCCCGCCCGCGACCCCCTAAGGCATGACCGAACAACGCCGCTCGGGCCCGTAATTCCTGAGGAAAAAATGATCCAAGCATCGACGTGTCTTCGCGTCGTTTTTCGCCGCCGCCCTGCGCATTCCCAGAAGGCCGGCGGCGGTCGTGGCCGAAATCCCTCCGTCCTCGAGCTATTCGGTCTTCGTGCTGTTTTTAGGAGTGAGGAAGACATGCAATCCCGCCCGCTCAAACCTCAGAAGAGCTATCCAAAGCATCCAGAGCTGACGATTTCTCCTCCCGATCCAAATACCAGCATCGCCCACATGCTCGAGATGATCGGTGAGCGCAAGAAGGTTCTCGACCTTGGCTGCGCGAGCGGTTACCTTGCCAGCTTGTTGGTAAAGCGCGAGTGCGACGTCGTCGGCATCGACATCAACCCCGCTGCCGTTGAGGAGGCGCGAAGGTTTTGCACCAGCGCCTTTGTGGCCGATCTCGACGAGGTCGTTCTTCCCGATCTTCTCGAAGGGAAGCAATTCGACGCAATCGTGTTTGGCGACGTGCTGGAGCATCTTCATGAGCCCGCTCGCACGCTCGACGAATCGCGCGCACTCCTGACAGAGCGGGGCTACGTCGTTGCCTCGATTCCAAACATTTCGCATGGAGCGATACGCTTAGCTCTTTTGTCCGGTAGCTTCGACTACCAGGAGCTAGGAATTCTCGATGACGCGCATTTACGATTTTTTACGGGGAAGACGATCGACGAGCTATTTCTTACAACGGGCTTTATAATCGAGGCGATCGAGCGCGTGAGCCTTCCGTTGTTTGCGGAGTCCGACCTCGTGCCAACGCTCGACCCGCGCGACTTCGATTCCGCGGCGCTCGCCGAGGTTCGAGCCGATCCGGAGAGCGAAACGTTGCAATTCGTCGTAAAAGCGTTCCCGCTTTCCAACGATCAGCGGCTCCGCGCGGTTTCGAAGCGATTTCTCACCGCGAATACGGAGCTCGCGGCGACAAAGCAGCAAATCACGCATCGCGAGAGTGAACTGCAATCGTTGCGCGCGACATTGGACTCGCAGGAGGTGGCGATTGCTAGCCTGCGAGCCGAAGCCGAGCGCGCCGGACATGGGGTCGTGGAAGCCCAAGAGGAATGCCGGAAGCTCGAGATCGCTCACCGCTTGCTCGAAATCGACAGTTTGGCCAAGCAGAACGCGGCTATGCAACAAACGCTCGTGGCGCAAGCCGAGCGAACCCGGTCGATCGAAGCGATCGCTGAGCTCCGGGCTAAGCTCGAGGAGGCCCGACATTCGCAATCCGAGGCTCGGACCAACGCTGTAGAAGTTCACTCGGTCGCGTCGCAGGACGACCTCGAACACGAGGCCCGAATGTTGCGAGACCAGCTCGACACCGAGCGACAGCGAGCTTCCAGGATCGCCGCGGAACGCGAGAATCTAAGCGGCCAGATCGAAACGTTGCAGCGTGAACTTGTCGAAGTGGCAACCGGACAAGACGAAGCGCAACAACAGCTAGCGGAAGAACGCCGGCGCGCAGCGATCCGTGAGCTTCGGGTGACCGATGCTGAGGAACGCAAGAACGAGTTGAGTGCGCGCATCAACGAGCTGCAGGCAAACCTGGCTTCCGTCGCCGAGCGTCAGAACGAGGCACGTCTTCATCTCGAAAGCGAACGCGCCGAGGCGTCGAGCCTGAGGCGCTTGCTGGCCGAGGCCGAAAGCGAGCGCGACCGAGAGCTCCAAACGGAGCGGGCGCACGCCGCGGAGCTGCAACAACTGGCCGATACGCTCCAGTCGCGGGTCGACGCGTTTCACGTCGAGGTGACCGCGCTCAAGCAAGGCAAGTTGCAGCTCGACGGATTGCTCAAAACGGGGGTGGGGGAGAAATCCCAGCTCTCGGAACGGCTCCAAGCTAGCCTTGGAGAGAACGGGCGGCTCAGCGGCGCGCTTGAGGCGGAGCGCAGGCGCGCTGTCGAGTTGCAATCGCAAGCAGCGCGATCCGAGGCCCTTCTGCATGAGTCGGAACGCGAGTATTTCGACAAGGTTGCACGCACGGAGTCCGATTGTGCCGATTTGTTAGCCGGTGCGACCGAGGCGATTGACGCGGCTAATTCCGAGCTCCAAGTGGAGAGAGCCGCCGCCGAAGCTCAACTCGGTGAGCATGCCGCGAAAGTATCCGAGCTCGAAACTCAACTGGAAGCGATACGAAAGGCGGCGCATGCGGACAAACTCGTGATGCGCGAGTACGCCGACGAGTCTCGCATGCGCGCCGAGCGACTGGAGAAGGAGTTCGAGGGTGCGATCCGCCAGCGCGACGATCTTTATCTTCGAGTCGTCGACAACGATCGCGTCATGCGCGAGTCCTCGGAAAACAACGCCCGCCTCGACGAGCAGATACAGCGGCTCGAGGCGCGTCTTGGCGAAGAATACGCGCGCACGGTGCGGGCGCAGGCCGAGCTGGCGCGATCGGAGACCATGATCGCGGAGCTCACGGCGAGTTCCGAATCGACGATCGCCAGGCTCAGCGCGCGCGCCAGCTCGTTGGAGAATGACGTCGCACACCAGCAAGCGGTGCTCCAACATTTGCGCGAAACAACCGGGAGCGAGCGCGGGCGAGCCGATGCGGCGGCGGCGGAACTCGCGACGCTCACCGTGCGCTACGAAATCCTGCAAGGCGGCCTCGCGGAAATGGACAACCTGCTGGTAGCGCAAACCGAGCAACTGCTCGCGAGCACGAGCGACGAACGCGATCGGCTCTTGACGCTGATCGACACCGTGCAATCGAGCCACTTCTGGCGTATCAAACACTGGCTCGCTCGACTGCGCGCACGCATTTTTGGCATCGCGCTGGCGCGTGGCGCTTGAAACGCGAGGATCGACTGATGTCACCAGAGCGCTTGCCAATCGCACTCACAATAGGTTTCGTCGCATTCTGCTTGTCGGGCTGCTCTGCCGGCGGCCCGGCGGTTACGCCGCAATCCGCGGTGACGGCATCCGTTGCCGACCGTCACGAGGTGCCTGCCCGAGCCAGCAAGATCACGCACGTCGTGCTATTGATTCAGGAAAACCGGAGCTTCGACAATCTCTTCGCGACGTTTCCCGGCGCCGACGGCGCGACGACCGGCCAGCGGCACAATGGCAAGACCGTCGTTCTAAAGAAACACAGCCTCTCGTCGCTGGACATCTCGCACGATTGGGAGACCTATCAAACGGACTACGACGGCGGGAAAATGGACGGCTTCGATCTATCGCTCTTCATCCACAGCACGGAGAAGGCGGGACTGTATCCCTATCAGTACGTAGATCCCAGCCAGATCCAGCCGTACTGGACGATGGCGCAGCAGTACGCGCTGCTGGATCGCATGTTTCAGACGCAGGGCAGCGGAAGCTTTACCGCCCACCAGGATCTGATCGCCGGCGCAACGGCGATCGATTCGAACGACAGCATCATCGACACGCCGTCGGGGTCGCCGTGGGGATGCGATGCGCCGAAGGGCACCAGAACCTCGCTGATTACGACAAAGGGCGTGATTTTGCGCGGCAAGGGACCGTTTCCGTGCTGGAACTATCCCACCGGAACGCTGCGTGACGTCCTCGATGCCAAAGGCGTATCGTGGCGATATTACGTGCCGCCTTATAAAGCCAATACCCCGGGCGGCGATTGGAACGCATTTGCCGCCATCGATGCCGTTCGGCACGGCCCGGAATGGCAGACCAACATTTCGATTCCGGAAACGAACATCTTGGACGACGTTAAAAACCACCAGCTCGCGGCGGTATCGTGGGTCATTCCGGACCAATTCAACTCGGACCACCCGGCCGACAACCATCGTCCGTTTACCGGGCCGGCGTGGATCGCGTCAATCGTCAACACGATTGGCCAGAGCAGCTATTGGGACTCGACAGCAATTGTGGTCGTTTGGGACGACTGGGGCGGCTTCTACGACCACGTTCCGCCGGCGTTCTTCGACGATGCCGGCGGCTTGGGATTCCGCGTTCCCGCACTCGTCATCTCGCCGTACGTTCGCGCGGGGACCATCTCACACACGCAGTTCGAGTTCGGCAGCATCCTCAAGTTTATCGAGAGCACGTTCGGTCTTGCCTCGATGGGGACGACCGATGCGCGCGCGAAATCCATCGGCGTCATTTTTCACTTCGACCAAAAACCGCGCCCGTTTAAGCCGATTCCGTCGAACCGCTCCCGCGAGTTCTTTTTACACCAGCAACCTTCGTATCTGCCCGTCGATACGGAGTGACTCTATTCGTCGTCGGGAGGGACTGAGTCGGGCGGCTGATTGAGAAAATACTCCTTCTTTTGCGGCGCGTCGATCGGCTTGAACTTGTGCGGCGGATTGGTAAAGTCGAAACTGTCGAGGATGCTGTTCGCGCGCTCGTCCGTATGGTGCAGCGACGGCAGATGGAACGCCGCCTCGATGAACTTCAAGAAGCTGCCGAACTCGTATTGCGTGTGCGAGACGTGATGGACGCGCGCGTACGGTGAGATCACGATGCAGGGGACGCGGAAACCAAGGCCGACGAAGTCAGGCTGCGGCGGAGGCACGTTGTCGTACCAGCCGCCCCAATCGTCCCATACCACGAAGATCGCCGTGTCGTTCCAATAGTTGCTCTGCCCGATGGCGTTGACGATCGAGGTGACCCATGACGGGCCGCCGGTGTCGCCGACGTCGTGATCGGAGTTGTGCGCTTTCGGAATGACCCACGATACCGACGGTAGCTTCTCCGCGGTGATGTCGTTGAGTACGGTCGTTTCGGGCGAAATGACGTGATTCTTCCAATCAGGTCCGTAGAACACCGACTTGATAGCGCGAAACTCCGACCAAACCCGTCCGGCTTGATCTTCGGTGAGTGAGGGAACGTAATACTTCCACGACACCTTCGCATGATCGAGCGTGCCGGCCATGGTCGTGAATTGCGTGAAGCATGGGAGCGGTCCCCACGGGGCCGGATTTGACGGTGGATATCCCGACCAGTGATGCTGCGGGTCGAGGATTTGTGTTTCCGTACTCTTTGGAGCATCGCAACCCCAGGGCGTATTGGTCGGAACCGTGACCGCTTCGGTGCTGCTGATGAGCGTCGTTCCGGCGATCAGGTCGAGATGCGCCGAAAAGCTGCCGCCCCAAGCCGTCGGGAACATATTGTCTGCAAGGGTGTAGTTGTACGCCATCTGGTGATACGGCTGAATGAGGCTTGGCTTCAGGTAGGCATATGACGCCGTTCCCGACGGATCATTCGGTGGCTTGTCGAAAGGCACGAGGTTGAATTGATCCATCTTGCCGTTGTCGTAGGCCTTGAAGGTCCACTCGACGCCGTGATAGATGGTGGGTGCAGTCCAATCAATCTGTTTGAGATTGATCTTTTGCTCTCCACTCGTCGTTTTCTTGTAGCCGTACAAGGGCGCGTTCGCACCTTTAAACCCAGCAAAGAGGTTTTCGAAACTGCGGTTCTCTTGAACGATGATGACGACGTGTTTGACGTATTTCGAAAGCGTGAATCCCGGAACGGCTTCATCCGATTGAGTATTTGCGCCGATGGCGGTGGGCATGACGCCGCGCGATCCCGGCGCCGAACATGCCGAGATAAAAAGAGATAGCGCGCACGCCACGTGCATCGTGCGCTGCGTAAACGTCCGCTTCACCCGTGAGCCCTCCGCTGTGAGTTGCGCCCGCGAACCTTTCGTAAGGCCTATCCGACTCCTCCCCGATCCTTCATGCGCACGTGATTCGCGAGCCGCTCGAACGTCGCTCGGATGCCGATGCCAAACGTCAGGTAGCGGTTTGCCACGAATCCTACCAACGCGGTCGGCGGGATCGAGAAAACTTTCGCGA
>JBAUZB010000259.1:0-28469 GCA_049585095.1 Candidatus Tumulicola sp.
CGCCTCCTGGTAAGGAAATTATGGCCTCCAGCCAAAGGCGCTCGCGTCGGAGTCCCGCGGCGACCGTGTACTACGCCAAGCCGTCCTCGACTGCGCGCCTGCGGCCTCCGCAAGGTGACATGGAACGTGCGCTCCGCTCATGATGACGCGTTGAGCGTTAGTGCTCGGAGACGGTGCCCGAGCCGTTCCAGACGCTCGCGTTCGGTAGCACTTCGGGCGGCCGCGGCCGCTGATTGAAGTCGAAATCGGAACGCAAATCGCCGAGCTGCGATGCGTTCTCGCGCACGTCGGGACGCTTATCCGGGCGCCCGTCGGTCTTCGGATCGATGCGCTCCGCATTGAGAAAATCGTCTTCGATGAACTTCACGTAGGCATCGTGGCTGAGCACCTGATGATCGATGTAACCGCGGCGCGCGTATGGGCTGATGACGATACCGGGCACTCGGATGCCGTAACCATTTTCGTCGACCGTCGGTGGCGGAACGTGATCGTAGAATCCGCCCCAGTCGTCCCACGTGAGAAAGATCGCGGTGCTGTCCCAGTCCGGACCGCGAGCGATCGCATTGATCAAGCCCGTCACGTAGGCTTGGCCGGCGCTGACCAGCCCGGGTGGATGTTCGCTGTACGCATTCGCAGGGCAAATCCAGACGACGTTCGGCAGCGTGCCGTCCTTTGCGGCGGCGTAAAATTTGCGCAAATCCTGAACGTTGGCGAGTTCGCCGTCCTCTTTCACGGTGTCGAACCCCGGTAAGACGTTCCATATTCCCGGCGTACGCGAATTCTGGCGCCGCGCACGGCAGCCGTCGACGCCGTTGGCACAGTCGGGCTCGGTGCCCGCCATGACGTAGTACGCCCAACTGACGTGAGCGCGATGGAGCAGATAGGTGAGGTCGGTCCACGCGTAATCGGGCCGTCCTTCGCCGCGGCTGCCGGTCCGACGGCGCATGTCGCCGGGCGGGTCGGGCTTCTCGGGCTCGTTGACGCAACTCATCGCAACGTGCAGTTGCGAGCAACTCGCCGACCACTCCGACACCATAAACAGATGCTGCGGCAAACTCCACGATGCGATGTTCTCGAACATGCGGTCCTGCAGCACGTTATCGCTCGCATACTTCCAATAGTTTGGAATGTCGGTTCCGTCGTGGTACCCCATCACGTCGCCTTTACCGGCGCGTTTCACGCAACTGGGATCGTCGAAGCCCCGGCACTTTCGGCCGACGCGCGTCGACATCAGAAAGCCGTCCATCTTGCCGCCGTTGATGTCGTTCTTGGCCGCGCCGAAGTTGTGCGGACCGCCGCGGTTGCGGTCGAGCGTATCGCGGTAGGGACGCACGCACGAACCGGAGGGCTGCGGAACGCAGACGGTCGGAACGCCGTTTTTCATCGGAATGCCGTCGGCGCCGGGAAACGTGCCGAAGTAGTGATCGAACGAACGATTCTCTTGCATGATGATGACGATGTGCCGGATCTTGTGTATCCCGCCTTCGTTCGATGCCGACCGCGATGCCGACGTCGTTACTACAAGGCATGCCGCGCCGATCAGCGCGAGCGACGCTGCGGCCGCAATCAAGACGTTCCCTTTCAGCATGATTCCGATCGACCTCCAAGGCGATCTTTTCCCCGCGAGCATACCGCGATAACCGCCCCGTGCCATGGCCGTTCGATGAGAAACTCCGCTCAGGCGGGAGCCGCATCCCCCGAAAGACCGCCGTTGAACGCCATCACCGCGGCGCCGACTTGGCCCGCATTATTGCCCAGGCGGGCGATCGTTATCTCCGTCGTGCCGCGGGGAACCATCGTCGTCAGCGCATCGACCGGGGCGCGCAGGGCGTCGAGCATGAAGTCGCCGGCCGAAGAAACGCCGCCGCCCAGCGCGATAGTTTCGGGATTGACGAACGCGATGACGTTGCCCAGACCGAGCGCTAGGTCGGCGATGAAGTTGCTCCACGCGGCGGTCGCGTGCTTGTCGCCCGCTTGGGCCGCTTTGCGAATCTTTTTCGAACTGAGCTTATCGCGCGCAACGTCGAGTAACTCGCTGCGTGGAAACGACGGCGCCACGGCAAACGCGTGACGGATCAGCCCCGTTCCCGACGCCTGCGCTTCGAAACAGCCGATCTTACCGCACGCGCAGATGAAGCCGTCGTGCGGCCGGATTTGATGATGCCCGATTTCTCCGGCTCCCCATTTGTGGCCGAGCATCAGCCTTCCGCCGGCGACGATTCCGCCCCCGATTCCGGTTCCGAGCGTGAGCAGCACGAAGTCCTTGGTACCGCGACCGGTTCCGAACTCGTGTTCGCCGAGCGTCGCGCATCGCGCGTCGTTGCCCACAAAAAGGGGGAGATCGAACCGTTTGCGCAACGTCTGCCCGAGCGGCACGCGATTCCATCCGAAGTTCGGACTATACAGCACCGCGCCGGATGCGGCGTCGATATTGCCGGGAGAGCCGATGCCGATGCCGGCCACGCCCGATCCGGCGTCTTTGACGGCCGCCGCGATCTGCGTTGCGAGCACGTCCACCACGGCGTCGAACTGCAGGTCTTCGAGGTCCTGCTCGTGCTGGGACACAATCTCCCCGCCGTCCGTCACGACCGCCGCAGTCACGTGCGATCCACCGAGGTCCACGCCAATTGCCGAACGCATGGCGGCTTATGTTTGGCGTGGCCAGAGGCCGTCCCCGCACGTCGAGGCGAATCCAAGCGCGTATGGAGACAATCGACCTCATCAGTTTGCGAAGCTACGCACGCCGCACCGGTCAGGCCACGCACCCCGAGTTGCTCGACGCGCGGCCGCTCGAACACGTCAATAAAATTGAAATCGACGAAGAACACGTCACGATCGAGTTCGACGAAACGACGACGCGGTATTATAACGCCAACGAAATCACCAAACGCGAATGGGTGTACAAGTACAACGACGATCCCGAGTTCGTCGCCGCCGTGGGCAACGTGATCGATCTCGCGCGCAAGCATCTCAAGGACATGCCCGACAACATCGCCTGCCCGCCGGGCTGCGCCGAGTGTTGCAGCGGGTACGAGCCGTTCGTCAGCAAGGCCGACGTCCAAAGGATTGCCGATCATTTCGGCGTGAGTTACGACGACGCCATGCGCGACTACGTCGTCGAACGCCGCTCCGCCGACGGATACCACGTGGGCTGGCTCCGCAAGGTGGGCGACGACATCTCGGACCAGTGCGTCTTCCTCATGGGCTCGCGCAGCGGGCGGCACTACTGCGGGATCTACGAGGCTCGGCCGGGCGACTGCCGCGAGTTCACCCCGATCGGCTGCGACGACGTCGACGATACGCTGCCTCGCAAGACCGCTTGGAAGATCGGGTCGCCCTTCGCCCCCAAACACCGCGGCAAGCGTAACGGCAAGAGACTGTGAGCCCCTTTACGGTATAATCGTCCGATGGCAAGTCTGGGAGCGCGCGCCTTGCGCATGGTGCTTCGCGTGACGTCCAAGATCCCGGGCGCCCGCAGCATTGCGAGCCCTCATTTCGTGCGGCGGTACCGCCGGCTCATCGGTCGCAGCGTCTTGCTCTTCGGCCGGCTGCCGCGCGGCTTGACCCGGGCATGCGTCGAAGACCGGGCTGCCGGAGTTCGCGGCGAGTGGGTGATCCTCAACGCCGACCCCAGTGCCGCGACCGTCATCTATTACTTACACGGCGGCGGTTACGTTGCCGGATCGCCGGCGATGTACCGCACGCTCACCGGCGCGTTCTGCCGACGCTGTGCGGCCCGGGTGTTCGCGCTGGATTACCGGCTGGCGCCCGAGCACCGCTTCCCGGCGGCAGTCCACGACGCCGTCGCGGGATACCGGTGGCTTCTCGCGGCGGGCAACGCCGCAGCCAACATCGTGATCGCCGGCGATTCCGCCGGAGGCGGACTCGCGCTCTCGACACTGCTCACGTTGCGCGATGCCGGTCTGCCGCTCCCGGCGGGTGCGGTTCTGATCGCTCCCTGGGTCGATTTGCCGACGTCGGCCGCCGTATCGAAACGGGGCGAACGCCGCATCGCTCACGCCTACGTCGGCGACGTGCCGCTGGACGATCCGCTGGCCTCCGGGCTGTATGCCGAGCTCCACGGTTTGCCGCCCCTGATGATCCAGGCCAGCACCATCGAAATGCTCCGCGACGATGCCGTGCAACTCGACGCCAAGGCCCGCGCCGCCGGCGTCGACTCGACGCTGCGGCTGTGGGACGGCGTGCCGCACGTGTGGCACATCTTCTCCGGTTTGCCCGAGTCGCGCGAGGCCTTCGGCGACATCGCCGCTTTCGTTAACCGCGTAGCGCATCACCGATGAACTCGGCGGCTCGCGCCGTGGTGACGATCGCCGCGATCTTCGGGTTGGCCGGGGTGTCGCCGGCGCAGTACCAAGACCTGCACTGGCGCTTCATCGGTCCGCTGCGCGGCGGAAGAACGACGTCGATCGCCGGCGTTCCCGGGCGTCCAAACCTCTTTTATATCGGCGTGGTCAACGGCGGGATCTGGAAAACCGACGACGCCGGACGGACCTGGACGCCGATCTTCGATTCGCAGCCGACCGGCTCGATCGGCGCGCTGGCAATCGCGTCGAGCAACGCGAACGTGATCTACGCCGGCAGCGGCGAGGGACTGCAGCGCCCCGACCTGGCGGTCGGCGACGGCATGTATAAGTCGACCGACGGCGGCGCAACGTGGACGCACTTGGGACTGGACGACGCGCAGCAAATCGCGGCAATCGCCGTCGATCCGAAGAACGCCGACCGGCTTTTCGTCGCCGTGCTGGGTCATCCGTACGGTCCGAATGACGAGCGCGGTATCTATCGTTCGACCGATGGTGGCGCGACGTTCGCGCGCGTGCTCTTCAAGAACGCCGACACCGGAGCGTACGACGTGGTGCTCGATCCGCACGATCCGAACACGATCTACGCGACCTTGTGGGCGGCACGTCAAGCGCCGTGGGAAATCGGCGGTTCGTTCGAGATTCCCGGCAGCGGCATCTTCAAGTCCACCGACGGCGGTAACAGCTGGGCACAGCTGAGCGACGGCCTTCCGCCGCAAATCGGCCGCGCCGAAATTGCACCGTCGCCGAGCAACCCCGACGTCGTGTACGCGTATGCCGACACGCCGGAGGCCGGCGGGGCGATCTATCGCAGTTCGGACGCCGGCGCGCATTTTCGCAAAGCCAACGGCGACCCGCAGATCGCGCAGCGCGGCGACGACTTGGTTTCGATCGCGGTCGATCCGCGCAACGCCGACGTCGTCTACCTCACGAACACGTCGACGTACCGGTCGAGCGACGGCGGCACGACGTTTACGGCGATCAAGGGGTCACCGGGAGGCGATGACTACCACGGCGTTTGGATCGACCCCGGCGATTCGAACGTCATCGCGCTGGCCAGCGACCAAGGCGCGACCCTCTCGGTCAACGGGGGACGAACCTGGAGTTCTTGGTACAATCAGCCGACTGCCCAGATGTTCCACGCATCGGCGGACGATCGATTTCCGTATTGGGTTTGCGGCGGTCAGCAGGAAAGCGGCTCGGCGTGCGTCCGCAGCCGCGGCGATTGGGGCGCGGTAACGCAGCGCGACTGGCACACCGCGGGCGCCCAGGAGTATGGCTACGTCATCCCCGACCCGCTGCACGTCGGCATTTTTTTCGGCGGCAAAGTCGAGCGGTTCGACGAGCGCACCGGTCAGACGCAAGAGGTTTCTCCACTCGCGCTGCCCTCGAAAACGTATCGTACGGTGCGCACCGAGCCGCTGGCATTCGATCACTTCGACAAGCGCCGCCTGTACTTCGGTTCGAACGTCGTTTTCCAAACCAGCGACGGCGGCGCGCACTGGCAGCGAATCAGCGGCGACCTAACGCGTCGCCATCCCGAGGTACCGCCGGTGCTGGGGCGGTTCGAAGCCGGCGATCCACAACGCGGCGCGCATCGCGGCGTGGTGTACGCACTCGCTCCTTCGTACCGCAGCCGCGGGACGATTTGGGCCGGAACCGACGACGGCCTCGTCTGGATAACGCGTGACGACGGCACGCACTGGAATAACGTCACACCTGCGGGTCTGCGGCCGTGGAGCAAGGTCGCGCAAATCGACGCATCGCACGGCGACGACGCGACCGCATTCGTCGCGGTCAACCGATTCCGCTTAGACGATCTCCGCCCGTACGTGTACGTCACGCACGACGGCGGCGCACGCTGGCAGCTCGCGGTCAACGGCCTGCCAAATCAGCCGGTGAACGCCGTGCGTCAGGATCCGCTCGAACCTCGGCTGCTGTACGCAGCCACCGAAAACGGCGTCTACGTCTCCTTTGACGCCGGCGCGCAGTGGCAGAGCCTGCAACTCGGACTTCCGCACACGTCGGTCCGCGACCTGATCGTTCACGGGAACGACGCCATCGTCGCGACGCACGGCCGCGGGTTCTGGATTCTCGACGACGTCACGCCGCTGCGCCAGCTAGCGCACACGGGCGGCGAGCTCTTCGATCGGACCGATGGCGGCGTCTATGTGTTTCCCCCGGCGCTGGCCTATCGCGTGCGGCGCAGCACCAACACCGACACGCCGCTGCCTCCCGAAGAACCTGCCGGTCAGAATCCGCCCGACGGAGCCATTATCGACTACGCTTTGAAGACGAACGCACGCCGTGTTACGGTGACGATTTACGACGATCGCCGGCATCCCGTGCGCCGCTTCGCAAGCGACGATCCGACGCCGCCTCCAATTCCCGATCTCGACAAGCCGCTCTACTGGGAACGTCCGTACCGCCGCCCGCCGACCGGTGCCGGGATGCATCGCTTCATTTGGGATTTGCACGAGCCGCCACCATCGGGCGCCCAAGATTTATCGATGGCCGCCATACCCCACGACACGCCTCGAGTGCCCGAGGGAGCGTTGGTCCTGCCCGGCAATTACGTGGTTGCCATCGACGCCGACGGCGTCGACGCGCAGCGTTCGTTGACGTTGGTGATGGATCCGCGTGTTGCGATCTCGCAGCGCGCGCTCCGCGCGCAGTATTCGCTCGCGCACTCGCTGACGACGCTCATGAATCGGAGTTTTCACGACGCGGCCGTCGCCAAAGCATCCGGCGACTCCAAGGCCGCCGGCGCTTTTACGGCGATCAACGATGCGGCGGCATCCGTTCTCGACACGGTCGATGGTGCCGACGCGGCGCCGACGAGCCAAGCCGTCGAAGCGGCCGACGCCCTCAACCGCCGGTTGGAGCGCGCCGAGCACCATTCGCCGCCGTGAGCAGGTCCCTTCGATGAAAACGATCGATACCAACGATAGAATCGATACGAGGATACGATACACACCTTCACTAGAGAGGAGCCACTCGAACATGACTGCCCGTTTCGCTCTCGCCGCTTTCGCTCTCGGAGTTCTGGTTTCCACCGCCGCGGTTCCGGCCAACGCCGCCACCGGCCCCCTCACCGTCACGTTGAACGCGCAGAACGCTTCCGGTGAAGACGGTAGCGCGACGCTGACCCAAACGCCCGACGGCGTGCAAGTCGTCGTTTCGGTCAAAAACGCACCGTCGGACGCACAACCGGCGCACATTCACCCCGGCACGTGCGACAAGCTCAACCCGGCGCCCCAGTATCCGCTCACGAGCTTGGCTAACGGTAGCTCGACGACGCTGCTCAAGGGCGTAACGCTCGATCAGTTGCTCGCGAGTCCGATGGCGATCAACGTGCACAAGAGCACCTCGGACCTGGGGACCTACGTCTCGTGCGGAAACATCACGGCTTCGTGAGCGTAGTCCTGCGGTGAATCGCGCGATCCCGTCGCGTTTCGGCGAACCCGGCGAAGCCGAGCTGCCTCCCGACATTGCCGAGATCTACGAAACCAATCGTGCGAAGCTCGGGTTCGTTCCGAACGTTTTTCGCGCCTACGCCCGGCGTCCGGAACATTTTCGCGCGTTCGTGGCGTATCACGACGTGCTGATGAAGGCTCCCGGCGGATTGAGCCGCGCCGAACGCGAGGCGATCGTCGTCGCGATCTCATCGGAGAATCGCTGTCAATACTGCATGACCGCGCACGGTGCCGCGCTGCGGATTCTCGGCAAAGACCCGATACTGGCCGAACAAATCGCCAACAACTGGCGAACGGCTCACCTGACCCCGCGTTGGCGCGCGATGCTCGAATTCGCGTCGCGCGTCAACGAACCGGGGTTCGCCGCAACCGACGGCGAGATCGCGGCGTTGCGCGAGCAGGGCTTTTCCGACGACGACGTCTGGGACGTCGCCGCCATCGCGGCGTTTTTCGGTTTTTCCAATCGGATGGCGGGCCTGATGGATATGCAGCCCAACGCCGAGTTCTACTCGATGGGACGTTAGCCGGCGCTAGGCCGGCGGCGGAGCCGCCGTTGCAAGGAGTTCGGCATACCGTGCAGCATCGATGTTGCCGCCGCTGACGATGACGCCCACGCGTTTACCGGTGAGTTCGGGAATCCGCCGGTTCAGCAGCGCCGCAATGGCGGCGGCACCGCTCGGCTCGATCACCAGCTTCATCCGCTCGTAAACGAAGCGCATAGCGCTGCACAGCTCGCCGTCGCTTACGGTCACGATGCCGGAAACGTGCTTGCGTGCGATCGGGAAAGTCACCAATCCCGGCGCCGTCGTCTGCAATCCGTCGGCAATCGTGTGCGGAACGTCGATGGTCACGCGTTCGCCGCGCGACAGCGACTGCGCGAAATCGTCGCCGGTTTCCGGCTCGACGCCGTGGATCGCGATCGCCGGGTCGATGCCGTGCGCGGCCAAGGCCGTGCCGCCCATCAGGCCGCCGCCGCTGACCGGAACCACGATCGCGTCGAGCGAACCGGCGTCTTCCAACAGCTCCAGCGCTGCGGTTCCGGCGCCGGCCACGATGCGCGCATCGTCGAACGGCGGCACGACGGTCGCGCCGCGCTCGGCGGCGATACCGCGAGCGATGTCTTCGCGGTGCGACCGCTCGCGTTCGTACTGCACCACCTGCGCGCCGTACTCGCGGGTCGCTTCGAGTTTGACGCGGGGAGCGTCGAAAGGCATGACGATCGTCGCCGAAATGCCCAAAATCCGGGCCGCCAACGCGACGCCCTGAGCGTGATTTCCGCTCGAGAATGCGACCACACCGCGGGAGCGTTCGCCGGGTGTGAGCGACGCCAAAAAATTGTACGCGCCGCGAAACTTGAACGCGCCCATGCGCTGCAGGTTCTCGCACTTGACCCACACCGTGGCCCCGCACGCGGCATCCAGCGTCCGGGAACGCACGACCGCAGTGCGATGTACGATGCCGCGCAGCCGTTCGGCGGCCGCGCGCACGTCGGCAAACGTGGTAGAATCGGGCTCTGGGAGGTGTGCCATGCGAATCGGCTACGCGATCCTTGTGATGGCCGCCTTTACCGCCTGCTCTCAAGCCGGCGGCTCGTCAACGGTTCCGCTGCACCAATCGGGCGACGTTCTCGGCGCAATGTCGCTGCACGCGGGTTATCGCTACCTGTATAGCTTCAAAGGCGGTCCCAACGACGGCAAATGGCCGACTTCGGCGCTGATCGAACTCGATGGAACCATCTATGGCGCCGCGCTTGGGGCCGGACCGGAAGATGATGGTCTCATCTTTGCAATCGACGCTGCGGGGAAAGAACGGGTCGTCTACGCTTTCAAGGGTCATGCGTCCGACGGCAGCCAACCGGGTGCCCTGACCTCCTTGAACGGCGTTCTCTATGGCGTAACGATGGGCGGCGGTTCGGCGCGCGACGGCATCGTTTTCAGCCTGAGCCCGTCGGGCTCGGAACGCGTCCTTCACAGCTTCGGCGGCACCGGCGACGGCAGGCAGCCGACGAACATCGTCGCTCTAAACGGACAACTCTTCGGCGTCACCCTGACGGGCGGCGCCTTTAACGGCGGGACCGTGTTCGAAATCAGCCCGTCCGGTGCAGAGCACGTACTGTACAGCTTCAAAGGCGGCAGCGACGGACGAATTCCATCCGGCCTGACCGTCTCGGGCGCGACGCTCTACGGCACCACGACGCTCGGCGGCGGCGACGGCTGCTATCGAGCCGGATGCGGTACGCTTTTTCGGATTTCCCCCGGCGGCACCGAGAGCGTCGTCTACAGTTTCAAAGGCGGCGCCCAGGGCGAATATCCGAGTAAGCCGCTGCTCTTCGCGCGCGGCACTTTTTTCGGCGTTACCTCGTTGGGCGGAGCCTACGGCTTCGGAAGCGTCTTTGCGGTGTCGAGCGACGGGCTCGGGCGAACCTTTTACAGCTTCAAGAACGCCGGCGACGGAAACGATCCGACGGCTATTTGCGAACTCGGCGACACGCTCTACGCTACGTCCGGTTTCGGCAACGCCAGTTACGTCGGCGCGCTCATAGCATTGGATGCTCTCGGCAATGAAACGACGATTCACCAGTTCGCCGACGATCGCCGCGACGGTGCGGTGCCGGCCGCCCTCACCGTGCGCGACGGCGTCCTATACGGCACGACGGCTTACGGCGGGTCGAAAAATCGCGGTACGTTGTTCGGCGTGAGGCCGTAATCGTCGAGTCTACGGCTTCGCCGGTGCCATCTTGAAGTTCCAACTGCCCACCTTGCCGTTTTCGTCGAGCCGCATGCGCTCGAGATAGACGCGCTTCTGAAACGCCACCTCGAAGCAGTGCCAGCCGGGATCGCAGTTCGCCGGCGTTTCCTTGACCGACAACAGCTTTCCCTGAGCGCTGAGTTCGTCGGACCACTCGGCAACCTTCACGCGCGGGATGTCGACGCCTTTGGCGATGTCGCCGGCGACCGGGCGCAAATCGTCGTTCATCACCGCGCGGGTGATCGCGTCGGCTTCGCGTTCGTTCTTGTTTTGGAACGAGCACGCGGCGAGCGTGGCAACCGCCGCGAGCGCGGCCAAGGATCGAACGGCTTTCACGGTGCGACGGCCTCCTTCGACGTATCGGCCGAAAATCGGACGAACGTTAGTTCCGGGTTCCACTCTTGGGCGAGGCGAAGGCTCCATTCGCTTTCGAATAACGCCGCCGGACGGCCATCCCAGTCTTCAACGAGCTTGGCATTCGACGGCATCTGCGCGGCGACGATTCGCGCGCGATCGCCTTCGACGTGGCGCGCCAACGCGTACGGCAGGGTAGAGAAAATGGTTTTCACGTTGTATTCGGCCTCCAAGCGGTATTTCGCAACTTCGAACTGCAATTCGCCGACGACGGCAACGACCGGTTCGGTGCGCGTGGACCCGAGCGGGAAAAACACTTGCACCGCTCCCTCCTCCCGCAGTTGCGCGACACCTTTTCCGAACGATTTGTAGCTCGAAGTATCGATACTCCGCACGCTCGCAAAATGTTCCGGGACAAAGGCCGGAATCGGAGGAAACTCCACCGGCGTTCCGTCGTACAAGGAGTCTCCGATCGCGAACACGCCGGGATTTGCCAGACCGACGACGTCGCCCGCATACGCGGCGTCGAGCGATTCGCGTTCGTCGGCGAACAGACGCATCGCACGCGACAGGCGCACCTCCTTCCCGGTGCGGCCGTTGCGCACGGTCATGTCGCGCTCGAACTTACCCGAGCAGACGCGGACGAACGCCACCCGGTCGCGATGTCGCGGATCCATGTTCGCCTGAATTTTGAAGACGAAGCCCGTAAATTCGGCGGCGGACGGCGAAACGCCGGCGCGCGCGCTCGGCACGGGCGCCAAGTCGACGAAGCTGTCGAGAAAGAGTTGCACGCCGAAGTTCGTCACCGCGCTCCCGAAGAAGACCGGCGTGGTCGCACCCCGCAGCATCGCCTCGCGATCGAAGCGTTCCCCGGCGCCGTCGAGCAGTTCGATGCCGTCGCGAAACCGGGCGAAGTCGTGATCGTCGACGAGTTCGCGCAAGCGTTCGTCGCGTGCGTCCGCCAGCGTCACGGCGGCGCGCTTGGTGCCGTGCGCGGAGCGTTCGAAGAGGTGCAGCGCGTGCGTGCGCCGATCGTAAACGCCCTGAAATCTTTCGCCGCTTCCGAGCGGCCAGTTCATCGGATACGCGCCGATGCCGAGAACCGATTCGAGTTCGTCGAGCAAGTCGAGTGGATCGCGGCTCGGCCGGTCGAGCTTGTTCATGAAGGTGAACAGCGGGATACCCCGCTCGCGGCAGATCGCAAACAGTTTTTTCGTTTGCGGCTCGACACCCTTGGCCGCGTCGATCAGCATCACCGCACTATCGGCGGCGAGCAGCGTACGGTAGGTGTCTTCGCCGAAGTCTTGGTGTCCCGGGGTATCCAGCAGGTTGAGCGTATGGCCGCGATACGGAAATTGCAGCACGGTCGACGTAATCGAGATCCCGCGCTCGCGCTCGAGTGCCATCCAATCGCTGGTGGCTTGACGCTGCCGCTTGCGGGCCGAAACCTGGCCGGCGACGTGAATCGCTCCGCCGTACAGTAGCAGCTTCTCGGTGAGCGTCGTCTTACCGGCGTCCGGATGTGAAATGATCGCAAACGACCGGCGTTTGCGCACTTCTTCTTCAATAATGGTCGGCATAATGTCGTCGTTGGGCTATCTGTGAGCGGGTTGGTAAACGCGCAGCTCGTTCCCATCCGAGCCTTCGCGCAGCAGCGCCAGCGCGCCGGGAGCGCGATAGAACCGAACGCGCGGTGGAATTCGAAAGCGATCGGCTCCGCGCCTGACGTAGGCTTCGCCGTCGGTCAGCGAAATCGTGCAATCACCGTAGCGGAGCAGTCCGGGTGCGGCAACCGGAGTCGCTCCCGGAGGCAGGTGCTTGCGCACGTACGCCGGAGGACCGGTCGACTCAGACGTTTGCACGAGGCATTCCGGAAGCGCCGACAACGCCCACGGCGCGTCCCCGTGCAGCCCTTTTTCCGGCTCGATCCCGATTCGGCCCAATCGCCCCGGAGCCGGATTCGCAGCGCCGTACGCCGACGCGATTTTGATCCGTATCAGATCGCGATTCGTCCAGCCTGCGATTCCGATTGCGACGCCGAGCACGATGACCGTCGCCAGAAGCAGGTAGCGAAGCATGCGGCGCGTTTCGATGGAGCCGCCAACGGGTACTCCTACGTTTGGGGAGATATTCATCATGGACGAACATAACGTCGTAGTAAAGGATAACTCGGCCGGCCCGAGCGTAGCGGCCGTGACCATCGTCGCAATCGTCGTGGCCGCGGTGCTGGTCGTGCTGTTCTATTGGCATCCATGGAGCACGACGTCGACGACGAACTCGACGAGCGTGACGCAGCCGGCAAACGGCGCCGCCGCGCAAAACGGCTCCGGGCAAACGACGAATTCGTCGTCGACGACAAACACGCAGCCGCACTAAGCGCCTTCGACGCGGCGATGGCCACCTGAACCAACGCGCGTGTTGGCAGCGAGCGCGCCGAGTCCGGCGCAACAAGCGCAGGAAGCGGGGTTGCGCTACGTCTCCGACGAGCTTCCGGGAATCCGCCGATCTCGCCATCGTGGCAAGTTTCGCTACACCTGGCCGGACGGAAACGCAGTTCGCGATGCCCGAACGCTCGAGCGCATCGCCAAACTGGCGGTTCCACCGGCGTACGCGGACGTTTGGATATGCGCTCATGCCGCGGGTCACATTCAAGCGACCGGCAGGGACGCTCGCGGCCGCAAGCAGTACCGATATCACGTCCGTTGGCGCGAGATGCGCGACTCGACAAAATACGAGCGGCTGCTGGAGTTCGCGGCGGCGTTGCCGCAAATCCGTAAGGCCGTCGCGCGAGACCTTTCGAGCAGCGGCATGCCGAAGGAGAAAGTCCTTGCAGCGGTCGTCACCTTGCTGGAAACGACCTTGATCCGAGTGGGAAACGAGGAGTACGCGCGCGCGAACGATTCCTTCGGCTTGACGACGCTGCGCAACCGGCACGTCCGGGTGCGCGGCGCGAAACTGCGCTTCGCGTTCAAAGGGAAAAGCGGAGTGCAGCATAGCGTCGACTTGCACGACCGGCGCCTGGCTCGCATCGTCGCGCAATGCCAAGACCTTCCGGGCCAGCACCTTTTCAGCTTCGTCGACGATGCGGGGAACGCGACGCCGATCGACTCGGCCGACGTGAACCAATACATTCGCGCCGTTTCCGGCGCCGACTTTTCCGCAAAAGACTTCCGGACCTGGCTCGCTACGGTTTGCTGCGCTCAATGGCTCGCCGGCAATCCATCCCCGGCGGAAAACGAGCGCAACGGCGCGATCGTCCGGGCAACCAAAGCGGTCGCGAACCGGCTGCGCAATACGCCGGCAATCTGCCGCAAGTGTTACATTCATCCGGCGCTTTTCGAGCGTTACTTGGAATCCGGAGACCTGCAAATTTCGTCAAAGCGCACGCGCCGGATGGCCGGCCTGCTGCCGGAAGAGCGGGCAACCCTCGCGGTGTTGGCTGCGTCGGCGCGGCGCCGCCCGTGAGCCGCGGCGACGCGTTACCGGTTACTCGAAAGCTCGTGGCAGAAGCCATCGGAACCTTCATCGTGACGCTCGCCGCGACGTGCGTCGACGTGCTTTACTATTCGACGCACGAGGTCGACTACGTGTCCCGGTGGCTCACTCGCGGCTTCGCAACCGCCGTGGTGATTTTTGCGTTTTCGGAGATTTCCGGAGCGCACGTCGACCCGGCGATCACCCTGGGGTTCACGCTGCGCCGCGTTTTTTCGCCCGCGATGCTGGTCGCATATTGGATCGCGCAGTTTGCCGGAAGCTTCGCGGCGGCAGCGTTGCTCGCGACGCTCTTCGGTCGCGCGATCGCTCTGGGCGCGAGCCATCCCGGCCCCAGTTTCACGCCGCTGCAAGCTGTCGGTTGCGAAATCGTTTTGACGGCCATCGTGATGCTAACGATCCTTATCACCGCGAAAGAAAAAGCGGCGATCGGAAAAGAGGCGGCGTTGGCGGTCGGTCTTGCAGTCGCGGCGTGCGGCTTCTTCGGCGGCCCGATCAGCGGCGCGTCGATGAATCCCGCACGATCGATCGCGCCGCAAATTCTGACGGGCCAATTCGGGATCGTTTGGATCTACGCCGTCGGGCCGCTGGTGGGCGCGGCGCTTGCCGTTGCAATCCATCGTTTCTTGTGCGGCAGTCCCAACCGCAGCGAACGCGCAGCCGCAACTGGTGGCTCTTAGGAGCCATCGGCCGATCCGGACTCGGTGCGCTCCACGTCCATGATTCGGTCCATGCCGGTAATGTCGAGCAGGCGTGCAATATGGCCGCTTCTTACCAGCAGCCGCAGTCGCCGCCCCGTTCTGCCACCGCTCAAACGGCCGTGCGCGCTGAGCAGTTCGTTGATCACCGATGAATCGATAAACTCGACGCTCGTAAGATCCACGGTCGCGGGGCGATTCGACTGCAATCGATCGGTCAATCGCCGCAGTTGCTCTTTCGAAGCCAAATCCCACTCGCCGGCGAGCGCGACCGTGTTGGTTTGCGCGTCGTAGGAACCGGCTGGACCTTCTTCTTTCAAAACCGGACTCTCCTCGTCAGAACGTTGCTGCCGATCGCGCCGTCCGCCGCAAATGCACTCGGGGGAAAGGCCGGCGGCGCGCAAGAAGACCGCACGATCGAATACATAAACGGTATTCCTGCGGAGTTACCATGAACGACGCACCCCACGCAGCGCTCTTGCAAAATCGGGTTCTCAGCCTGTTCGAGCCGGAAGTTCTGGCAACGCTCGTGACTGCCGCCGATGTACGGCGGGTCGAACCCGATTTTACGATCAACGAACCCGGTGAGCCGATCTCGATTTTCTGTTTTCCTTTGAGTGCCGTTGCATCGACCGTAACGTGCATGAGCAACGGCGACGCGATCGAGGCCGTCACGATCGGCAACGAGGGCCTCGTCGGCATCTCCGCCATTCTCGGGGGCGAAACCGGGACGTTGCGCTCGTTCATCCAAGTCCCCGGGGAGGCTTGCCTAATCGGCGCCGACACTTTTCTGCACGTCCTCCGCAAATGTCCCCAGGTCTACGAGTTCTTGCTGCGCTACGCAAACGTGCTGATCAACGTCATTTCGCAGTCGGCGGCCTGCAACCGGCTGCATAACGTCGTTCAGCGGTGCGCCCGCTGGCTGCTCACGACCTCCGATCGCGCGCGCAGCCGTGACTTCCAACTCACGCAAGAGCTGCTCGCCGAGATGGTCGGATCCCGAAGGCCGACCGTGTCGGATGCCGCCTCCACGCTCCAACAGGCGGGGTTGATTCGGTACAAGCGCGGCGACGTTCGGATCATCGACCGCGCCGGCCTCGAAACGGCTTCGTGCGAGTGCTATCACGCGATTTCGAAGGCCTATCAGCAACTCTTTACCTCCGCATCCCCGCCCGGCGTCCTACTATAGGGATATTCGGAGGCAGTGTCTGTCAGGTTGCTGACATAACGCCCGGCGAATTCTTCGCCGGGCGTTGTCTTGGCAGACGTTTTTAATGTATCTCTTACTAAATTCTTGCGCCGCGGCCCGTCAAGAGATTGACGATGAGAAGAACCAGTGCGACGACGAGCAGAATATGAATGAGGCCTCCGCCGATGTGGAACGCCAGCCATCCGAGAAGCCACAGCACGAACAGCACCACGATAATCGCCCAGAGAAGTCCGCCCATAACGTTATTACCTCCGCTGTCAAGGGACGAGCACGCTTCATCCTACCCACTTCGCCCGATTTCGAACCGCCCGAACTGCCTACGAGCGGCGGAACGTGAAGTAGAACATCCCGAGCGTCGCGGCGCTCATGAGCGCCACCGTAGCCCAGCCCCAGATGCGCGCCGGAAGCGAACTCGTCCAACGGCCCATGACCGCCTTATTCGACGCGATCGTTACGATGACGGCAATCAGCGGCACGGCGGCCACGCCGTTGAGGACTGCGGACCAAAACAACGCCTTGATCGCGTCGACTCGAAACAAATTCATGGCTATGCCGACGAGCACGCCGGCCACGATGACCCCATAAAACTCGGGTGCTCGCTGCGGTTTTTCGTTCAAACCCTCGCGAAACTTGAACGTCTGTGCGACGACGTATGCCGACGACCCGGCCAAGACCGGAACCGCTAGGGCGCCGGTACCGACCATTCCGAGGGTAAACAAAAGCGCGGCGAACGAACCGGCTAAGGGTCGCAGCGCTTCCGCCGCTTGTTGAGCGGTCGCGATATCGTGCTTGCCGTGCGCTCCCAGCGTCGCGGCAGTCGTAACGATGATGAAAAAGGCCACGAGATTCGAGAAAATCATTCCGATATTGACGTCGGCATGCATCGTGCGAACGGCTCGCTCGTCGGTGCCCTTCCGTGAAGCCGCCGTCGTATTGCCGCTTTCCTTGTCTTCCTCGACCATCAGCGACGACTGCCAGAAAAACAGATACGGCGTGATCGTCGTTCCGAGCACGCCGACCATGGTCGACAGCCAATGGGCATCCAAGCGTATGTGGGGAACGGCAAACTGCAACAGCACCTGCGTCCAGGGAGGCCGCACGACGAAGGCCGTGACGATGTAGGCAAAGAGCGACAAGGTGAGCCATTTGAAAACGCGGGCGATCGTGCCGTAAGAGAGCCATACCGTCGCCGCGATCAAAACGACGCCGAAAAGAAATACCCAGGCGTCAACCGGCAAAGGCAGCAGCATCGTGATGGCCGCCGCCATGCCGCCCAAATCGGCGCCGACGTTGAACGTGTTGGCCGCGATCACCATCAAGGCCAATGCGTATGCCAGGGCGAGCGGCAACCGCCTTCGCATCACCGCGGCGAGCCCTTCGCCGGTGACCATCGAGATCCGCGCGCACATACCTTGGATCACCGACATCATCGGCGTCGAAATCCACGTGAGCCAGAGCATCGAGAATCCGGTCGAGGCGCCCGCAACCGAATACGTCGAGATTCCCGACGGGTCGTCGTCGGCAGCGCCGGTGATCAGGCCGGGTCCCAGAATTTTGAAAAATCCGGCAACGCGCGCGGGTATCGCGTGCGGACCTAAAGCACGCTTCGTGCGGGGACTCATGCGCAACCGTATTCCCCGGAAGGGCCGCACGAAACCTAAGAAACTAAAAGGGTTCGCCTTCGGCGCGGGTCGATCAGGGCAGCGCTGGACCGAGCCGAATTCGCGCCGCGCCGATCGAGCGATCGCCCATGCCGTAGTACGCGTCGAAGACACGATCGCCGAGATCGGGGCGGGGATCCAATCCGGTGGGAAACACGACGTTGTCGACGACGCCGGCGCGCTCGTGTTCGGTTTCCGGCGAAAGGATCGGTTTGGGCGAGCGATAGACGATGCGATCGGGCCGTTCGAGATCGTGAATCACCAAACCGCTGCTGTAGCTCATCGCCGGTTTATGACCATCGTCTTCAACGACGTCGACGCCGTGGAAAAGCGACATCCAGCCTTCGGTGACTCGTACCGGCGGCGTGCCGCCCCCAATTTTGATCGAGCCCCAGTTCGCGTCCGGCGACAGCACCTCGACGCTTTCCTTCACCTTGAGCAGGTTTGCCCGGCTCTTGCGAACCGCACGCAGCGGAACGTATGCGATCCGAATCGATTCGCGTTCCGCGAACGGCATGCGTTCGATCATCGGAATCGCGGCGCGTCCGTCCACTGCCGAGAGATGCAGCATCGGGCGGTGATAGAATGCTAAGCTTTGCACGCCGTTGGGCGAAAGAACCGGCTCCGGAAAGAATGCCGCGTCTTTGTCGTCGCCGACGGTGGCGCCGGCGCCCTCAAACCTGACCAGCCCCAGGCGTTCCCAGTGATAGGCATCTTTGGATAGTGCAATCGCAATGCGCGGACCGTCGGGTCCGAAGGCCGTGTACGCCATCACGTAGGCCTCCAGAACCGGGACGTAGGTGACGCGTGGATCTTCGCAACCGTATCCGGGATGCGGACGTATTTCGTACGCGGCTTCCGGCACCAGAGCGAAATCAAGCCGCTGCACGCCGAAACCGCGCTCGGACGGCTGCACGAGCACGGTGGAAACCCGCGAGATGTTTCCCGGTGCGACGCAGCGAGGATACAGGAGCAGCTCGCCCCCGGGCGCTCGAGCGGCTCCCGGATTGAGAATTCCGCCCGCTTCGGTCGGGTCACCGTCAGGTTCGAGGACGAGCCCCAGCCGCTCGACCCCAACGTCGAGCCCGTGCACGGGTTGCGGCGCTATCGTCGGATCTTTTGGAGAAAGCATCGGCTCTGAACGGATTTCCAATCTATGGCAAGAACGTCGTGGCAATCGGCTCGTCGCTAGGGGTCACGACTTCGACTCGAACGCCACGCCGGTAAACGCTGTTGGGCACGATCCATAAGGTGTACGTGCGGTAACTCGTGGAAGGTTCGCCGCCGTCGGCCGGGTCCTGCTCGAAGGCGACGACGCGAACCCGCTGATCGTTGGCCCGAATCGACTCGATGATCTGCTTGTAGCCCGTGCGGACGTGCGGGCCCATCATCAGGATCACGCCGAATTCGCCGCGGAAGTGCACCGGAGCGTGAACGCCGAGTTTGGCGAGGTCGTCGGGATTGCGGACGACCAGGATTTGATTCCCGCCGGGAACGGTGAGCGTTCCCTGAGCGAGCGTTTTCACGCGGACCTCCCGGCAACCCACCAGGAGCACGAGCGCTGCCAGCGCCCACCAGCGTTTCACGGCCGACGCCTTCGCCCGCGCGGTCTTAGCGCCCCCTCCGGAGGCGTTGATTTCAGTCCCCTCCAATGTCATTGTGCTCCATGACGGCGCAACGCTACCCTGAAAGTGCATCCATGAAAACGTTGCGCCGTTTGGCGCTGGGAACGGATCTGGTCGCGCTCGCCACGGTCGTGCTCGGCAGCTGGACACGAATCAACGGTGCCGGTGAAACCTGCCCCGACTGGCCGCTGTGCCACGGAAGTGTGATTCCCTCGATGGCCGGCGGCACGATCTGGGAATGGATGCACCGCCTCCTGGCTTTCTCCGCCGCTCCCCTCGTCGCCGCGCTCGTCGCATACGGCTGGCGTGCGCGCCGTCAGTCGCCGTTCATCGGCCCCACGGTGCTGGTCATCGCCGTCCTGTTTCTCGCGCAAGTATTGCTCGGCGCTGCGACGGTTCGTCTGGCCAATAGCCCTGCTTCGGTCGTCTTGCACTGGGGCACCGCCATGGCGTTCGTCGCGGCCCTCTCCGCAATGGCGATCTTTACGTATACCGCGCAAGATCTCGGCACGCCGGCAATCGCCGCAGGCTTTTCCGGTTCTCGACTGCGTACGATACTGGCAGCGACGGCGACGATCGCATTCGTGACGATGTGCCTCGGCGCGTACGTGAGTTCGAGCGGCGCCGGACTTGCATGCCTTTCGGTTCCAGGCTGCGCCGGAAACGTCGTCGTCTACACCAGCGGACAGATGGTGCAAATGCTGCACCGCTTCGCCGCCGGCGCAACCCTGATCGGCGCGGCCGGTTCTCTCGGTCTGGCATGGGCACGCCCCGCCTCGCGACGGGTGCGGGCGACGGTCAGCCTCGGCGTGGCACTCGTCTGCCTGCAGGTTTTGCTTGGACTGTTTAACGTCGCGTTGCGGTTGCCGACCGATCTTCGGGAGGCGCACGCGATTAACGCTGCGCTCGCATTCCTGGCCTTCGTCGTCGCGACGCTCTTCGCGCTGCTCGATGCCGGCGCGTTGAACGCTCGCGAGCGCGCGCTGGCGGGCCGATGAAGGCCGTGCTCTCCCGCATCGGCGATTACTACGAGCTCTCGAAACCGCGCATCATCGTCTTATTGCTGATCACGACTGCGGCCGCAATGGCGATGGCCGCGCGCGGCATGCCGCCGCCGGCGTTGGTTTTCTGGACGCTCTTGGGCGGAGCACTGGCCGCAGCATCGGCCGGCGCCTTCAACTGCGCCTACGACGCCGACATCGATCGTTTGATGCAGCGCACCAGCAAACGCCCGATACCGCAAGGACGGATTACCGTACGTAACGCGACGATTTTCGCAATCCTGGCGGGCGTGGCCGGCTTTGCGATTCTCTATCTGCGCGTCAATCCGTTGGCGGCGTGGCTTTCGCTGGCCGGAAACTTCTACTACGTCTTCGTGTACACGATGTGGCTGAAGCGGCTCACGCCGCTCAATATCGTGATCGGCGGCGCGGCCGGCGCCGTGCCTCCGCTCGTCGGATGGGCGGCGGTGACGCACGCGATCGGCGCGCCCGCCTTGGGCTTGTTTGCACTCATCTTCCTGTGGACGCCCCCGCATTTCTGGTCGCTTTCGCTGGTGACCGAGCTGGACTACGAAAACGCGAAGATCCCGATGTTCCCGAACGTCTACGGAGAACAGCGCACGAAGCGCGAAATCGTCTACTACAGCCTCATCCTGGTAGCGGTTTCGCTGGCGCTCTATCCGCTGCACGTGATGGGAGCATTCTACTTCGCCGCCGCGGCAGTGCTCGGCGGCATCTTTCTGCTCGACGCCGTGCGAACGTGGCGCGCCAAGGAAGACACCGCCGCGGCTCGCCGGCTGTTTCGATTTTCGCTCGTGTATCTCGCGCTGATGTGCGCGGTCATGGTGATCGACCGAATCGTCATCTCGTGAAGCCGCTACTGCTGACGCTGGGTCTGGGAGTCTTTGCCGGAGCGCTCGATCTGAGCGTTCTTTCGCCGGCGTTGCCCGCGCTGGGGAAAGACTTCGGCGTGCAAACCAGCGATCTCGCGTGGGTCTTCACGCTCTATCTGCTGGCGACGATCGTTTCGATTGCCGTGGCGTCGGCGCTGGCCGACCGGTACGGGCGACGATCGATCTACATCGGCTGCGTCGCGCTGTTCGCGCTCGGGAGCCTACTGGTGATCGCCGCTCCCAATTATGCCGTCTTCCTAGCTGCGCGCGCTTTGCAGGCGCTCGGAGCCGGAGGCGTTTTCCCGGTCGCCACCGCCGCGATCGGCGACGTGGTTCCTCGCGAGCGGCGTGGAGCGGCGCTCGGACTGGTTGCCGCGACGTGGGGCCTAGCCGCCGTGATCGGCCCGACGTTCGGCGGCCTCGTAACCCATTTTATTTCGTGGCGGTGGATCTTCGTTCCAAACATTCCGCTCGCGATCGCGGTGTTCGTTTTGGCCCGGCTCTACGTGCCGTCGACGGCGCCGCGCCGCCGCCGGCCGATCGACGTCGCCGGCTTATTTCTGCTTTGCGCCGGATTGCTCGCCGTCATGGACGGTTTGATTACCTCGCGCATCGGCATCGGCGCGCTGGGCGTCGTATCGATTGCCGCCTTCGTTCTGTGGGAACGAAGCGTCGCCGAAGCCGCGGTAGTGCCGATGAGCCTTTTTTCGACGCCGCAGTTGGCTAAGACGTACGCGCTCGAGCTGGCCATCGGCGTGCTCGAAGGGGCGTTGTTTTTCATTCCGACGGTTTTGATCGGAGCGCAGAATCTCTCATCGGCAGCGGCCGGCTCGATCGCGGCGCTGGGAGCGCTGACGTTCGTGACCGTCATACCGGCCGCCGGAAGGGCGCTCGACCGCATCGGAAGCCGCGACGTGCTGCTCGCGGGAACGGTGCTCACCGAACTCGGCTTGGCGATTTTCGCGTTGGGCTTTGCGTCGTTGTGGCTGACGCTGCTTTCGATGGTGGTCGCCGGTGCCGGTTTCGGTGCGCTGCTGGGAGCTCCGACGCGCTACATCGTTACCAATGAAACGCCGGAGTCGGTGCGCGCCACTGCGGTCGGCTTGTTGAGCCAATGTCTGATCGTCGGTCAAATCCTGGGAAGCTCGCTCGCCGGCGGCCTCATCGGTTTGGCGACCAACGAACTCGTGGGCTATCGTCACGCGTACCTCGGATTCTGTGCCGTCGCGTTTCTCGCGCTCCTCCTGGCACTTACGCTCAAGTCGCGGCGCGACGAACGCGCCCACCCGATCGCTCAAGCGGCATGAAGTTTCGTGAATTCGACCGGCGCGCGCGGCTGCTGACACACCGCGCCTGGACGCCGCGGGAGCGGCGCATCGTTTGGCGCGGCTTGACCGGCCGCTTGGCGATCGCCGTCGAGCCGTTGCTCGGAGTCGTTTTCATGAGCTTGCTCGCGTGGGGCGTGGTGTGGCGCGCTCAGCACGTGCCCGACGACGCGACGCTGGTGAAGATCGCTCCGATCTTCGCCTTGGGTGCGATTGCGTTCGGCGGCTACTTCGTCGCCGTGCTCGTCGCGCCGTTTACCGCCTACCTGCAGACGTTCAAGCCGATTTACGTTCTCGACGGGTACGTTCGCTATCGCGAACCCGACGAGCACTCGGAAAGCGACGCGTGCGGCTACGTCGCGGCGCTCTTTGCGGATCGCTCGGTAGCATGCGAGTGGGAATGGCTCGGCAAGAAGCGTCTGCCCAACGTAACGATTTCTGCGCTCGTCGAATTCTCGGTGTACGCCGGCATTCACAAAATCGACGGAAAGCCGACCGGCCTGCTGCCGGACGACGACTTACCGCTCCTCGCCATCGGAATTGCACGCGAGAAGTTCCGCGACTAACGCAGGGCAACAGTTGCCGAGTTGAACGAGAGATGCCGCCTCCGGGACGTTCGCGTTTTCGCGTCCGTGCGAAAACGCTACTTCCTGGCGCGTCGCTCTCGGCATCCATGCCTCCGCTCCGCGTCCAGAGACCCGTACGGCGGCACCCGTCGTTCAACTCGGCATCAATGCCTCCGCTCCGCGTCCAGAGACCCGTACGGCGGCACACGCCGTTCGTCTCGGCAGGATACCGCGACGGATCGTCTTCGCATTCGGTCATCTGCCGGCGCCCGGCGTTCGGCTCGGAGTGATGCAGCGATTGCTAGTGGGCTGAGTGCGGTGGCCCGAGTTGGACGCGCATGGAATGGTCTGACGGCCATACGTGGCCGTAGCCGGAGAGCAGACAGGTCGACGCGCCGATTGCGAAAATGACGATCAGCCCGATGATTACGGCATACCGAATCGAGGTCGGAACGCCGCGGCTTTGCGGAACCTGACTGAAGTCCAAGTATTCTTCGTCGCGTACGATCACGTCAGGCCGCCTTCGGGAAGGTACCCAGTACGCTAAAGCCGGCTAATATCGCGAGAATCGCGCCGAATCCGAGTAAAAGCAGCATGAGCTTGAAAACGTGGTTCTCTACGCCCGGCGTACTCCAGTCTTTATACAGCGCGTAGAAGGCGACGACGGCCACGACGATGCCGCCGGCGACGGCGCCGGTTCGTTCGAGCATCGGGAGGTCTAGATGCATGAATACTTCCTCAGATCAGGTAGAAGATCGAGAAGAGCACGACCCAGATGACGTCGACGAAGTGCCAATAGAGCGTGCCTGCGGTAATGCCGAAATATTTTTGTCCGGTGTAGACGCCTGCCGCCGATTGCAGCAGCAGCACCGTAAGGTAGCACACGCCCACGAAGACGTGGAAGCCGTGCATTCCGGTGAGGGTGAAGAACGATGCGCCGAAGATGCCGCTGCCCCACCAGGTCACATGCTCGCCGAAGATCAGGTGGTTGTATTCGTAGGCCTGACCGCCCAAGAAGCCGGCACCGAGAATGATGGTGAAGATCAGCATCCACATGTACTTCATGAAGTTGCCGTGCTTCCAGTTCTCGAGCGCGTAGTGCATCGTGGCACCGGATCCGAAGAGCAGCACCGAGTTCCACGCCGCAAACGCAACGTCCAAATGCTTGATGCCCGGCGGCGGCCACCCTTGTCCGCTGTTGCGCAAGTAGAGGTAGGCGAAAATGAACGACGAGAACAGGACGCAGTCGCTCACCAGGAACAGCAAGAATCCCTGAAGCCGCAGCTCGCGGGTTTCGACGTAAAGCTGGTCGGCGTCGTGGCCGCCGTGCGCGCCGGCCTGGGCGACCGAAGCGACGGCCATCAGTGCGCTCCCACGTTGACCGGCGGCGGCGAATCGGTAAGTTCTTCCTCCAGCCCTTTGTACGGAAGCGGATGTGAAAAGTCGTACGGCAATCCGTACACCGTCGGAATGTGCTTGAAGTTATAGTAGTGCGGCGGCGACGGAATCATCCACTCGAGGGTCCGCCCTTTCCACGGGTTCGGTCCGGATTTCTTGCCGGCGCGAATGCTCCAGATCACGTTGACGAAGAACAGCAGGATGCCGATGCCCATGACGTAGGAAGAAACCGACGCAAACCGGTTCCAAAACTCGAACTGCGGATCGTAGGTGGCGACCCAGCGGGGCATGCCTTCGACGCCGAGCCAGTGCATCGGCAAAAACGTTCCGTTAAAGCCGACAAAGAACAGCCAGAAATGGATCTTGCCGAGCGTTTCGTTGAGCAGTCTTCCGGACATCTTCGGGAACCAGTAGTACATGCCGGCAAAGACACCCATAAGGCTGCCACCGACGAGGACGTAGTGGAAATGCGCGACGACGAAATACGTGCCGTGTACGTCTAAATCGTAGGGAACGGCCGCCAAGAAGACCCCGGTGATTCCACCGCACGTAAAGAGCGCGAGGAAGCCGATTGCGAAGAGCATCGCGGTCGTCAGGTGGATCTTGCCGCCCCATAAGGTCGCCGTCCACGAAAAGATCTTGATGCCGGTCGGTATGCCGATGACGAACGTTATGATCATGAACGGCAGCTGCAAGTAGGGGGCCAAACCCGACGTGAACATGTGGTGCGCCCAGACCATGAATCCCGCCAAGGCGATCGCCATCGACGAGAACGCGATCATTTTGTAGCCGAAGATCGGCTTGCGGGAGAACGTGGGCAGCACTTCGGAGATAATGCCGAACGCCGGCAGAATCATGATGTAGACGGCGGGGTGCGAATAAAACCAGAACATGTGCTGCCACAACACCGGGCTGCCGCCTTTTGTCGGGTCGTAGAACGGCACGCCGAACACGCGATCCATGAACAGCGCCGCCAGCGCCGCCGCCAGTGCCGTGGTCGCGATCATGAGCAGCGGCGCCGTCGCAAACTGCCCCCAACAGAACAACGGCATCCGCGTGAAGGTCATCCCGGGCGCGCGCATTTTGAGCAAGGTTACTACGAAATTGATCCCCGTCAGCGTGGAACTCACGCCGACCAAGAAGATCGCCGCCGCCCACATCGACGTTCCCGGCGCACCTTGGAGCGACACCGGCGGATACTCCGTCCAACCCGCCGTCGGTGCGCCCATCAGAAACGATGAAAACAGCATCAGGCCGGCGACCGGAAAAATCCAGAAGCTGAGCATGTTGAGCCAAGGGAACGCCACGTCGCGCGCGCCGATCTGCAACGGAAAAATCAAATTACCGAACCCGCCGGTCAAGATCGGAATGACGACCAGCCATACCATGGCGCTGCCGTGGACGCTGTAGACCTCGTTGTAGGTTTCGGGCGAAACGAACCCGCCATTGGCGTTGAGGAGCTGCGTCCGAATCGTCTCCGCCAGCAACCCGGAGAGAATGAAGAATACGAAGGCCGTGATGATATACTGAATGCCGATGATCTTGTGATCGATCGAGAACACGTACCGGCGGACGAATCCTTGGGGCTCGGGGTGGATATGGTCGGCGATGCCGCCGTGCACCATTTGAGCTGACTCGATTGACATAGTTCCTCTTAGGCTGCCTCAGCGTTCATTTCAGTGAATCCAAGTAGGCGACGAGATTGGCGATGTCTTGATCCGACAGACCGTTGGTCGTCGCATTGGGCATCGTTCCGATGCTTCCCGTATACCCGGTTTGCAAGATCTTCGCCACGCCGGCCGGCGTAGCAGGATCGCCGTCGACCAAATTCGGATGCGACGGATCGTGCAGCACGCCTTTGAGCCCCGGACCGACGATGCGTTGGTTAAACGGCCCGATTGCGTGGCAGGCCGCGCACTTCTGCGCGAACATCGCTTGGCCGGCCGAAGCCGACCCGCCGGCGAGCGATATGGCGGCGCCGCCGGTCGTAGGCAGCGCGTTGCTGACGTGCGAGTTCTTGAGCTGCCATCCGTGGTACCAGTTATCGAACGACGCCTTGTCTTCGATGACCAGCACTTGCTTGTTCATCTCGGCGTGCAGCACCCCGCAAAATTGCGTGCAGATGATTTTGTAGCGCCCGATCAACCGTGGTGTGAAGCGAATCGACGTCACCAATCCCGGAACGGTGTCGTTCTTTAGGCGCATGGCCGGCACCCAAAAGGAGTGGATGACGTCGGAAGAGGTGAGATTCAGCGTCACCGGCACGCCGATAGGCAGATGCATTTCGTTTTGGATCTCGCCGTTGATCTCGGGGTAACGGAAGGTAAAGTTGAACTGGTGCCCGATCGCCTGAACGACGATTCCGTTCTGCGGTTCGAGCATGATTTCGTACCAGATCTTCACCGAGACGACGGACAGCAGGATCACGAACAGCGCCGGAATGACCGTCCACCAAAACTCGAGCCGATGATTATCGTGCACCTGAACGCCGATGGCGTCCGGCGGATCGCTCGCCCGCACGCGGAACGCGATCGCAAAATACAGCAGATAGCCGCAAACGAAGACGTATAGCGCCGTCCCGGTGGCGGCCATGAAACGGAAGAGGGTGTCGACCTGGCGCGCCGTGACGATCGCCGCCGGAAGGTAGCGTTCGATCGGAAACTCATACCAGAAGACGATGCCCGCAGCCGCCACCACCGCGAGGACGGCGGTGACGCTCCAAAAGCCGCGACCGACGTGCACGGGCTGCGCTCTCTGCTCAACCAACGAAAAATCTCTCCGTCAATAGATTATTTGGTAGCGTCCGGGTTGGCGCCGACTTTAGGGGTCTGCCGGATTAGCGGTTTCGCGCGATGTCGGCAGACCCTGCAAAGCTGCGTACGAGCCAGTCGACGTTCGTAATCGCCGTGCCGACCACCACTGTATCGGCCCCGGCGTCGAATGCCGCCCGCAGGTGCGCGGGAGATGCGACGCCGCCTTCGCATGCGACAAATGCATCCAACTTCGTGAGGTCGCGCACCAAGCCGAGCGCCGGCAACGCGAAACCGGCCGTATCGGGCGTGTAACCGCAGAGCGTCGTGGCCACGATCTCGGCGCCGAGGGCCCGCGCGCGCGTGGCTTCGGCAACGGTGGCGCAGTCCGCCATTGCCACGCAGCCGGCGGATTGAATCGCTTCCACCAAGCGCCCGACCGTCGCGCCGCCGGGCCGCGCGCGGGGAGTGGCGTCGAAAGCGACGATCTCGGCTCCGGCCGCGACGATGGCGGCAACCTCGTCGAGCGTCGGCGTGATATACGGCTCGAAGCCTGCATATTCGCGTTTGATCAGGCCGACGATCGGCAACGACACCCGCGCACGCACGGCGCGGATGTGCCGTTCGCCGGCAATGCGCACCGCCACCGCGCCGCCGTCCTGCGCGGCTCGCGCGAGGGCTGCAATGACCGCGGGATCGTCGAGCGCCGAGCCTTTCCAGGCTTGCACTGAAACGATCAGGCCTCCACGCAGCCGTGCGAGAACGTCGCTCATGCCGGCATCTCCGCGATTCGCGGGAACGGCCCGAGACGCGCCTCGCGATACGCCAACAACAGTGCGCCGACGCTGGGCTCGTACTTCGGCGCGACGATGCGCACGTTGGGGAAGGCCTGGTGGATGCCGGCGGCCAGCCGCTCGGCAAACGAAGCGTCGGCGAACATGCCGCCGACA
>JBAUZB010000260.1:0-7982 GCA_049585095.1 Candidatus Tumulicola sp.
GGCCGGCTTCGTGCGTACGTCGGCCCGCGCGAGCGCCGGGCCTACCGGCAAGCGGTGCGCGAGCGCGAAGCCGCCGTCACGTCGCGCTTTGCGCGCACCAATTGGCGCACCGGGGTTCTCCACGAGCACGACGGCGCAGCGTCGCTCGGTGCGGCGTTTGGACTGCGGCCGGGCGAGGCGCGCGCGCGATGAGTTTCGATCGTCCGCTGTGGCTCGCGATCGGTGCCGTGGTGGCGATCGCGTTCGCCATCGTCTACGATCGTTTGCAACGCCGCGCGACCGCACGCGATCTCGCTTACTCCAACGTCGCCTTCTTCGTCGAAGCCGTCAAGCCGCGGCGCTGGATTCCCCGCGCGCTGCTCGCGTTGTGGGTCGTCGCGCTTGCCAGCGTGCTGCTGGCAATCTCGGGCCCACACCTCACGCTTCCGATGCCGGCGCGCGACGGCCGCGTGTTCGTCTGCATCGACACGTCGGGCTCGATGGCGTCGACCGACGTCACGCCCACACGCGCCGAAGCCGCGAAGGCTGCGGCACGCGCGTTCATCGCGGACACGCCCCCGGGCACGCAGATCGGCATCATCGCGTTCTCCGGCCAGGCGGGAATCGTGCAGCCGCTGAGCGCCGATCACACGCAAGTCGCGGCGGCGCTCGACGAAGTGCCGCAACCGGACGGGGCGACCGCGATCGGCGACGCGCTCAAACTCGCTGCCCAGAACCTTCCGGAAAGCGGACACCGCGTAGTAATTCTCATCACCGACGGCGTCAATAATGCCGGCGTCGATCCGCTGGAAATTTCGCAGTGGCTCGGCACGCACCACGTTCCGGTGTACACCGTGGGAATCGGAACGCCCAACGGCGGGCTGATTCCCGGCACGAGCGACGAAGCGACCACCGACGAGGATGCGCTCCGGTCTTACGCGAGCGCCAGCGGCGGCGTGTACGCGCGCGCCGAGAACGCGACTCAGCTGCAAGATGCGCTGGCGCGCCTCGGGCGCATTACGTCGCTGGAACGCAAGAACGTCAACGCGTCGCTCGGGTTTGCGGTCGCCGGCGCGTTGGGAATGCTGTCGGCGTTCTTTCTCGGTTTCGGCGTAGGGCGCTACCCGTAGATTTCGGAAAGCGCCCCGTTCGATTCGCTTCGCTTGGCTATGACGAGCGGGTGCACGTCCCCTGAAAATCCGGCTGCGTCGCGGTCGGCGCGGGATAGGCGGTAAACGTGAAGCTGTTCTGATCGGTTCGGACGGTTTGACCGCGGTGAAGCTTGCCGTCGTTGGTCGCGGTATCCGTCCATTGCTCGGTATTTCCGCTCCATGGCACAGCCGTGGAAACCGACCAGGCGGCCTCGCTGTCGAGTTGAGTTTTTACGTAGCGGCCGTTCTTTGTGTCATACGAGGCCGCCGTGGTGATCACGTAGGGCGACGTCATCTGGCCCTGCGGGGGAACGACGATCCATCCGCGCACAACGCCGGAATCGAGCGTATAGGTCGCGGTCGCGCTGCTCGGGGGACTTCCGACCGGCCCGGCCGTGCACGACCAGGTGCCGACGTAGTACTGCATCGCTGCGATGCCGGTCACTGGCTGCGCGCCGGCCGGTGCAGTGACGGCTAACCCGAAAGCCAACGTAACGAACGTTTTCATCTAGGGACCCACCTTTCACCGGCCCCGAAGCGCCGGCAGCTTACCGATTTTGGTTCGAGGCTGCGAGCACGATTGCCCACTTTCCGACGAGGGATTCCATGGAGCGTCGCCGGAGCAACAGACTATGAAGTGGACGTTTGAACCTGGGCACAGCGCGGCGGAGTTCCGTGCGCGCCATATGATGGTGACGTGGGTGCGGGGCGCGTTCAAGAACCTGCACGGCCAACTCGAATTCGACCCGGCGCACCCGGAGAAGCTTGCGGTCGAGACGATCATCGACACATCGACCTGCTGGACGGGCGAGCCGATGCGCGACGATCATCTTCGCAGCCCGGATTTTCTAAGCTGCGAACGATTTCCCCAGATGCGCTTCAAAAGCACCGGCGTCGCCCTGATCGGAAAAGTCGATTATCGAGTCACCGGCAACCTCACGATCAGGGACGCGACACGCCCGGTCATTTTAGACGTGCGTTTTCTCGGGACATGGGAGACGCCGTGGTGGGAAGACGGCGTCGACAAGGGTCCGAAATCGCGCGCCGGTTTCACCGCTCGTACGCGCATCGACCGCTACGATTTCGGCGTTAACTGGAACGACACGATGCCCGACGGCGGCATTGTCGTTAGCCGGCAGATCGATATCGTGCTCGACGTCGAGGCCATCAAGGAGGATTCATAACTGAAACTAATCGTAAATTTCGCCGTCGTAACGCTGATGGTCGCAACGCTTTCCGGTTGCGGAGGAGCCCATTCGACCACGGCGACCATTAATTTTGGTCCCGGTAATCGATTTTGGACGGGCAAGTGCGCCTACGAGGGCTTCGCCGAGAAGGGATCGGCCCAGTACGGCATTTCCCATTACGGGATTTTCCGTTTACCGGCGCCCGATTCACCGAACGTTCCGAACCAGGGCGCGTCGATCAGCGGGGGTTTTTCGGGATTCGGCGAGCGTACGTTGCACAATGACGGTGACGATACCAGTTTTAAGGCGAGCATCGTCTTTCACGCGGTCTCTTCCCAGGCGGTCGCTAGTCGGTTACGCGCCCTGCGATGTTTCGGCTAGCGTGATGCGTGGTAACAGTATACCAAGTCAACGCATTGGGAGATTTTATGAGTAAACTGTTCCTGGCACTGATGTTGGTAGCCGTGGCTCTAGTTGGGGCGAGAACCCTCGACGCTTCCGCTCAGCCGTATCCCAGCCCGTCCCCGTCGATGTCACCCGATATGTCACCAACCCCGTCGATGCATCCCTGATCCTCGCTACAAAGAACGTAAGATCACCGGAGCCCGCGGATCGTTTCCGTGGGCTCCGGTTTTCGAGCGGAGCACCCCCGTAAATCGGCGCTATGTCAGCAAGATGACAGACACTCGACTCTGTGCGCGTATAATTTGTAGGCCTCGTCAATACTAGGAGTTAACGTGGATATTCTCAGCATCATTAAAAAAGAGCACCGCGAAGCCGCGGCGCTGCTCGACAAAGCCGTCGATTTGGATCCCGGAGCCGAGGAAATGAGTTCCCTGGCGCGCGAGATCGAAACGGCCCTCACGACGCATCTGACCATCGAGGAAAAACTCTTTTATGCGCGGTTACGCGATCGCGCAAAAGAGGAGGAAAAGCGCGTTGACGTATTCGAGGCGTACACCGAGCACGAGGTTGCGCGTCACCTGATCGCTCTGTTGAAATCGCGCCGCAAACGCGACGAACGATTCAAGGCCGAGTTGCAAGTGCTTTCAGAGAGCGTGAAGCACCACGTTCAAGAAGAAGAATCGACGGTGTTCTCCATCGCACGAAAGCTCATCGATAAGGACGAGCTCGACGAGCTCGGGGCGAAATGGGAAAAAGCCAAGAAGCAAATGACGGCAAAAGCTCCGCGCAAATCCCCGAGCGCTAAACCGGTCAAGACTCCCGTCAAGAGAACTTCAGCTTAGTAGTCGCGCCACAGCATGGCCGAGATCTTGCCCTCGTCCTGAAAGACCGTGGTGATGTCGAGTATATTCTTGATCGGGACGTTGTTCACTACGAGCTGGTAGATAAGGTGACGGCCGCTCTTGGTGGTCACGTAACCGCCGAACGCCTGCCCCTTCAACTCCATTCCGCCGGATGGCCCGGCGCCCACGTACGTGCCCGTCTTGGCGCGGACGTTTCCGGTGGCGCCTGCAAGGCTCGAGTCCGTTCGGAAGTCTTTTACGAATCCGAGGGAGCCGTCGACGCCCAAAACCGGCAGGTCCTCGAGAAAAACCGGCGAGGCCGAACTGCGGGCAAGTCCTTCGAGCATGCGCGTGACGGCGTCGTTGGTCGCGGTGGTGTCGCCGCCGCCGCTGCCGTCGACAAAGTGGTATTCGCTGCTGGGAATGCCGTAGCTCGCTTGAAGATTGCGGCGTTCGACGCCGAGCGCCGCATCGAGCGAGTTGACGTGACGGGTGAGCCCAAAGAGCACCAAGCTGGTGTCGGCCCCGATGTTGTAGCTGATCTTCAAGATGAGTTTGGCATCTTGCCCATACGATAAACCGGTCAACTGCGCAACCTTGTCGGCGGTGCGGTACGCGGCTTGGGACGGAAGCAGGGCGACCGGGTTGATTTGCACCGCCGGGGCATCGACGGCGACGCCGGCCGCTTTGAGCGACTCTACGAACACGGTGCGCGCGTAGTTCGACGGCTCGACGATGCGGACGGTCTGCACCAAGTCGGGCTGACCGGTCAGCGGCGGTTTGTAATCCGCCGGCAAGAGTCCGTCGAAAGGCACCCGGTTTTGCCGATGCACGCCGGCAGCGTCGGTTTTACGCTGAGCGTGTCGCGGGTTTTCGGTCCACCAGTGTGAAGGTTGTTGACGATTTTCAACGCCGCCGAGAGCGGTCGCGACGTAACGTCCGTCAGCGATCCGACCTTACCGCCGGGAACGATCGTCAGATCCACGCAATCGTCGTTGACGAAGATGGGCCGAACGTTGAACTGTCCTCTGAACAGAAATGGTTTGAAGAGGCGGTCGTCGATGACGACGTTTCCGGCGATGCGGGTAATCCCGGCAGCCTTCACGGCTCGCGCGAGCGTGGCATAGCCCGCGAGCGGATTGGGTTTGGTCAAGATGGCGTTGCCCAGACTATCGGCCTCGTTGTGGTCCCAGTCGCTGACGGCGACGGTTCCATCGGGTTGCGTGCGGCCGCCCATCGTCAGGTCGCCGGACGCGACCACGATCAGGTTGCCGTGCAACACGCCATGGTCGATCGCGCCCGTGCGGTACACCGGCGTATCGTAGGTGTGATCCGCGCCCACGGCGTTGAGCAACTGTCCGACGCTAAAGACCTTCCGCACGGATCCGATGAAAAAGTGGCGCTGTGAGTTCAAGTCGACGAGCACGCGTGTGCCGTCGAGGACCCGCAATCCCCAAACCGAATTTTTGTATTGCGGTTTGTCAAAGACCGCTCGAATGTCCGCGGGGACGGCGGTCGTCGAGCCGCCGCCGGCGCCGGTGACGCCCGCGGACGCGGCTGAGTACGCGAGGCTCGACACGAGCACGCAGCCGGTTACGGCGACGGCGCCGCAGAAGAAGCGATACGAGGGCTCGAGCATAGGGCGGTCCTCCGCCGCTGCGGTTCGTGGCAGCCGGGCGCTCGCCTCTGCGCGCACTGAATCGGCAAATCCCAATCTCGCGGGAGGGCTGCGCGCCCGCCATCCAACACGTAAGGCGCCGGGTGGTTGGTTGCCGCGCCGAAGGAGTGGTCGTGAGTAAGCTATCCGTGCTGCCGGTCGCACTGGTCTTGGGTGGTGTTCTGTTGCGTCCCGCGGCCGGTTCGGCCGCCGACCCCGTCTCGGTGACGACGCCGTCGGTTCAATCGGCGATCGTCGCCGCCATCGAAACCGATCGCAAGAAATATGGTGGCCGCACCCCCGTTCCCGCCGCGTTGATCGGCGTCTGGGACGGCAAGGGAGGCAGTTTCATTCGCGCCTTCGGCTATGCAAATCTTGAAAAGAAAGTGCGGCTGACCTCGGCCGACCATTTCAGGATCGGCAGCAACACCAAAACCTTCGTCATCAGCGTGCTTCTCCAACTGGTCGGCGAAAAGAAGCTCACCCTCGACGACCCGCTCAGCCGGTTCTCGCTCGGCGTCAGCATCCCGAATGCTAAAAACATCACCGTCCGCGAGCTCTGCGACATGCGCAGCGGTCTTTTCGAAGCCTACGCGACGCCGCAGTTCGCGCGGCTGAATATGAAGGTCCCGCAGAATTTCGACCCGCGCACGCTGGTTGCATGGGCGGTGCAGCAGAAACCCTACTTTGCGCCGGGCAAAGGCTATCGCTACAGCAATACCAACTACTTGCTGATCGGGCTCATCATCGAAGCCATCACCAAAGACAGCGTGGCCAACCAAATCCGCAAGCGCCTCTTGGAGCCGTTCGGCTTGACCCAAACCGTGTATCCGCTAACGCAAGCCATGCCGGAGCCGTGGGCGCACGGCTACGGGCTGGACGCGAATCGGAACTGGAAAGACGTCAGCAACACGATCCCCGTCGCGTTCATGGGGTCGGCCGGGGCGATGATCTCAGACATGAACGACATCCGGCGGTGGATCAAGCTCTACGCCACCGGCAAGGCGAGCGGAGCGTCGACCTACCGCGATCTCATCAACTGCATCCCGTTTCTGGGCAACACGTCGTTCGGTCTGGGCATCACCTGCAGCGCCGGCTGGTACGGCTACACCGGCGCGCTTCCGGGATACAACACCGCCGATTACTACTCGCCGGCAACCGATACGACGATCCTTGCGTGGATCGATTACCAGGCTGAGGAACCGGTTGAGGGCGTTGCCAGCGTGATGGTCCGCGACATCGCACGAATCCTAACGCCGACTCACGTTCCGTTCGTGTACGTCCAGAAGTGAACCGGGCTTTCGAATAGCGTCGCATGAAGCGTAGTTTCGAGGTTCATTCGCGGCCATCGCGCGTGAAGCAGGCACAACGGATCGACTAAGAATCTTTACAATGCCGAGCGATCCTTTTCAGCAATTCATATTTATGAAAACGCAGCTCCGGCAATTTTGTTAATAAAAAGCAAGCGAGCAGAAGGCGCCGTCCTCATCGTTTTCTAAGAGTCGGACTTTCTTACTGACTCACTTCATAACGAAGGAGCTTTTGTGAACCGATCGTTGAAACTCGTAGCGCCGCTGCTCGCGGCGCTTGCCATCGCCGCGTGTAATGCGGGCGGCACCTCAAACGTTCCGGCATCGGCCGGTGCGTCCCAGAGCATTCCAGCTGCGTTCAAACACGTTCCCCAGTGGGCCGCTAAGCATGAAGCGCGCACCGAGTGTCCCCAAGTCGTCGGCAAGCCGACGTGCTTTGCACTCCAGGTGCAGAAGGGCGGAATCGTTCCACTTTGCTCGCCGTCGTCGAGCTGCGGCTTTACGGCCGCCCAGCTCGAAGCGGCTTACGGTCTTACCGGCCAGTTAACAAGGGGAGCCGGGACGAAAGTGGCGCTGATCGAAGCGGGCGACCTCGCGGCTGCTGCGACCGATCTGGCGACCTACCGCTCCACCTACGGCCTGGGAACGGCCAGCTTCTTTAAGTACAACGAGACCGGACAACAGTCCAACTATCCACCGAGCTGTGAAAACTATGGTTGGTGTCTGGAAACCGATCTCGACATCGACATGGTCTCGGCCTCGTGTCCGAAGTGTACTATCTATCTTATGGAGGCCAAAGGCCCCATCGCCGACTTCGAAGCCGCTGAAAAAGAAGCCGTCACGCTCGGCGCGACCGTCCTCAGCAACAGCTGGGGCTGCTACGGCAGCTGGGACTGCGGCGATACGAACTTCCCGAATGCCTTCAACACTCCGGGCATCGCGTATCTGGCTTCGTCGGGCGACGCCGGATATAACAACATCGGCGGCCCAGGCGCCCTCGCCACCGTGATCGCGGTCGGCGGCACGCAGCTGGAGCAGAGTGGCTCGACGTATAGCGAAAGCATCTGGGATGACGCGGGCGCCGGCTGCGCGGACGCAGCCGTGGTCGGCACGGCCGTTCCGAAGCCCTCGTGGCAGCACGATCCGGGCTGCACCAGCCGCACCGACACCGATATATCGTCGGAATCCGGCTGCTCGCCCGGCGTGGCGACGTATATCGGACTCTATGGCGGCTGGACCGACGTGTGCGGCACCAGCGTGGCGTCGCCGTTTAATGCCGGCATCATGGCGCTCAGGGGCAACGCCGCCAAGATGAATGGCGGCGAGCACTTCTGGAAACTCCGGAAGCAAGCGCGCACCAAACACGAGCATGCGATAACGACCGGCAACGACGGCAGTTGCGGCGGCAGTTATCTGTGTACGGCTGGTACCGGCCAGTTCAAGACCTACTC
>JBAUZB010000261.1:0-6039 GCA_049585095.1 Candidatus Tumulicola sp.
GTTAACAGGAACGGAGATAATCGGGCTATCGGAAATGGAGGCTCGCTAAAGTGGAATGTCACGCGGGGCCAGGGTCATGAGTGCCGGGAGCATTTGACGGTGGGCCCCTTCGTAGGGTCGCAAGAATGTAAGCTCAATCTTCTGCATGGTAAACGCTTCGCGGCTGTAAAGCGCCTGACCGCCCGGAAGGTTTACGTACTCAGTACCGCCGACGGCCTTGACGGCCGCAATCACGCGGTCCTGCCGGCGCAGCGACCCGAGTCTCAACGCGCTGCTGCGCGAGATGCGGACGTGAATCCCAAGCAACTCGACAATCAAACGCAGCCCCGTTTCGAGGTAGCCGATCGGCGAAAGAAGCGGAGCGTAGAGATATTCGCGGACGCGATCGGCAGCGGGACCCTTCGATGACGTCACCCATGTCAACCGGCGGAGACTCCGGTCGAAACGAGCGCGCGCATCGCCGGCAAACGCGCAATCACGGATGAGGATATCCGAAGAATGCTTCGCGAGCGGGAGCGTAAGCCACTCGCTTTCGCCATGCGGTCCCGGTACTTCGGTGCGGTTTACTCGCCCTCCCTTGATGAATTGAGCGTCGTCGTGGATGATGAACTCGTCGACTTCGGCGAAGAGCCGAAAGTAGCGCGGATAAGGAAAAAAATAGGGCTGCATTAGGGCAACGCGTTTAGGGTCCATGGTTCTAGTTAGAGACGAGCCTTTAGGCCGTGCCCTAAACGCGTGACGATCCGCGCGATCGATTCCTCCTCGATGTCGCATGCCAACGGCAGGCCTAGGAGTCGCAGCGCCAAATCTTCGGTTACGCCTAGCTCGCTGCGCGGCGCTTTTTCGAAGTATGTCTGGTGATGCAAACCGCGGCCATACCACCAGCGAGAGTCGATGAGGTCGGATTCCAGCGCAGCCGTGACGGCCTCAGCTTGCGCGGCGTCGTTTGCGCGAAATAGCGCGTAGCAGGCACTGATCTCGGGCGTCACCACGACATGTTGCTCGATTCCCAGATCTTCGGCATGCTTCCGGTACCATTCGGCTACGCGGTTGAACGCTGCGAGTTTTTCTCTCCACCCGTCGAGCTCGGCTAGGCCGACGGCAGCATGATACTCGCTCATCTTGCCGTTGACACTGGGACCTTTGCAGTCGCGCGAATCGAAGAAACCAAAGTTCAAGGCGCGCACGATGCGCTTGCTAAGGCCCCGATCGGTCGTAATGACTCCCCCGCCTTCGCCCGTCGAGAAGCTCTTCGTTGCGTGAAAGCTGAGCGCGATGGGAATCTCACTAAGACAGTGCGGACTCGCGTTCGCTAGTGAGTCGAAACTTGCGGCGCCATCGATCACGACGGGTATCCCTGTCTTCTCCGAAAATGCGCGCCACGGATCGTGAGGGACGGGCCGGCCAAACGGCGCCACCGGTATGACGACACCGACCCGATCGAGCGGAACCTCCCCGAGCATCCGCTCCGGATCGAGCATCCATGTGACGGCATCCACGTCCGCCAGAAACGGTGAGTATCCGCACTCTTCAGCGGCGAGGGCCGTCGCGACGAATGTGAAGGCCGGAACGATCGCTAGCGGGCGCTCCGAGGTCGCGCGGCCAGCGCGCGCCAAAATCGCTCCAACGAGTGCCGTCGTCCCGCTGCTAGCGCTCTGACAGGACCCCAAAGGCAACGCCAGTATACCGCAAATGCGTTCCTCCAACTCCAGGCAGAGAGGGCCATAGTTCGTATAGATGCGCGACTCATCGATACGCGACAAATAACGCGACAAGACGTTTGACCTTGGGAGCCGGGGGCGAAGCACCGATATCGGGGCGTTCGTCGAACTCGGACGACGATTACTGCGCATCGACCCTTCTATTCAGTTGGCCAGCCGGCGGGAAGCACCGGTGAGCGGAAGGGCCGCGAAGGGACCTCGATGATCTCGACGCCCTTCGGCACGAAAAGGTCGAGCGCATCGCGCAGCTTCTGACCGATGCAATCGTTCACTAGAATCGGAACCTTCGACAGCGCTCCGCTCGCTACCGCCGTGGCGCCTGATTGACCAGTGATAACTTGTTGCTAAAATTCCATGCCCGATCCGTACATCGATCGGGCTCCGTGCGCGATGAACTTTCCTGGAAAAACATATCAGGCTTCGAACTGCAAGGCCACCTGAGGGGCTTGCTGCCTCTTGCCAACCACGAAGAAACTTGCTATTATTCCTCGGCGGGTCCAAGAATGGAGTTAGACCACTCTGTGTTTTGCTGCGACCCGCGGTTGGCACCGTCGTTAATCCGTTGGCCACGCATCGGCAATGCGATCGAGCGTTGACGCCGGGATGAGTACTAGGACTACGGATCCTGCGCGGGAACAATTTGCACCTGGGGCACCCCCTGAGGCGCCGGAGAGGTCTAGCTCTGTCCTAGTCTCCGCGGCGGGGCCTTTGGAAGTGCTGCGGCAACGTATCGTCGATCGCAGCGCCCGGATCGGCGTCATTGGCTTAGGGTACGTCGGCCTTCCACTGGCCGTTGCGTTCGCCGACGAGTTCAGGGTGATCGGGTTCGAAATCGATCGTCGTAAAGTCGAGAAGATCGCTGCTGGCGAATCCTACATCACGGACGTTCCCTCGTCCCGGCTGTCCGCGCACGTCGAAGACGGAGCTTTTGAAGCCACCGCGGATTATTCCGGACTTTCGCAATGCGATGCGATTGTGATTTGCGTTCCAACGTCGTTGGATAGAAGTGGGAACCCCAACCTCTCGTACCTCCAGAACGCCGCCCAAGTGGTCGCGGGCTGTCTGAGGCCAGGCCAGATCGTGGTGCTGGAATCGACGTCATATCCCGGTACGACTGAAGAACTGCTACCGCTCTTATCGCGGGGAGGTCTGAAACTCGATCGCGATTTCTTCCTCGCATTTTCGCCGGAGCGCATCGATCCTGGAAATCAGCGTTTCAAACTGGCGGATATTCCGAAAGTCGTCGGCGGATGCTCGCATCGCTCGAGCCAGGCCGCTTGTGCGCTGTACGGCAGCATCGTGAAGCGTGTCTACCGGGCGTCGTCTGCACGAGTGGCCGAGACTGCCAAACTGCTCGAAAATACCTTCCGCATGGTGAACATAGGTTTGGCGAACGAGATGGCGCTTCTGTGCCATCGACTCGGCGTCGACTCGAGAGAAGTCCTCGAAGTCGCGGCGACAAAGCCGTTTGGTTACATGCCCTTCTTTCCAGGTCCGGGAGTCGGCGGTCCGTGCATCCCGAGCGATGCGCTCTCCCTAGCGTGGAGCGCCAAACAACAGGGATTCATCTCGCGCTTCATCGCGCTTGCTGATGACGCAAACTCGGCGATGCCCGGGCATGTCGTCAACCTTGCCGCACAGGCGATGAATCAGCGTCGTAAAGCCGTGCGCGGCTCTCGCGTTCTCTTGCTTGGAGTGGCATACAAGGCCAATATCGACGACACGCGCCACGCACCCGCCGTCGCGATCATGCACCAATTGCGCGCGCTCGGTGCGACCGTCGTCTATCACGATCCCTTTGTCCAGCGCCTGGAGCTCGATTTTCGTGGGTGGCCTGAACGGCCGCCAGGCATACAGCCACAGAACGAACCTCATCCGCGACTGCGGCTCGCCGGCGTCGAAGCCGACGCCCCAGGCGAGCGGTGCTCGGATCCGCTCACAAGCGTCGCCCTGACGGACGAGGAGATCACAACGGCAGATTGCGTCATCATAGTCACCGACCACGCTGTGGTCGACTATGAGCGTGTTGCGTCCCTCGCGGACATAATCGTCGACACACGGAATGCACTGAATGAAGCGCAGCGGCGGTCGGCGCCTGGCATCATCGTACGAATATGAGGCAGGTTCTGGTCACAGGCGGCGCCGGCTTTATCGGCTCGGCACTCACGCTGGCCCTCGTCGCACGAGGCGATGCGGTTGTCGCGGTCGACAATCTGTTTTCCGGCAGCCGGGAGAATCTCCAAGCCGTCTCTCAATCGAAACGTTTTAAGCTCGTGATTGGCGATATTCGCGATGAAGCGCTGATGGAAGAATACACTTCAACGTGCGATACTGTTATCCACCTCGCCGCGCTAGTCGGGTTGAAGGTCGTCATTTCTAATCCGCTTGAGACGCTCGATTGCAACGTACGCGGAACGGAAGTCGTTTTACGCTCCGCCGCTCGACATGGGTGCCGGACAATCGTGGCCTCGAGTTCCGAGCTCTACGGCCTCTCCACGCGCTTTCCATCGAGCGAGAGCGATCCCATCACTTTTGGAGCGCCCACGAAGCTCCGCTGGAGCTATGCGTGCAGCAAGGCGATCGACGAGTTTTTTGCGCTGACACTCGCTCGTGAGCGCAATCTTCCGGCAACGGTCGTGCGTCTCTTCAACACCGTGGGTCCACGTCAAAGCGCGCGCTACGGCATGGTTCTGCCACGGTTTGTGCGACAAGCGTTGGACTACGAACCGTTGACCGTTTACGGCGATGGTACCCAAACGCGCTGCTTTTGTTACGTCGGCGACGTGGTCGATGCCGTCATCGCAATGCTGGACGAAAAGGCGACGATCGGCGAGATATTCAACGTGGGAAACCCGCAGGAAATTGCGATCCGTGACCTCGCCTGCCGAGTCATCCAGCATTCTGGTTCCTCGTCATCGCTTCGATTCATTCCGTTTGACGAGGCATACGAGTGCGGATTTGAAGACATCACGCGGCGAGTTCCGGATATCTCGAAGATTCGGGCAGCGATCGGTTTCGAGCCTCGGACGTCGATCGACGATGCGATCGTTCAGGTCATCGAAAGTGTCCGACAACGCCAGCCCGCGGCATAAGACTGCGCGTCGTTTTCGGGACAGGCTCCGGGGTCCTCGAGGCTAAGCGAGTCTAATGGCGTCGCAAATGCGACAACTGGGCGTGGTACTGGATTACAGCTCTAATGATTGCAGGAGCAATTCAAGCTGGAAACAGTTGAGCTTTAGCCTCTGGCCGTACGGATAGACCCCGTAGGCATTCGCGGGAACCAGCATGAAGTAGCGATGCCGGAGTAGGGAGCAGATCTCCTGACAAAACCCTCCCGAGTTAATAAATTCGGGCGAGTAGCACTCGACTACCGTTGAACGAGGTTCCATGAACGCGGCATGGACGAAGGCGGAAGCGTGTGGCCCCATAATGACTTCTGCGCGGTTTGCGATCGCGATTTGATGCCGCAGCGGGTGAGCTCCCATGTCGACGACCTCGAAACCATAACGCTCGACGAGCGAGTGAACCTCTTCGGCGTTGATCAGCTCCCGGCCGCTATTTGCTTGCTGGCCCCGGTGTAGCCAGATTTTCCGAGGCGTAGCGGTGTGCCCGTAATCTGCCACCTTCAACAAATCGCTACGGAGCATAAAAAAGACGCCGGGATATTTGAGAAGCTTCGTGACGTTCAGTGGCGTCATGAACACGGCCGTCTGGAAGACGGTTGGTTCATCACCGATCACGAGGACGCGTTCCGCGGGAATACCAAGGCACTCGAGGAACTCTCGAGAGAAATCGGGTTGGTCGTAGAGCACGTAAGAACCCGAGAAGCCACTGCGCTCGAGAACGGTGACCTTAATCAGCTCCTCCGTAATCCAATGGAAGAAGTTCATTGACCAGGAGTTTGAAAGAATGCAGACTTCTTCAGCACGGTAACGCGTACTAAACGGCTCCTCGAAATTATAGTCCAATTCTGGAAAAGTATAGACGCGTTCCAAATCCAAAGTAGATGGGTCAAGGAGCGCCTCGAGGGGCACCGCGCCGCCGGACATAACCTGAAGACGCAGACGCGGGATGTATAGGACATCGGCGGCCCGAATTATGCGTATCGGTTCCGGACACGACGGAAAATGAGCGTATTGTACTTGAGAGGGCTCGTGGGCCAATGCCTCTTCGATTAGCGACACACAATGGAGTTGTTCGATTGGAAGTACTTGCTGGTTCATGATCGTGCTCCAGAGCCCCCGATGCCAAGCCAGGAACGCCAACGTTTCGCGGCTGCTAATATCTAGCCTTCCGATCGGACGCCGCTGACTAAGCC
>JBAUZB010000262.1:0-4101 GCA_049585095.1 Candidatus Tumulicola sp.
GTACCGGCCTTCGTCGTCGGCGAACTGCGCAACGCCTTCGCGATCGGCTTTGCGCTCTATCTTCCATTCGTCGCGATCGATCTCGCGGTCGCGGCAATGCTGATGGGGCTCGGCATGATGATGCTCAGCCCGCCGGTCGTCTCGCTTCCGGTCAAGCTCTTGCTCTTCGTGATGGTCGACGGTTGGGCACTCGTTTGCGGAGGCGTGGCTACGAGTTTTCGGTAATGGAGGAATCTTGAGGAGGTTCCCCGCCATGCGGATCAGCGACGCGCTCGCGAGCGTGCGACCGTTCTTTTCGTTCGAATTCTTTCCCCCGAAAGACGACGAGGGATCGCGTCGGCTCTTGAAGACGATCGAAGCGCTGCAACCTCTGCGGCCGGCCTTCGTTTCGATCACGTACGGCGCCGGCGGCTCGACTCGCGCGCGTACCGTCGCGCTCGCCAAGCAGATTCAGCAAGATATCGGCCTCACCGTGGTCGCGCACGTCACCTGCGTCGGTTCGACGCGGGCCGAACTGCGCGCGCTGTTCGAGGACTTGGCGCGCGCCGGCATCGAAAACGTGCTCGCGTTACGGGGCGATCCGCCGGCAAGTGCGACGGCGTTCGAGCCGCCGCCGGGCGGGTTCGCGCATGCCGCCGAGCTGATCGCGATGTTGCGCCGTAACTACGACTTCTGCATCGGCGCGGCGTGCTATCCGGAGAAGCACCCGGAGGCCTCGAGCGTCGAAGCCGATCTCGCGCGTCTCCAAGAAAAAGTCGACGCGGGCGCCGAATTCCTGGTGTCGCAGCTCTTTTTCGACAATGCATCCTTTTTCGAGTTCGAGCGCCGGATTCGCCGCGCCGGTATCGTCGTGCCGGTACTTCCCGGGTTGATGCCGATTACGAACTACGATCAAATCCAGCGGTTCGCCGCCATGTGCGGCGCGGCGATTCCACCGAAGCTGCACGTGGAAATGGACGAGCGGAAAGGCGACATCGAAGCGGTCGAAGCGCTCGGCGTCGCGTACGCGTCGATGCAGGCGGTCGCGCTGCTGCAATCGGGCGTACCCGGGATTCATTTTTACACGCTGAACCGTTCGCCGGCAACGCGCGCGATCGTTTCGTCGCTGCTGGCCGCGAGCGCTTGGCGCCCGGCGGGATATTTGGTGGCAACAAGCCGATAACTCGCGGCGGCTAGCATCGAAGGCATGGAGGCCTTCGACGGACTGCTTCGCGATGCGCTCGTCACCACGGCGGTGATCTCACTGCCGATACTGGCCGTTGCGGCGCTCGTCGGAACGTTGGTGGCCGTCGTGCAGGCGGCAACGCAAGTTCAAGAGCAGACGCTGACGCTGCTGCCGAAGATCGTTGCGGTCGGCACGATGATTGCGGCATTCGGCTTCGCGGCAATGCATCTGCTGGCCGGCCTCTTCGATCGCGCGCTGGCCCTCATTCCGGTCGTCATCGGACGCCCGTGACGACGCTCCTCGTCTTTGCCCGCTGCGCCGGGTTTGCGTTTCGCGCGCCGGGGTTCTCACATCCAAGCGTCACCCCGCCGGTGCGCGCGGCGCTCGCCGCTGTGCTCGCGCTCGCGCTGGCTCCGGCGACGCACTCGGTCGTGCCGCGACTTGACGGAATCGCCGTGCCGGCGGTCTTGGTGACCGAGTTCTTGCTCGGCGCTGCGATCGGAATGGCGGCCTCGATCGTGTACGACGGCGCCTACGCCGGAGGGCGCGCGGTCGACGATTACGTCGGCGTAAAAGCGATCGCGCCAAGCTTGCAACTAGTCGCTCCGAGCGGCTTCGGCCGAGTTTGGTCGCTGGCGTATACCGGCGGTTTCTTCCTCTCGGGGGCGTATCGAATTACGATCCTCGGTTTTGCGCAAAGCTTCGTTCGAATCGCACCGGGGGCTGCCGTCGACGCTCACGCATGGGCGGGATTTGCCGCCAGTTTGGCGATGACCATCGTGTCGGTGGCATTGATCGTCGCGGCGCCGGCGATCGGTTTGGCGTTCGTCGTGCAAATCGCGCTCGGAGCGCTGTCGCGCGCGGTGCCGCGTTTCGGCAGCTTCATGCTGGCTTTCCCGTTGGCATTTGCCGCGGCGCTGGTCGCAACGGTCCTGGCGGTGCCGTCGCTTTCTCAGCAAGCCCTAGCGCCCGTTGCGGCGATACCGCCGGCGGCACCGTGAACGACGATGCGGAAAAAGTCTTCGAGGCAACTCCGCAGCGCATCGACCGCGCCAAACGCGAGGGCAACGTTGCGCGCTCGAGCGAACTCAGCGCGAACCTGGCATTTGCCGCCGCGGCGTTTGCGGTTGCCGGAACCATGCCGTTCTTCATCGCGACCGTGCGGGCTGCATTCGCCGCCGCGCAATCGGCCGCCACGGCGTGGCCGGTCGACGCCGCTATCGTCGCGTTTGCGCTGATTCCAATCGGCAGCGCGGCGGCAGCCGGAATCCTCGCAAGCGTGCTGCAAACCGGCGGCTTACGTTTCGGCGAGGTGGCGGTCAAGTTCGAGCGCCTCAACCCGGTGGAAGGGCTGCGGCGCATGGCGTCGCGCGAAACGCTTTCGCACGCTGCTCGCGCCGGCGTCGCGTTCGGCATCGCGTCGGCTGCGATGGTGCCTCCGCTCTTGACCGCAGCGTCCGAAATGGTTCGAACGAGTGCCGTTTCGGCAACGGCTGCAGCCGCGTGGCACGCCGTCGGACGCGTAACGTCGGCTGCCTGCGGTACCGGACTGCTCTTCGCCATCGCTGAGTACGGTGCGGCTCGAAGCGCCTGGTTGCGCAAACTGCGGATGAGCTTCGAGGAGCGCAAACGCGAAGCTAAAGAACAAGACGGAGATCCGTTGGCGCGAGGCCGGCGTCGGGCGCTGCATCGCGCGCTCCTGAGCGGTGCGATCGCCAAGGTGAAAGACGCATCGTTCGTCGTCGCCAATCCGACGCACGTGGCGATTGCGCTGGAGTATCGCCCGCCCAAGGTTTCCGTACCGTTGGTCGTCGTGCGGGCCGCCGGCGAGGCGGCGCTGCGCGTACGTGCGCTCGCCGCGGCGCATCGCGTTCCGGTGATCGAAAACGCGCCGCTGGCACGCGCACTCTATCGCGACGCCCGTGCCGGCCATCCGATCGCGCGCGCACATTACGTCGCCGTCGCCGAAATCGTCCTGGCCTTAGCGCGCACGAAAACAGCCGATTCGTGAGCCGCGTTCCGGTCTACGCGTTCGCTGCGCTGCTCCTCGCGGTCGTTGCGATTCTCATCGTGCCGCTGCCGCCGTGGCTTCTGGACGTCTTGCTCGGCATCAATATCTTCGGATCGGCGTTGGTTCTGCTGCTGTCGGTGACGGTCGACGATCCCTTGGAGTTCTCGGCGTTTGCGCCCGCCTTGTTGGTCGCGACGTTGTTCCGGTTGTCGCTGGACGTTTCGGCCACCCGCCTGATACTCACCGACGGCGCAACGCCCGGCGCGGTCGGAAGTATCATCCCGGCATTCGGTGCCTTCGTCGTGCACGGAAACCTCGTCGTCGGCTTGATCGTGTTCGCGATCCTGGTTACGATTCAGTTCGTCGTCATTGCCAGCGGTTCGCAACGCGTCGCCGAGGTTGCGGCGCGATTCACCCTGGACGCAATGCCGGGTAAGCAAATGGCGATCGACGCCGACGTTCATGCCGGCGCCATCGATTCCGACGGAGCCCGCGCAAAACGCGACGCCGTCCAGCGTGAGGCCGATTTCTACGGCGCGATGGACGGCGCCGGAAAGTTCGTAAAGGGCGACGCTATTGCCGCGCTGGTGATCGTCGCGTTGAATCTTGCCGGCGGCGTCGTGGTCGGCGTCGCGTATCACGGGCTCTCGCCGCTCGATTCGCTCAATACCTTTGCGCTGCTTTCCATCGGGAACGCGCTGGTCACTACACTGCCGGCATTTCTCATTTCGACGGCCATGGGCATGATGGTCACGCGAGTTGCATCCGACGGCGCGCTGGGCGCGGATTTGGCGGCGCAGCTCTTCGCACGCCCGGACGTGCTGCGCAGCGCCGGTGGATTGTTGCTGGTGCTGGCGCTCGTGCCGGCGCTGCCCCGGCCGCTTTTCCTGATCCTTGGAATCAGCGCATTTGCCCTCGCTCAGGC
>JBAUZB010000263.1:0-3327 GCA_049585095.1 Candidatus Tumulicola sp.
GAGTAAAGCCGCAGCGGTTTAGCAAGAGATTCGCGGTGCGCTTTGCGTCTTCGTTTAGCCGCCTCTTGCCTTCTTGCCATTTCCTTTGCGGAAGAATGGCGAATGGTTGGGCAGCCTCCGCCTGAACCCGACTCGGCTTCTCGGACGCGCTCCTCTTCACGACGTCTTTCGCTAGCGCTGGATCGAGCCCCAAACTGGCAAATCGCTGCTCCAGCTCCGCGACTATGTCAGCGTCCTCAGCGGTAGTGAACTCCTCCTCAAATACGTGCTCAATGATCTCGTTGTTGACAACCATTTCCTCGCGCAGCTTCATGCGGGCTTGGCCGCTGAGGACTTCAGATGGTTGTTCAGGCTCTGCACCACCCGTGACCTGCGACCAAAAAGCTTGATCGTCGTTCTCAAATTCCTTAAAGCTCGTCAACTGCTTGTCAAGGTTTAATCCCACATGAGTAACAATGTGCCCGTAGTTGTCGGGGTGAGCGGGATCGTTTTGCACGACAACCCTAAGAATTCTTCCGACAAACTGGATGTACGGCGCCAGCGTACGAAATGGCCGAAAAATCGCGGCCACGCTGAGCTTTGGATGGTCGAACCCTTCTCCCAGCATTGCAACCTGGACTATGCAGTCCAGACTTCCATTTTTTAGATCGCGAATGATCTCTTCTTGCTTGTAGCTGTCGAGCTTGCTGTGAATGACCTCTGCGTTGTACCCGCGTTCCTCATAGAGACTCCGAATTCGCTGCCCGTGGTTGATCGAACAGGCGACAGCGATGATCTGATGTTTCGTTCCACTTAGCCGAAGCTGCTCGAGCTTCTCTAAACTGTTGTCAACGATGCTCACATTGCAAGGGTCGCTAAGAGCTACGCCGCGGCTGAACCACTCCTCTTCTTTCATCTCGAGGACTTCATCCAGGGAAAAAGTTCGTTCAATATCTTTGACAGTGAATGTCAACTCCGTCGGAGCGACGTATGTGGCCTTCAGACGTTTGAGATAGCCTTTAATGCTTGCGCTCTTGAATGGATACCGATAGATCAGGTCGCCGTCGATTTCCTGACGGTCGCTACGAAATGGTGTTGCCGTCAGATTGACAACCTTGGCGTCGGGGAACCGAGAAAATACAAGTTTCCAGCTCGACGCAGCTCCATGATGAGCCTCATCGACGATAATTAAATCGAAGAAGTTAACTGGAAACTGGTCCAGCCATTTTTCGGCATTTGTAGCGAGCTGCTGAATGTTTGTCAAAACGATATGCGATTGCTCGCAGACGCTGATGTTTCCGGTCTCTAGCGTACACACGTAGGGACCGGCAATCATGTCCGCATCGGCCAAGACGTGCATCCGGCGCCAAAAGCACTTCTGCCGGTTGGTGATGTCGAGCGTTTTCTGGAGTTCGTCTTTGATTGTGAGATTAGGGGCAATGATCAACACGCGACCGCGCGCTATACCGAATGGTAGGATGGCGGCAAGGCCTGATTTTCCGCATCCTACCGGCAGTTGAACAATTGCCTTGCGGCCTCCGGAAGCAAAGAAATCGTATGCGGCTAGGTACGCATCTCGTTGGGGATCTCGTAGGTTAAGGTTGCCTTCAATGTTCGGCGCAGCTTCCATAAAATAGGAATCGAAGCTCTTAGCAGCGCGCATCCAGTCGTCGAGCAACTGCTGATCATAGAGCCATTTCTTTCCGACCTTGCTCACGGGGATTCGGCCGCTCTGAGACAACGCGTACAGCCGTGTCTTACCGATGCCCAGATAATCAACGGCTTGCTCGGTTGTTAGCCACTTCGATTCCATGCCCAAGAAGATACAGCATCCGTCAGGATGATGTCAAATGATAGCAAATGATGCCCAGCTTCCGGGTTGCCGCTGCATCGGAGGCCAGCGGGAAGGGCAGTCCGGCAAGCCCTCCGTCGAGCTGACCTGCCTGGAAGAACAAGCACGGGGTAAGCGCTATCCGCGACGCTGGTGGCAGCCGCCGGACCCCAGTAGCGTGAATCCCAACTTCGGTCGTCGGCCGCGTAGAGCCAGACTTGGCCCGCGGCCAAGCGGTAGCGCCCACTGAGCCACGCTCCCAGTTGGCGTGCGGACCGGTCCCGCGGAGCAGGCCGGCTGTGGTCCAGCAGGCAGCCGTTGACCGTTACGCCCACAGGCGTCACCGAAACTTCGTCCCCGGCGATCGCGGCGACGGACTTGAGCAAAAGCTCAGTGTTGCCCGCGCAGGGCCCGGCGCCGAGATACCCGCGTTGCCGGCCAATTTCTGCCGCGGGGCTGGGAGCGCAAGCGGCGACAAGCATGCCGCGTTTCACGCCATCGAGCGGCAATGCTGATAAGGAGTAAATGCCGATTGGCATACTACCGGTGAAATTGATCCGTAGGTTGGCGCGCTGAAGTGCGACGACCGCGAAAGCAATGAGTGCAACAACCCCGACGAACTTAACCACGCGGCTCAGCGTTTCGGACGCTGAGGTGACTACCGCTATTGCCGCAGTGACGATGACCGCGATGGCGACCGCGAGGGTCGCGGTGAGAACGGGCTGGCCCATGCAGCTCAGAAGATGATGTGCGAGACATTCGACACGAGAATCGGCGAGCGCGCCGGTGTGACTCGTTGACGATGCGTGCCCCGTACCTCGTACCGCGGGATCGCCACGAGCACGAAGAGAGGTGAATGCATTGCGTCGCGCTTCGCAGCGGCGCGCGAGCTCTGACCGTAGCCGTCACGAACTTCAGCGACGGCGAGCACGCGCGCAATATAGGGCGCCCCAGCGTTTAGGCGCCCGGTGTTGTACATGCCGATGGCATGCCGCAGCGCAACCTGACCATCGCCATATCGACGCGCCGCGAATGCGTAGTCGCCGCTGAGGATTCGCGCGCCGATGCCTAGGTTGACGCATGGATCGAAGATCGTGTGCGTTGTCACGCCAAAACCGGCAAAGTTCATGCTGTCGATTTGAGCGATCCCGATGTCAAGCAAGTGTCCGGCGTCCAGCAGCCGGCGCGCGAGACGTTCCGCAGTCGCGCGGTCGCGCGGGTAATACGAACGCCTTGTCGTATTGTCGCCGATTGCGAGCGGATTGCCGCCGCTTTCCACCTGTACGATTGCTGTCATGGTTGACGGCGCGACAGTGGGCGCACAGTGCGCCATAAGCGCCGCCAGCGCAAGTGCATGGAGCGTCATCGCGCACTCCCTTCTTCGTACGGCGCCATCAGGATGATGTCGCGATCGACAAGCACGTTGAAAAGATAACCTGGCGGCACTTCAAGGGTCGGCGGGATTTCCAATTGCCGCTGCGTGAGCTGGATGCTCGTGTTGCCGATCTGCTGTCCGA
>JBAUZB010000264.1:0-1870 GCA_049585095.1 Candidatus Tumulicola sp.
GTACAGAGATAACTTCCGCCGCAAGAACCGTCACTGCCGCTCGGGATAGGATAGAGATGCTTTTGGTTCTTCGCCTTCCAAAATGTCCGTCCGCCGTTTTGTGACGTCGAATCGCCGGCGCCGGCACCGCTCCACACGGTCTCGGTCCAGCCGCGCGTTCCGCCAACCGCGACGACGCTGCCGAAATCGGCCGGATCGGCGATGCCGTAGCCGCCGTCTCCCGAACTGGCGAGATAGGTGACGTGCTTGGTGTCGAAATCGGACTGACTTGCACCGCTTCCGCTGTAACTGTTGCTGACGATCGTGGCGCCCAGTGCCACGGCTTCCTTTTCAGCCGCCTCGAGATCACTCCACTGATTGGAGTTTGCTTCGACCAAGTAAATCGTGCATAGCGGGCATTTGGCCGAAACCATCTGAACGTCGAGGTCTTCCTCGAGGCCCCAGTTGGTATTCCCCCGTCCCCACCCGACTAAAAAAGAGCGGGCCCGCCGAAGCGGGCCCGCTTTGTTGATTCCCGATGCGATACGAGTTAGTCGCCCTTATCGGGGCTAACTGCCGATCCGATCGGCTCAACGTACGCTGCGCCATAGTTCAGGATCGATGCGCCGCCGGCCGGGTAGGCGAAGCGGTTGGCAACGACGGCACTGGCATCCGGTCCAACGAGTCCGGGGCCCTTGATCGTCCCCTGGACGATGTCGCAGATGTCGGAGAACTGCGTGCAGTTCGTCACGGTCGATCCCGTGATCGCTCCGGTCGTCGAGACTTGATAGAACGTCGGAGACGAGAAGGTATCCTGATCGCCGACGTTCATCGACGCCGTCTTGCCCGAGTACGCAACGGTGCCCGGGAAGAGGATGTCGCCGCCGGTGATCGTGATCTGCGTGAACGTGCCGCCGGCGAACGAGTCATACTCGAACGCTCCCGACGAATCTTCGCCGTCGACGTACAGAGTGCCCGACTTGCCCATGTAGCCCGCGAAGTACACGCGGAACATGTTCGGCGGGAAGTAGGTGTTCTGGAGCACGCCGCCGCTGTAGATCGAGATGCTGCCAGGTCCACCACTGGTGTTGATGATGTTCTGCACTTCGAGATTACCAGTCGACTTGTCGAAAGCGCAGCCTACCGGGTACTGTCCCGGATCGGAGAGCGTGGCGACGTAGGAACCACTGTGCGTGTACTCGTCGATGGTCGACTCGGCCGTGTTGGCGAAGTAGGCGTTGCCGCTCGTATCCGAGCAGGCGCCTTGCACTTCAAACCAGCCCTCGGGAGGTGCCGCCAACTGTCCGAGCGCCGCGCCCGTAACGTAGTCGAACGCATAAACGGCGCCGGTGAAGCTGGAGCCGCCGAATGCGTCGGTTATGAACACGGTCTTCTGGAGCGCGCAGCAGTTCGGCTTGATCAGATGCACGTTGGGGACCTTGTGGAGATGCGTCTTCACGCTACGGGGCGTGACGAGCGTCAGCGAGAGGTCCACCTTATGATTGCTGCCCATTTGTTGATGAGCGTTCGGCGCGGTAGCGCCGCCCGTCGGGGCAAGCTGCGACCCGCCGCTGCTGGTACAGCCGGCGAGAAGAGCAACGGCTGCAAATACGCCGATGACGTATTTGGCCGAGTTGGAAATCTTCATTGGTGAATTTCCCTTTTCTTTCATGAAAGTGTGAAAAGTTGGTTCGGTTTGATCGGGAATCGCGAAGATAACCCTGGTCCACACCTGGGGGATAGCTACAATGCGTGCCGAGGCAAGCGTTACCTGCAGGCCCCTCCGCGATTTTTGTAAAGCTAATGTAAAGGAAGTCGCCCGGGATTTTGCGCCTGAACCGTCGTAGCCGTCATATATCCATTACCCGCCTCCAAGGAGTCCTCATGGCAT
>JBAUZB010000265.1:0-15589 GCA_049585095.1 Candidatus Tumulicola sp.
CGCGCGCACCGCGTCGAGTCGGTTGAGCGCGGCGTCGATCGCCGAGAGTTCTTGGTCGAGCGCGGCCAGGAAATCGTAACGCGCCACGTATTGCTCCTGCGTCCAGTGGGCGCGCGGATCCGGCCGCACCTCGAGCCGCCGTTCGACGGTGCGTTCGCCGGCGCGCAGCCGCACCGTGTAGGTTCCGGGAACGACCATCGGCGCGCTCCAGGTCGCATTCCAATCACGGGCCGCGTGCCACTCGACGAGCGGCTCGCTCAAAAGATCCCAGGCCGTGCGGTTGAGGCCGGCGTGGCCGGGTGCGTCGAGGTGCCGGACGGTCGAACCGCGCGCATCCAGGATCTCGATCGATGCCGGGGTGACGGCCGGCAAATAGTACGACAGAAGCGCGCCGTACGGCGGGTCGGTTCCGCTGAAGACGCCGGCAGGGACGCAACACTCGTCGTCGTGCGTTCCGTACTGGCCCGACCACCACAGATACCACGCGTATGCCGGCCGGGGCGCAAAGAGCGCCGGCACCGCTGCGGCCTGCGCCGTCCGCAAGCCTTCGAGGGGCGTGAGATCGTCGAGAATATAGATGCCGCGCCCATGCGTCCCGGCGATCAGATCGTTGGCGGCGGGTGCGATGCGAATGTCGTGGACCGACGTCGGCGGCATGTTCATCTGCAAGCTATTCCAATGCGCGCCGCGGTCGAACGTGACGCGCGCGCCTTGCTCCAATCCGGCGTAGAGCACGTCGGGATTGCGCGCGTCTTCGCGCACTACGTGGGCAGGTTCGCCCGGCGGCAATCCGGTCACGATCTCGCGCCAGGTCGTGCCGCCGTCGTCGGTCGCCAGAACGTACGGCCTCCGGTCGCCCATGGTGTGCCGGTTTACGACCGCATACGCGCGATCGAGGGAGACGTTCGACGGCTCGACGGTTTCGACGCGGCCCCAGGGTGCGACTCCGGACGGCGTTGCGTTCTGCCAATGCGCGCCTGCGTCGACGGTGCGCCAAATCAGGCCGTCGTCGGTGCCGACCCAAAGCGTCTTTGCATCCAGCGGCGAGGGCGCGATGTCGAGCAGCGTGTCGTAAAACTCGGCACCGGAGACGTCGGTGTTGATCGGTCCGCCGGCGACTTGTTGTTTCGCCGGATCGTTGCGGGTGAGATCCGGGCTGATGGCACGCCAGGTGCGTCCGCGGTCGCGCGTTTCGAAGACGACGTTGGCGCCGAAGTAGGCGACGCCCGGGTCGAGCCGCGAGAACGCCAGCGGAGCTTCCCAATTGAAGCGATACGGCAACCCCGCGAGCGCACGCCCGTTGGTGTCGTGGACGTACGGAGAGATATCGTAGTTCTGCCGCGAGTCGAGGTTAAAGATTCCCAGCTGTCCGTTGAGTTCGTTGATGCCGACGTTCCACACCGACTGCGGGTCGCCGGGCTCCGGCCATACCGCAACGCCGTCGGCATCGTTGGCCACGTCGCGCCAATCACGCTCGGTCAATCCGAGGGGGCTGAGCGAAAGATTCGGCGCGCAGTAGGAGTCGTCGTCCTGCATCGCCGCACAGACGTGGTACGGATTTTGGTCGTCAAATCCGACGTGATAAATTTGGGCGAGATCGACGTTAGAGCGCCAGTCCCACGTCCGTCCGCCGTCGATCGAAATCGGCGCGCCGCCGTCGTCGGTCTCGATGATGCGACGCCCGTCACGCGATATCCAAAACCCGTGGTGATCTTGATGCACCGCCGTCCCGATGTCGTCGAACGTGCGCCCGCCGTTGTGCGTTTCGACTAAGTCCTCGGACGCGAAGAAAACGTGATTGCGGTCGCGCGGATCGACGGCCAGACGGCTGAAATAGAAGGGTCGCTGGTCGATCGCGGTGTCGCGCGACATCATCTTCCAGTGCGCGCCGGCGTCGTCCGAGCGCCATAGGAGCCCGGCGGCGGATTGGATCAACGCATAGACGCGGCGCGGATCGCTCGGAGCGACCGCGATGCCGATGCGCCCCATGTCGCCGCGCGGCAAGCCGTTGCCCGACAGTTTGCGCCAGCTCACGCCGCCGTCGATGGATTTGAAGATTCCGTCCGCGCTTCCACCGCTGGTAAAGGTCCACGGTTTGCGCCGAAACTGCCACACGCCGGCGTACACGATACGCGGGTCGCGTGGATTCCAATCCAGGTCCGACACGCCGCTCTGCGGGCCGGCGTACAGCGTGTGCTGCCAGCTTCGCCCCCCGTCGGTCGTGCGATACGCGCCCCGCTCGGTCGAATCTTTGAACGGATTGCCGAGCGCTCCGGCTAACGCGACGCGTGCGTCGCGTGGGTCGACGAGAATCTTCGAAATGGCGTACGAACCAACGAGATCGCAGTGCTCCCAATGGGCGCCGCCGTCGTGCGTGATCCACACGCCGTTGCCATACGATGCATCGTTGCGCGGATTCGGTTCGCCGGTACCGACCCACACCACGTTTGTATTCGACGGGGCGATCGCGATCGCGCCGATCGCTCCCGGCGCGTCGCGGGGCCAGACGTCGCGCCAGGTCAGTCCGCCGTCGGTACTCTTGAAAACGCCGCCTCCGGCTGCGCCGAAATAGTAGAGGTAGGGATCGGTATCGGTGCCGGCGGCGGCTGCGGTGCGGCCGCCGGCGACCGCCGGACCGATGTTGCGCCAGCTGAGATCGCCAAACGTTTCGTGCGCGACGGCGTGCGCCGTGCCGACCATCACGCATGCCGCGAGCAGCGCCAACCCGCGCGAAAAGATCAATCGGGCGCGCCCATGATGCGCAAGTAGTGCCGGTCGAAGGCGCCGAGCAACCCCTCGGCATTCGAGTATGGGCCGGGAGCGTACGCGCGAGAACTCAAGCCGAGCTGCGTGAGCTGGCTGACGTGCCAGTCCTGGCGGTTGGTGACGTCCCAAAAGTCGACGGCGTCGCTCGGATCGAAGTGCGGCGCCTCCATCGTGGCCGGCTCGAAAAGCCAGGTGCAAACGATGTGCGTGCGGCCGATCGAAACTGGTTTGACGTAGTGCACCATCACGTAATCGGCGTGAAGGCTCAGCAGCATCGACGGGAAGATGGTGTAGTAGTAGATCCGGTCCAAGTCTTCGCCGGCAAGGGTCCCGAGCGGCGGACGCGTCGTTTGACCCGTTATGGTCAGGCTCGCGCTATGCGACCGCAGTTCGGAATACCCGCCCAGCACGGGGCCTTCGGTCAAATCGTTGCGTCCGCTGTCGGAGGGGGAAAGCTTGTCGAGTTGCGGATGCACCAACGGACAGTGATAACATTCCGAGTAGTTTTGGAATACCAGCTTCCAGTTGCAGGCGACGTCGTATTCGATCGTTCGGCCGGTGCGCAAGTTTTCGAGGTCCCAGCGCGCAAAGCGTCCGACCAAAGGCGCGAGCGCGCGTTCGAAGGGCTCCGGGGCCGAAGCCAAGTTCACGAACACGAATCCTTCCCACAATGCGACCGCCGCTTCTTTGAGCGGATAGTCTGCGCGTTCGAATCCCGGAACCTCGGCCATGTTGCGAGCGGCATTGAGCTTGCCGTCGAGGCCGTAGGTCCACGCGTGATACGGACATTGGATCGATCCTTGAAAGTGTCCGGCGTTTTGCTCGCAGAGCCGGGTACCGCGATGGCGGCAAACGTTGTAAAAGGCGTGCACGATGCCGTGACGGTCGCGCGTGACGATCAGGCTTTCACCGGCGAGATCGATCGCAAAGAAGTCGCCCGCATTGGGGATCCACTCACCCCGGCCGGCGCCGACCCAGTTGCGCGCAAAGATTCGCTCGCGTTCGGCGGCGAAGTTTTCCGGAGATACGTACCAGCTTGCGGGGAGCGTTTTGGCTCCGGGCGCAATGGCGGGCTTCGCGAAGACGCTCATGGTCGCACCTCTCTCGGGGGACTCCGTCAAGGGTTCCGCAGCATTTGACAGAACCCTGTGGTGAGCAGCGATTTATTTGGCCTTTTTCCGATAAACCATCGAAGCCTTCGGGAGTGAACTCAATTGGCCGAACGAGAAACTCCTACCACGATTGATGGATCGAGTCGTCTGGAGGCGTCGCTTCCACGCGCTGCGTACGCCGACGCCGCCTTCTTCGAGCGCGAACGCTTGGCGATTTTCGAAGACCAATGGTTCTACGCGGGCCGCGTCGAGCAACTCCAAGGCGTCGGGGCGTTTCGGGTCGTCGACGTCGCCGGCGAAAGCGTGATCGTAGTGCGGGCTCTCGACGGCGTGCACGCGCACCTGAATCTCTGCCGTCACCGTGGCAGCCGCCTTCTCTGTGGGGAGGGCACCGTTCGCGGAGCGATTCGCTGCCCGTACCACGGTTGGGCGTACGGCCTCGACGGTACCTTAATGGCGACGCCCTTCGTGCCGCGCAACGCGGTGCCGCCCGACGCGCGCCGCCTGCATCGCGTGGGCGTGGAATGCTGGGGAGGCTTCCTGTTTCTTCACTTGTCTCCCGACGCTGCGAGCCGCGAGGGGCGCACGCTGAGCGCGCAACTCGGAGCCGTTCCGGCGCGGCTCGCGCGCTACCCTCTCGAGCAGCTCCGGATCGCTCGCTCGATTCACTACGACGTCGCAGCGAACTGGAAAGTGCTGCTCGAAAACTACAATGAGTGTTATCACTGCGCGGGGGTTCATCCCGAACTCTGCCGCGTCGTGCCGGCGTTCAAACGCGGCGGCGCGGGCCTCGATTGGGAACGCGGCATTCCGCATCGTGACGGCGCGTGGACGTTTAGCTGGAACGGTACCAGCGAGCGTGCAGCGTTTGCCGGGATCGACGAAGACGAGCGGGTGCGCCACAAGGGCGAGTTGATTTACCCGAATTTCATGCTGAGCTTGGCGGCGGATCACGTCGCGGCGTTTTCGCTATGGCCGCAGAGTGCCGAGCGGACGGCGATCGTCTGCGACTTCCTGTTTCATCCCAGCGAAATGGCCAAGGCCGCCTTCGATCCCAGCGATGCGATCGATTTTTGGGATCTGGTCAACAAGCAGGATTGGAAGATTTGCGAGAGCGTTCAAGCCGGAATGCGTTCGCGTGCGTTCGATCACGGCTACTACGCGCCGATGGAAGACTCGAGTCTCGATATTCGGCGCTACGTTGCCTCCCGTCTGGGTGACGACGCGGTCGCGATCCGGAACGAGACTCCGTGACGCACGATTTCGACGCGATCGTCGTGGGTTTAGGCGGCATTGGGAGCGGTGCGGCATATTGGCTGACCAAGCGCGGCGCGAAAGTGCTGGCGTTGGAGCAATTCGAGCTCGGGCACGCGCGCGGTGAGTCGCACGACCACTCGCGCATCATTCGCCGGTCCTACGTTACGCCGTCGTACGTGCGCTTGGCGTCGGAAGCCTACGGCGCGTGGGAATCGCTGGAGCACGACGCCGGCGAGCAGGTCATTTTTCGCACCGGCGGGTTGGATCTCGGACCGCGCGACGGTGCGATACCGTTGAGCGGATACGCCGACGCCATGCAGGCGTGCGGCGTACCGTTCGAATGGCTCGATGCCACCGAAATCCGATCGCGCTGGCCGGCATTTCGAATCGGTGATGAGGTGCACGGCCTGTATCAGAGCGACGGAGGCATCGTCGCCGCCGAGCGCGCGACCGCCGCGCATCAGCGCGTCGCGGGTGCCCTGGGTGCGGTGTTGCGCGCCGAGGCGCCGGTAACTCGGGTGCGCGAAATGAGCGGCGGCGAGATCGAGGTTCTCGCCGGCGGGCAATGGTATCGCGGTGCGAAACTCATCGTCGCGGCGGGCCCGTGGAGTTCGCGCGTGCTCGCCTGGTTCGACGTTCGGCTGCCGCTCGAAGTGACGAAGGAGCAGGCAATGTACTTCGAACCGCGCGACGCCGATCGGTTCGCCTTCGGGCATTTCCCGGTTTGGATCTGGATGGACGATCCGTCGTTTTACGGGTTTCCGGTTTTCGGCGAACCCGGCGCGGTGAAGGTGTCGCAAGATGCCGGCGGCGTGCCGGTCGACCCGGATGCGCGTTCCTTCGACGAGGACTTGCAGATAACGCGCCGCGTCGGCGAGTTTCTCCGCCGCAACCTTCCCGACGCCTTCGGCCCGCGGCGAGTCGTCAAGACGTGCCTGTATACGCTAACGCCGGACCGCGATTTCGTCATCGATCGCTTACCCGAACATCCCAACGTCACGGTCGCGATCGGGGCGGGTCACGCCTTCAAGTTCGCATCGCTCATCGGGCGCATCTTGAGCGAACTCGCACTCGACGGATCCGCGCGCAGCGATATCGCGGCGTTCGCCGTCGATCGGCCGATCCTCGCAATGGGGGCGCCGCCAAGAACGTACATGGTGTGAATGAAGAAGCAGCGCCGGTCGCGAAGAGCGCCGCACGTGAGACCGTCGCGGCTCGTCGCCCTGGTCGTATTGCTGGCAATCATCGTCGCCGGTACCTGGTACTACCTCTCACATCGGCAGCCCGCTGCCGCCGCCACCCTAACGGTCTACTATACGAAAATCGACGGAGCGGCGCTCGGCACGATGCGCGTCTCGATGCGTCCGCAGCAACCCGGCGAAAGTGCTTCGGAACATCGCCGCAACACCGTGTTGTATGCCGCCGTGCAAGCGGTTGCCGGGCCACCGGGCGACGTTGCTGCTATTCGTTTTCCGCCGGGGACGCGCGTGACCGGCGCAACCGTTTCGGGTTCGACGGCCACGGTCGATCTGTCGAAGGACGTGGAGCGTCAAGCCGGAGGAACGTTCGGTGAAAACGGTGAGTTCAAGGCCCTCACCTACACCGTGACCGGCATACCCGGAATCGATGCGGTCAAAATAACTATCGAAGGTCAAACGCTGCCGGCGTTGCCCGGGGGGCACCTTGAGCTGGATGAACCGCTGCATCGCTCCGATTTCTAAGGCGCTGCTCGCCGGCGCGCTCGCGATGGCCGCATCGATGGGCTCGGCGATGGCCGATGCGCCGATCAAAGCCGTTTACGGACAACAGCCGATCGTGTTCGCGCACGTCTCGTCTACCGGCGGTGTGACGGCGGTGGGCGTAAACGATTCGGGCTTCCGAGCACTATTGCGTGCCTGCGGCGCGGCCGTCACGTGGAACGCCGGCGACCGCTACGTGCTGATCACGACGTCGGCTCCGGTCGTCGTGAGTTTTGCCGTCGGCGACCGGCGCTACGACGTCGGTCCGATCAGCCTGCAGGCGGCGATCGCTCCATACGTAGTTGGCGACGAAGTGTATCTGCCGTTAAACGAAGTGCTGCGCTCGCTCGATCTCGCCATGCGTCAAGACGGCGGCCGCGCAGTGCTGCAGCCGCAGCTCGATTCACTGGAGGTGCGCTCGTCGGCCGGTAGCGCAGAGGTGATCGCGCGCGGCGGTGCGCCGCTGCATCCGCGCGTCGTAGGGCAGAGCGCCGGCTCGGTGAGCTACGAGTTCGACGGCGTCGGAACGACGCTGGCGGGCACCCGTACGGTGAACGCGGGCGGCATTCGCACGCTTCAAATCGCGCAAGCGGGAACGATTCGGGAACCGAAAACCATCGTGACCGTGCAACTCGCGCCCGGCGCGTCACACGACGTGCCTCGGAACAACAACGAGCGCGACGTTACCATCGCGTTCTCGGCAAGCGGTACGACGGCGTCGACGCCACCGGCGCCGCAAGACGCGGCGACGGCCGAACCTGCGACGAGTTCCGACCAAACGCCAACCGGTGCACCGGTCACCGCTCCGGGACCGGCGAGCGTTACCGGAGTGACGGTTACGCCGTCCGCCGACGGTTTTTCGGTAACGATCGCTATCGCCGGCAATGCGACGTTCGAATGGCATCGCTTGCGCGATCCGGACAATCGTTTTTGGGTCGACGTTCGAGCGGCCCAGCTCCAGGGGCCGCCCATCGACGCGAGCGAGCCTGCGCCGCTCGGGGCTTTGCGCGTTCGTCAAGTCGACCCGGCGACGGTGCGCATCGCGCTGTCACTCGACGGACCGAAGTCGTTGGCGATTTCTCCTTCGGCTACGGGTTTGACCGTCGCGGTGGGACGTGACGAAGTCGCGGACGCGCCACGCTCGGGAAGCGGCAGCGTTGGGTCGGTGATCGCGTCGGGCGAGCAGGCGGCAATGGTTACGCCGGCGCCGCTCGATCAGTCGAACCCCGGATCCGGCGCCGACAACGATGCGGCGTGGAAGTTCGGACCGCGCAACAGCTACGTTCCGACGAACCCTCGCCTGATCGTCATCGACCCGGGGCATGGCGGCAGCGACCGCGGCTCGTCGCGGCACGGAGTCGACGAAGCCGATCTCGCGCTGGACATGTCGAAGCGGTTGCGCGATATTCTGCTCGCGCGCGGCTGGCAAGTCCGCTTGACCCACGACACCGACGTCGACGTGTACGCTCCCAACGACAGCGCCCACGACGAGTTGCAGGCACGAGTCGACGTCGCAAATCACGCTGGGGCGCGGATTTTCATCAGCATTCACGCCAACGCCTACATCAATTCGGGTCCATACGGAACGACGTATTACATCTCGAAGGGAAGCGATCTCGCCCTGGCTCGGGCCGTCGAACGCGACCTTGCCTCGGATGGGACCAAGGACGACGGAATCGTGAAGAGCCACCTCTACGTCACGCTGCACGCGCTCATGCCGGCGGTGCTCATCGAAACGGCATTCATTTCGAATCCCAGCGACTTCGCGTTGCTGACGTCGGCGGCATGGCGGCAAAGAGTCGCTCAATCGATTGCCGACGGAATCGACGAATACAGCCGGCAATATCCGGTGCCCAACCAACCCGCGCAGTAACGTTAGCGGGGCTGATGATCGGGTTGTTCGATTCCGGCCTGGGCGGCCTCACAGTCATCCAGCGCCTGCGCGAGCGGCTGCCGCGCGCCGACGTGGTGTTTTTCGCCGATCAGGCGCACGTTCCGTACGGCGACCGCGAACCGGAAGATCTGTTTGCGTTGCTCACCGCCAACCTGGCGTGGCTCGACGACGTGAAGGTTGAGGCGATCGTCATGGCGTGCAATACGTCGTGCGCGATCGCGGAGCGCTACGGCTGGCCTTCGACTCGTGCACCGGTGCTCGACCTGATCGACTCGGCGGCAACTGCCGTGCAGCGGGCAGGCTACCGGCGTCTCGGCGTGATTGCAACTGCCGCAACGGTCGGCGCCGGTTCGTACGGGCGGACGCTGCGTGCGGCGGTACCGGGTGCCGAAGTCTGGGAAGTCGCCGCGCCGAGGCTGGTTCCGCTCGTCGAAGAAGGCCGCATCGCGGGCGACGAGGCGCGCCGCGCCGTGGAAGCCGTCTGTCGCGAACTACCGCGCGAACTCGACGCCGTCATTTACGGCTGCACGCACTATCCGGTACTCGGCGCGCACTTCGCGGCGGCGCTCGGCGACGGCATTGCGCTCGTCGATCCGGCGGTGATGCAGGCCGAGCGCGCCGCCGCTTTGCTGCGCGATCGCGAGCCGCTCGAAGAGTCGGGCGCGACCCGCTACGTGACCTCGGGAGATCCGGCTGCGTTCCGTGCCAACATCGTGCGCCTCAGCGGCGATCGTAACCCGCAGGTGGAGCGCCTCATAAACGGCCCACATGAAAGAGTGAGAAGAAGAGCATCGTCGTGACGGCCGCCAACCCGGCGCCGGCGAGCACCTGCGCAACGGTGTGAGCTTTGAGATAGACGCGCGCCCAGCAAACCATCGGAATGAGAACCAGAAACGGGATCGGCTGCCGGCCGTAGAGCATCGTCAAGGCGACTAACGGAGCGGTAATGCCCAATGCGTGGGTGCTTATCTTCCAATATCGCGTGATGTATCCGACGACGAGCGTCGAGGCAAAATAGCCGAACATCGCCGCGATCATCAGACGCGGCGCGTGCGCCATCCACAGCGCGCCCGCGCCGGCGAGATAGAACACGACGAAGACGCTGAAGGCGGCCTCGCGCTCGTGACGCACCGACATGTCGAGATCCGAGATGCGATCGGTAGAGTACAGCCAGAACACGTACAGCATCGGCCCGATCGACGTGAAAAACGTCGAAAGGAAAAGCAGGCGCCAAAAATCGACCGTGTCCGTGGCGCTGACGTCGGCCAAAATGACGAAGAGTGCCAGGGCGGTCAAGAATGGATTGAAGATCGTCGACAGGATGCGGGCCAAATCGCGCCAGACCCGGCGTTTCTTGATCGGCGCGACTGAGGAGGTCGGCTCCAGCACTCGGGCTACTCACGCCCGGCGCTCGGCGTCTCCTGCGCGGCAGGCCGGGCCGGGCTCGCGGTCGTAAAGATAGCCGGTTTTCCAAAGCGGAAACTCCGCCGTGCTCGTCGGCGGGGCGGTCCGCCTGCGCGATCTGCTACGGAGAGACGACTTCCTTGAATCTGCTTTTGCTCGCTGCCACCGCTGCCGCCGCCAAGGCTCCGGCGCACCAGCCGCCCATCACGAACGTGGTGGCGTCGCCGCCCACGCCGCCTCCGATCTTGGTGCAAACGTGGGTCGCGCAACATCTGCCGTGGCTCACCCACGGAATCGCCGGCATCTTCCTGATCGCCGCCGTCGGGCTGATCTTCTTACTCGCCATTCAAACCACCAAACAAGAAGGCCTGACCGGCTCGATCGGCGGACGCGTCGAGTCGGCGTACCGCGGCCGGCTCGGTGCCGAAGAGCAACTCAAACGCATCACCGGGGGCGTCGCCGTGGTTTTCGTGGTCAGCGCTTTCGTGCTATCGCTGACCGGCATTTAAGGTAGGGACCCGCGCGTGCCGCTGCTCGAGGTCAAGAATCTCCGGACCACGTTTCGTACCGAAGATGGCTTGGTCACGGCGGTAAACGGCTTGTCGTACGCGCTCGAGCCGGGCGAAACACTCGGCATCGTCGGCGAGTCGGGTTCGGGGAAGTCGGTATCGGCACTTTCGATCATGCGCCTGCTCTCCAAGAACGCGGCCGTATCGGCGGACCGGATGGCGTTCGAGGGTGAAAATCTTCCCGACTTGAGCGAAGCCGAAATGCGGAAAATCCGCGGGCATAAGATCGCGATGATCTTCCAGGACCCGATGACCTCGCTCAACCCGGTCCTTACGATCGGCGAGCAGATTGCCGAAGCGGTGCGGCTGCACCTCGGCCTCGACAAGCGTGAATCTCGCGACCGCGCGGTGGAAATGCTGCGCAAAGTGCGGATTCCGGCGCCCGAAAACCGCCTCGGCGACTATCCCCACCAATTCTCCGGCGGGATGCGCCAGCGCGTCATGATCGCGATGGCCCTGTCGTGCAACCCGCAGCTTTTGATCGCCGACGAACCGACGACCGCGCTCGACGTCACCATTCAAGCCCAAGTCCTCGAGCTGATGAACGATTTGCAGCACGAGACGGGGGCCGCGATCGTGCTGATCACGCACGATCTCGGCGTGGTCGCGGAAGTGTGCAAGAACGTGCTCGTGATGTACGGCGGAAACATGGTCGAATACGGAACCGCCGAACAGATCTTTTCGAATCCCCGGATGCCGTACACCCAGGGACTACTGGCCTCGCTGCCGCGGTTGGACGACACCGAGCACCGCCGCCTCGAACCGATCGCCGGTCAGCCGCCGAACCTGCTCAAACTGCCGCCCGGGTGCGCGTTCGCGCCCCGGTGCGCGTACCGCATGCCGATCTGCGCCGAGCCGGTGCCGCTATACGATTTCGGCGAAGGTCACGTCGCGCGCTGCTTTCTGTACGACGAGCGGGTCAAGGATCAGCGGCCGGTCGACGTCGGAACCGCGCCGGTGGTGTCCGCGTGAGCGCCGCACTGGTCGACGTCAAAGATCTCTACAAATACTTTCCGATTCACGCCGGTCTGACCTCACGCCACATCGGCGACGTCAAGGCCGTCGACGGGGTGAGCTTTTCGATCTACCCGGGCGAGACGCTCGGGCTCGTCGGCGAATCGGGCTCGGGCAAAACGACGATCGGACGCTTATTGCTGCGTCTGCTCCCCGAAACCAAAGGCGCAATCGATTTTGAGGGCGAGCCGATCCTCGCCATGAAGGGAAGCGATCTTCGGCGGTTGCGGCGCTCCATGCAGATCATCTTTCAAGACCCGTTCGCGTCGCTCAATCCACGCATGACCGTCGGCGAGATCATCGCGGAGCCGGTGCGTATCCACGGCCTCGCCCGCGGCAAGGCCGTCGACGAGCGGGTGCAGGATTTGCTCAAGCGGGTGGGGCTGCGGCCGTATCATGCCAACCGCTACCCGCACGAATTTTCCGGGGGCCAGCGGCAGCGCGTCGGCATCGCACGAGCGCTGGCCGTCGACCCGAAGTTCATCGTCTGCGACGAACCGGTCTCGGCGCTGGACGTTTCGATCCAGGCGCAAGTCATCAACTTGCTCGAGGATCTTCAAGAGCAGTTTGGGCTCACGTACCTCTTCATCGCGCACGACCTCTCGGTGGTCCGGCATATCTCGACGCGGGTCGCCGTAATGTACGTGGGAAAAATCGTAGAAACGGCCGACCGCGACGCGCTCTATCTCAATCCATTGCACCCCTACACGCAGGCGCTGCTCTCCGCAATTCCGATCCCCGATCCGGTGTTGGAGAAGCGCCGCAAACGCATCGTGCTGGTGGGCGACATTCCGTCGCCGGTGAATCCGCCGTCGGGGTGCCGATTTCATACGCGCTGTCCGATCGCGTTCGAGCGGTGCATTACCGAAGAGCCGCCGTTCAGGGAGTACGCTCCGGCACATTTCGCGGCGTGTCATTGGGTGGAAGAGCACAACGGCCAGGCCCCGAGTTTGGCCGGCGGCCCGGTCGTCGTAGCATAAGAAAAGAGCGGTCGCCCGTCGGCAACCGCTCCATTGCGTTCAGCGATATCTGGCGCTACTTGGCTTTCTTGCGCCGGCCGTTCCGAGCGGCCTTACGGACCTTGCGGCCTACCTTTCGGGCTACCGCTTTTTTCTTGCGGCCGCCCTTGCGTACCGCTCTACGGACCTTGCGGCCGACCTTCCGGGCGACTGCCTTTTTCTTGCGACCGCGCTTGCGCGCTACCTTACGAACCTTACGGGCTCCTTTACGAACCTTACGGGCTACCTTTCGGGCCGCCGCTTTTTTCTTGCGCGTACCCTTGCGCACGGCTTTGCGAACTTTGCGGGTCACCACTCTGGCAACGGCCTTTTTTCGGCGGGCAGCTTTGCGCACGGCCTTGCGCACTTTGCGGACGCCCTTGCGTACCTTTCGGCGGGCCCGCAGTTCTTCGGCGATCGTTCCGCCGTTCGCCATGGTATCCGAGTCCATTCATTCCTCCTGCGTCCCCCGGGGGACGACAAGCGATTAATCGGATAGCGCTCTTTTGGCGCTTTGAGCGCATCATAGTGGATTTCGTCGAATCATGCAAATTCGCGCGCGTAGCGCGCGCGTCGCTCGCGCGCGAGGAGCGAACGCCGTTGCCGCCGTCTTGACCGCCGGAGTATACTAGGGCGCGTGAAAAAGCCCGTGATCATCGTCGAGTCGCCAACCAAGGCGCGGACGATCAAGAAGTTTCTGCCGGCCCGGTATGCCGTTCGGGCTTCGGTCGGACACGTGCGCGATCTGCCCAAGAGCACGCTGGGCGTCGACGTGGATCACGACTTCGCTCCCAAGTACCTGACGATTAAAGGTAAGGGCGACATCATCAAGGAGCTCAAGAGCGCGGTGAAGGGCGCGAGCGAGGTCTACTTGGCGACCGACCCCGACCGCGAAGGTGAAGCGATTGCCTGGCATCTGGCCGAATTGCTGAAGCTTTCCAAACCCAAGCGGATCGAGCTGCACGAGATCACCAAAGATGCCGCGCTCGCCGCGCTACGCCGTCCCCATGAGATCGACATGGACCGCGTCAACGCGCAACAAGCGCGACGGATTCTCGACCGGTTGGTGGGTTACAAGATATCCCCGTTATTGTGGGCTAAGGTTCGCGGGGGTTTGTCGGCCGGGCGGGTGCAATCGGTCGCCGTCAAGCTGATCGTCGACCGCGAGCGCGAAGTCGCGGCGTTCGTCCCGCGCGAGTATTGGAGCATCACCGCGCTGCTGGCGACGGACCGGGCTCCCGACATGCCGTTCCCGGCCGACCTGATCGCCTATCGCGGCGAAAAGCTCGAAATCGTGTCCGAGCAGCAGGCGGAGGCCGCCCTTGCCGGACTCGAGGGCGCCGCCTACCGCATCGCGTCGATCAAAAAACGGGAGGTCAAGCGCAACGCGCCCGCGCCGTTCACTACCTCGACGCTTCAACAGGAGGCTTCGCGCAAACTCAAGATGCGCGTTCGGCGCGCGATGCAGGTCGCACAAGCACTCTACGAAGGCGTCGATTTGGGCGGCAGCGAGGGCACCGTCGGGCTCATCACCTACATGCGCACCGACTCGACGCGCATCAGCGATCAGGCGCGCGATGCCGCGCGAGAGTTCGTGGTTTCGACGTATGGCGACGCGTTCCACGGCGGGCGGCAGCACAAGGTGCGTGAAGGCGCGCAAGACGCTCACGAAGCGATTCGCCCGACGTCGGTGTTCAATACGCCGCAGAAGGTCGCCACCAAGCTCAAACGCGACGAGCTGCGTCTCTACACGATGATTTGGGAGCGGTTCGTCGCATCCCAGATGGCAGCCGCCATTCTCGACCAAACGTCGGTGGAGGTCGGGGCGAACGATTACACGTTTCGCGCCACCGGGACGGTCGTGCGGTTTGCCGGCTTCACCCGGGTGTATCAAGAAGGCCGAGACGACGACGCGAGCGCGTTGCCGGGCTACGGCAGCCGGAACGGCGCCATCGCGAGCGCCTCGGCAACGACGGCCAAATCGCGCGTTCGATTGCCGGAGTTGGGTGACGGGGACCCATTGGATTGCCGCAAGCTCGAATCCAAGCAGCACTTCACCGAACCCCCGCCGCGGTATACCGAAGCGACGTTGGTCAAGGCCCTGGAAGACAACGGCGTCGGCCGGCCGTCGACCTACTCGACGATCGTCGACACGATTCAGGCGCGGGGGTACGTGGTGCAGCGCGAACGGCGGTTCATGCCGTCGGAGATCGGAGTGGCGGTTAACGACCTGCTCGTCGAGCATTTCCCAAAGATCGTCAATTTAGCTTTCACCGCAGGCATGGAAAGCAACCTCGACCGGGTTGCCGTCGGAAACGAAAACTGGGTGACCGTGCTGCGCAGTTTCTACGGACCGTTTGCAAGCGATCTCGACGCCGCCGAAAAGAAGCTGCCGCGCCTCGAGCTGCGCGACGAGCCGACCGATGAAATCTGCGCGAACTGCGGACGGCCGATGGTCATCAAGACCGGGCGCTTCGGCAAATTTATTTCGTGCTCCGGGTATCCGGAATGCAAGACGACCAAACCGATCGTCAAGGATACCGGAGCGAAATGCCCCAAGGACGGCGGCTCCGTCGTCGAGCGCCGCTCCAAGAAAGGGCGAACGTTTTACGGCTGCGCCAACTATCCGGCGTGCGATTTCGTCTCGTGGGACCGAGTCGTTCCGCAACCGTGTCCGGTTTGCGGCTCGTACGTAATTGCAAAAGCGCGCCGCGGTGGCGAGGTGCGTTTCGAGTGCGCCGCCGATCGGGAGCACGACGTTTCGGCATTGGCGGCGCAAGATTCCGACGCCGGTGAAGACGCACCCAGTGGACCCGTCGCCGCACCAACGTAGTCC
>JBAUZB010000266.1:0-8517 GCA_049585095.1 Candidatus Tumulicola sp.
CGCTGATAGAGCGCCATCGCGCGCGCCGGCTCGCCGGCAAGCTCGCGCGCCTGGCCTTCTTCCCACGGCCAGCCGATCGCAGCGAAGAATTCGGCCGAGTCGTGCCCGAGCGCCTTGGCCATCGGCACGTCGCCCTTTTTTCGTGCAACCCGAGCGTCGAAAAGCGTGAGGTGCGCCGCCGCGGCGCGGTTTTCCGGGTCGCGCGCGGCATCCGCGAGTATGGCTCGCGCTCGCTCGCGCAGTGCATCGTGGTTGGCACATTGATCCAGCAGCCACAGCGATGAAATGACGCTGGTGAGTTCGCCGAGGGCGCGCTCGCGCAGGCGGTCCGCCTCGGAATGCGGGCCGGCGGCATCGAGATGCGGTGCCGCGCTGCCGGCGAGCAGTCCGATGATTTGCGTTTCGCCCGACGCGAACGCGCGCTCGAGCATCGCCGCGTCGACACACTGTTGCGCGTCGCCGTCCCCGCGCAGAAATGAGACCCGCGAGAATACCCCCGCGGCGATCGCGTCGATGAGCAGGCCCCCCGACGTGATGCCGAGTCCCCGCCGGCGCATCGCCAGCGCCGCGTCGAGATTTCCCGCGAGCAGGTGAGCAAACGCGTAACCGTGGCACGCGAGTGCCGCAGTCTTGCCGAGATTTCGCGCTTCGGCGCGCGCGACGGCTTCGGCATATGCCGGCATCGCGACGTCCCGGTGTCCGGTTTCCGCGGCCCGGCTCGCGAAGTTGTTCAGCGCCCACGCGAGCAACCCGTCGTTGCCGCTTTCCCGCGCGAAGGCGATCGCGCAGGCATAGTCGTCGAACGCGAGACGCAACCGGCGATCGGTCGCGCGCACCATCGCGCGCACGGTGTGGAACCCGCTGCGCGCGTCGGCGTCTTGGCCGCGTTCGATCGCTTCGGCCGACGCGAGATGCGCGCCGGCGGCGGCGTTGCGGCCTTGCAACGTTTCGAAGCTGGCCAGCGTCACGTACGCATCGTAACGCGTCGCCAGATCGTCCGACGACGCCAAAATGTCGAGTGCCCATCGCGCCGTCGCGGTTGCGGCGTCGGCGTGTCCGAGATCGTAGTGGCGCCGCGCGAGCCACAGCGCCATCCGCGCGGCTTGCGCTGCGTCGTTTTCACCAACGTACGCATCGACGGCCTTTTGCGACCACGAAATCGCGTCGGGAACGTTGCCGCAAATCGAGAGCGTGCGCGCAAACTTCTCGCACCGTGCCCCGCGGCCCGGCGCAGCATCCTCGGCCTGCCCTTCGAGCGCACAGCGATACGCAGCGCACGCGTCGTCGTACGCGTCGCGGGCGTAGGCGTCGTCGCCCGCGGCCTCGTAGAACGCCCGCGCTCGAACGGCGTTACCGGCGGCGCGCCAGTGATGCGCGAGTTCGGTCGGATCGATTGTCGCACCGCGGCGCTCGAAGAGCGCCGCAATTTCGGCGTGAATCGCGCGCGCTTGCGCGGTGAGCAACTCGCGGTACACGACTTCGCGCGTAATCGCGTGGCGAAACGCGAGCTCGCCGGTTTCGCCCGCATCGCGCACCAGCTGCAGGTCGCGTGCCGAAACCAGCGCTTCCCACACGCGTTCGATCGGTTGGTGCGTGAGTTCCGCCAGGAAGGCGGCGTCGAACCACCGGCCGATTGCCGCCGCATGGGTGACGATCCGGCGATCGTCGGCGGTCAGTTGCAGGAAGCGAGCCAACACCGACGAGCGAATGCTCGGCGGCGCTTCGACGTCGCCGGAATGAACCGGTGATATCGCGGCGCCGACCAACTCCTCGGCAAAATATGGACGGCCTTCGGCAAGCTCGCAGATGCGGGCGACGTGCACTTCGTCGAGCGCGGCGGGCGCCGGAGCGAGATTGGCGATGAGCCGTCGCATATCGGCGCCTGAAAGTGCGCGCACGTCGACGCGCGCCACGGCGTCGCGCTGCAGCTTTTCGATCATGTCGAAGCGCGTGGGGTCGCGCTCGATGTCGTCGGAACGGATGGCGGCAACCACCACGACCGCGGCGCCGCGTAACGCGCGCGCGGCGAAGGCGAGTAGCTCGAGCGATCCGAGATCGGCCCACTGCACGTCGTCGATCGTCAATGCCAGCGGCGCATGCGCGGCGGCCACACGCAGGCTCTCGACGATGTGGCTGAAGCGCGCATGCTTGGCCGAGGCCGCGTCGGCGCTCGTCCGGGCGCCGGAAGCCCCGGAGCTCGCCGGCGGAAGCTCCAGCCGGCGGAGAATCTCGTCGAACGGTCCGAACGGCGGCCGAATGTACTCAAAACACGCGGCGCTCACGGTGCGAGCCCCGCCGGTCCGTGCGGCCGCGGCGAACTCTCCGAGCAGCCGGGTTTTCCCGATGCCGGCGCTACCCCAAAGCGTCACGACGCCGCCTTCGCCGCCACGCGCGCGCTCGAACGCTGCGGTCAGGCGCTCGAGCTCGTGGCCGCGTCCGATCAGCTCGCTCCCGAGGTGTTCGGATTTTCCTCCGTAGGTTCCACGATGCATGCGAGGTCCTCGCCGTGTAGACTTTACAGGCAGCCGTCCCTAACGGCCGGCAGCGCAGAACGCCCGCTTCTGCAGACCGCGCACTTCTACGGAGGAACCGCAATTGACCGCTACCGCCTCACCCCCATTTGACCAAGACAAATTCGATGCCGCCCTGGGGCGCTTCTTGGGCGACGTCGGCGCCGTCGTAACCGGAGCGTTGGTCGTCCTCGGCGATCGTCTCGGCCTCTACCGAGCCCTCCGCGACGGCGGCCCACAGACCTCGGCCGAGCTTGCCGAACGCACCAAAACGCACGAGCGCTACGTGCGCGAGTGGCTGTCGAATCAAGCTGCTGCCGGCTATCTGCACTACGATCCCGCGACCCGGCAGTTCACCTTACCCGCCGAGCACGTTCCGTTTCTCGCCGACGAGCAAAGCGAAGTGATGGTGTGCGGACTGTTCGGCATGGGCCAACTGCTGTTCGCCGACGAGCCGACGATCAGCGAAGCGTTCCGCACCGGGAAGGGCGTCGGCTGGCACGAGCACGACACGCGTCTCTTTGCCTGTACCGAGCGGATTTTCCGGCCGGGCTACGCGGCGCACCTGATCCAGGATTGGATTCCGGCGCTCGACGGCGTCGAGGCGAAGCTGCGCACCGGGGCGAGCGTCGCCGATATCGGCTGCGGCTTGGGAACCTCGACGATTCTCATGGCCAAGGCGTATCCGATGTCGCAGTTCGTCGGCTACGACTATCACGAGGGTTCGATCGAAGCGGCGCGCGCGGCCGCCATCGCGGCCGGCGCCGGCAAGAACGTCCGATTCGAAGTCGCCTCGGCGCAAACGTTTGCCGGTAAGGATTTCGATCTTGCGTGCTGCTTCGACTGCGTGCACGATATGGGCGATCCGGTCGGCGCACTCACCCACATTCGCGCGGCGCTCAAACCCAACGGCACGCTCATGATCGTCGAACCGTTCGCCAACGATTCGCTCGAAGAAAACTGCACGCCGGTCGGACGCATCTTCTATGGCGCCTCGACGATGCTGTGCACGCCGGCGTCGTTGGCGCAGGAGGTCGGCCTGGGTCTCGGCGCGCAGGCGGGTGAAGCGCGCATGCGGCCGATCGCGACCGAAGCGGGTTTCTCAGAGTTCCGCCGAGCGACCGAAACCCCGTTCAATCTGATCTACGAGGCGCGTCCGTAAGCGCGAATCGGCGAGTGGCCACGCGGTGCGGTTGGGTCGGTCGATCCAATCGCGCCGCGGAAACGTTCCCCTAGCGGCATGTCGAAGAAACCCTTGCCGTGCGCCTAATCTATCGCTACGCATTGCTCACCCGCGCCAGCCACTGGCTGTGGGCGATCGCGTTTGCCGTGCTGGTGTCGAGCGGATTGCAAATTTTCAACGCATCGCCGAACCTCGACGCGTCCGACAAGAGCGATCCGGCACGGCGGGTCCTCGCCATCGCGGCACCGGCCGAAGGCATCGGCACGACGACGATTTTCGGCCACCGTCTGGTGACGACCGGATGGCTGGGCTGGACGGAAGACGGCATGGGGTCGTACGGCGCCCACGCATTTCCGGCGTGGATCACGATTCCGGGCTACCAGGATCTCGCCGGAGGGCGACGCTGGCATCTGTTCTTCGCTTGGATTGCGGCGCTGTGCTGGCTGGCGTGGCTGGCATCGGCGGCGATCAAGGGAAGCTTGCGCGACTTGATCCTGCGGCCGAGCGACATGCCCAAACTGTGGCCGATGCAAGCGTATTATTTCAAGCTGCGTAAAGAACCGCCGCCGCACGGCACCTATAATCCGTTGCAAAAGGCGGCGTATACGGCGATTCTTTTCGTCGTCGCTCCGCTGGTGGTACTCACCGGTTTGGCGCTTTCTCCGGGAATCGACGCGATCGCCAATCCGCTCACGGTTGTGTTCGGCGGACGGCAGTTCGCGCGGCTGTGGCATTTCGCCGGCATGCTGGCGCTCTTGGGATTCTTCGCCGTCCACGTATTCCAAGTCGCAACCCAAGGCGTGCTGAACCAAATGCGTTCGATGATCACCGGGTGGTACCGGGTTAGCGAGCGAGACGGCGTGGGGCCATGAAACGGCACATCTTTTTGGCGTCGACGGCGTCGGCAATTCTGAGCGGCTGCGGCCCGATCGCCAACACGGTCGCTCAAAATAGCGCGGTGAAGAACGTGCTGGCTTCGGTCGAGGGACTGAATCACGCGCTGATCGGCACGCGCGGACTCGCGCGAGAATACGGCGAGCGCGACGTCGACCGGGATTTTCGAGTGAACGGTTTCGCAACGCCGAGCGACAGCCGTTACGCCGCTCTGGTGGCCGACAATTTTCGGGACTATCGTCTCGTCGTCGACGGTGCGGTCGAGCGGCGCCGCACGTTTGCCCTGAGCGAGCTTGCGGCACTGCCGCAGCAAAAGCAGATCACGCGGCACGACTGCGTCGAAGGCTGGAGCGCGATCGGCAAATGGAGCGGCGTGCTCTTGAGCGACCTCCTGGATGCGGTGCGACCGCGCGAAGACGCGCGCTACGTCGTGTTTCATTGCATGGACAACGACGGATCGGGAAACCTGTATTACGAAAGCCTCGACCTGCATCAGGCGCGCCATCCTCAGGCGCTGCTCGCCATGCGCCTCAACGATGCGCCGCTCGATCCGGCGCACGGCGCGCCGGTCCGGTTGCGCGTGCCGACGCAACTCGGCTATAAGAGCGCGAAGTGGGTGCAGCGACTCGAGGTCGTCGGCAGCTTCGCCAACATATATGCGGGAGGCGGCGGGTATTGGGAAGACCAAGGCTACGAGTGGTACGCGGGAATTTAGAGAGCGCTCACCATAACAACGCTGGTGCCGTATGTGAGGAGGGTTTCCCCCAACATGAGATACGCTCGTCTTGCGCTCGTACCGTTGGCGGCGTTGGCGCTGCTCGTCGTTCGGGCGGGAGCGGAGGAGCCGCCGCACCCGACGTTCGCGCCGCCTCCGCCGGGAACCGTCGCTCAGAGCCAACTCGTCTATCTCGCCGGTGAAGCGATGCATAGCCAATGGCGTGCGATTGCAAGTAAGAAACTCGTGGGCAGCGGCAACGGCACCAACTTTTATCAGTGGTACCTGTCGATCTACTCCATCGACGCCGCCACCTATCGCCTGAAGTATCAGTCGCCGGCCAACGGCGGTCCGCTCTCGAAAGTGACGCAGGCCGCAGGCGGTGCGAAAATGTGGTTCCCGGTGCAGACGCTGCAGATCGCCGGCGTGGGCGCGTTCGTGCAGCCGGGCGTGCAGCAGCTGGTGGTGCAATCGCACGAGATGGCGGCGGATTGCGGCAGTGCAACCGTTACCGTGTTGGCCACGAACGCGACGGGCACCGTGGTTCCGGCGGTTTCGGTGCGCAACGGCTGCGACCTCAAGGCGACCGTCACGCATAGCAGCAGCGGAACGGTTCGCGACGCGATCGTGCTCAGCGGCCCATACTACAACGCCACCGCACCGATGTGCTGTCCGACGAAACCGAAAGCCGCTGCCGTCTTGAGTTATCGCAACGGGGCCTGGACCGAAACGCCGAAATACTTTCCGTTCTTTGCCGGGAAGTTTCCGCCGCAGTAATCTACATGCGGAAGATGCCGAAGTGCGTGCGCGGCAGCGGCGCGTGCGCGGCGGCATCGAGTCCGAGCGCGATAACGCGGCGGGTATCCAGCGGATCGATGATGCCGTCATCCCACAGGCGCGCCGTCGAGTAGTACGGATTGCCCTCGCGCTCGTACTTCTCGAGGATCGGGGCTTCGAACTCGGCCTTTTCTTCCGGCGACATGGCGCCTTTTACCGTTGAAAGCACGCTGGCCGCCTGGGGGCCACCCATCACGCTGATTCGCGCATTCGGCCACATCCACAGCTGGCGTGGGGAATACGCGCGCCCGCACATGCCGTAGTTGCCGGCGCCGAAGCTTCCGCCGATCACGACGGTAAACTTCGGCACTTCGGCGCAAGCGACCGCGGTCACCAGCTTGGCGCCGTCTTTGGCGATGCCGCGATTTTCGTATTCTTTGCCGACCATGAAGCCGGTAATGTTCTGCAGGAAGAGCAGTGGCGTTCCGCGCTGGGTGCAGAGTTCGATAAAGTGCGCGCCCTTGAGCGCGCTCTCGCTGAAGAGAATGCCGTTATTGGCTAAGATGCCGATCGGATGTCCTTCGATTCGCGCAAAGCCGCAGACCAGCGTCGCGCCGTAGCGTGCCTTGAACTCGTGGAACTCGGATGCGTCGACCAGCCGGGCGATCACCTCGCGCACGTCGTAGCCGACGCGGCTATCCGAAGGAATGATTCCGTAGATGTCGCGCGGGTCGTATTTGGGCGGCTGCGATTCGATTCGATCCCATTGCCGCGGCAGCTCCAAATGCAGGTTGGCAGCAATCTCGCGCACGATGGCGAGCGCCTGGAGGTCGTCGTTGGCAAAGTGATCCGCCACGCCGGAAATCCGGGTGTGCACGTCGGCGCCGCCGAGTTCTTCGGCCGTGACCTCTTCACCGGTCGCCGCCTGCACGAGCGGCGGCCCGCCGAGGAAGATGGTGCCGTTCCCCTTCACGATCACCGTCTCGTCGCTCATCGCGGGAACGTACGCGCCTCCGGCCGTGCACGAACCCATGACCGCGGCGATTTGCGGAATGCGTTTGCCCGACATCCGAGCCTGGTTATAAAAAATGCGTCCGAAGTGTTCCCGGTCGGGAAAGACGTCGGCTTGCAGCGGCAAGAACGCGCCGCCGGAGTCGACTAAGTAAATGCACGGCAGATGATTCTGCTCGGCGATTTCTTGCGCGCGCAAATGCTTCTTGACGGTGATCGGATAGTACGTGCCGCCCTTGACCGTCGCGTCGTTGGCAACCACGACGCAATGCTGACCTTCCACGATGCCGATGCCGGTGACGATTCCGGCCGACGGTGAAGCGTCACCGTACATGCCGTTGGCCGCCAGCGCGGAAAACTCCAGAAAATCGGAACCGGAATCGATGACCCGTTCGATGCGTTCGCGGGCGGTGAGTTTGTTGCGCTTGCGGTGTTTTGCGACCGCTTCGGACCCGCCGCCGTCACGCACGGCGATCAACCGGTGCCGCAGCTCGGCAACCATGCCTTCCAAACGAGCAACGTTGCGCTCGAAGACGTCGGAACGTTCGAGCCGCGATTCGAGCAGGGCCATCGGCCGCGCCATTCGGCGCTTGGTTGCCGCGTTCCGGTGCCGCCCCGAGCAACCGTGCGGAGGAATGAAACGCGGGTTAGATGTCGCCGGGCGAGAGCCGGGCGAACCCGGCGCGATGCTATACTACCGTCGATGGCAATCGCCCAGACCAACGTCGACGTCGGCGGCATTCGGCGTCCGCAAGGACGGCTCGACGCCGGCACGTCGCTCGACGCGTTTCCGGGACCGCTCACCGAGCGTTCGGCCGCCCATCTCTTGCGGCGAGCTGGCTTCGAGGGCTCCCCGGACGACGTTCGCCGGTACGCCGCGATGCCGGTCCGCAGCGCGGTCGACTCGCTGGTGCACTTTCCTTCGACGGCACGGCTGCCCGGTGCGGACAACGCGTACAGCCCGGTGACGCTGCTTTCGCAATACGGCCCGCGGGGGCTGCGCGACCTCACCCCCGAGCAGCGCAAAGGCATCAACCGCGAAGTTCGTTCGAACGAAGTGCAGTCGCTGCGTTCGGTCCAGCTGTGGTGGCTCAACCGCATGTTGACGACGCCGGCGCCGTTGCAGGAAAAGATGACGCTGTATTTCCACGGGCACTTTACCTCAACGGCGATTCAAAAAGGCGTGTCGCCGGCGATGATTTACAGTCAGAACCAGTTGTTCCGCGCCAACGCGCTAGGGAATCTTCGCGAGCTCACCCGCAGCGTTTCCAAAGATCCGGCGATGCTGGTGTATCTCGACAACGCCTCCAACTTCAAGTCGCATCCCAACGAGAACTACGCCCGCGAACTGATGGAACTGTTTACCCTCGGGGTCAATCAGTATACCGAAGACGACGTGCGCAATGCCGCCCGAGCTTGGACCGGGT
>JBAUZB010000267.1:0-7640 GCA_049585095.1 Candidatus Tumulicola sp.
AGGCTGCGGGGACGGGGTCGACGGCGGCGACAGCGTGGCCTGGCCCTCGGGATGTACCAGCGGCACCAAGCGCAGATAGCCGACCGAAACCGTATGGTCCTTGAGAATCGTCACGTCACCTTGGGCGGTCGCATATCCGGGTGCGCGCGCGATGACCGTCTGGTCGCCGGCCGCTACGCGTTCGAGCAGGAATGCGCCGCGCGCATCGGCCGACGAGGTATACAGCGAGCCGACGGAAACCAGCGCGCCCGGAATCGGCCGGTTCGTCATTGCATCGAGCACCCGGCCCGTGACTTGGCCGTAGTCCTGCACGCCGACGACGCCGGGCGGCGCCGAGCAACCGTCGCCCAACGCAAATAGGACGATCATGCCGAGAACGAAATAGCGCATAGACGACATTATACGCTCACAGTTCGAACGTTTGCCAGTCGTATGCGGTGAATCCAGGGTTCGCAACGTCCAACCAGCCGGTCCGATACGCCTTGCCGATTCCGACCTCGTCGTCGAAGCCGACGACGCCGAGGGGCAACGTCGTTTTCGGCCGGATATAACGCAACGTGGTTTCGGGAACCGTCTGCATGAACTTCGCTACCTGTTCCATGCCGTTCATCGTTCGCGCGCGTTCGGTCTCCGTTAGGCGCATGAGTGCCCGCTTCCCAATCGATTGGAAGTAGGCGTTGCGCATTTCGACTTCGAGAATTTTTCGTTGCATCGTACCGAACACGCCGAAGGCGATCTCGACGGCATCTTTATAGTCGGTGTCGGCTTCGAACGGCGGGTCCATCAACACCACGTCGGCCGCCTTGGAAACCGCGTGCGCAACGCCGACCGGAGAGTTGCTTGCCACCCCGCCGTCGCAGTAGGCCGACGGGTTGCCTTGCGCGTCGGGCATGATCACCGGATCGAACGCAATCGGCAGCGCCGCCGACGCAAAGATGGCGCGGTGCAACAGCTCCGGCGTCGCCTCGCGGACGATCGTCTGCGGCCCCAGGGTGAGCTGCAGCGCGTGCACGACTCTTCCGGGAAGGTCGTTTCCCCGGTCGTGCGGACGCAAGTAAAAGTATTCGGGGCGCTGCATCGACAGATTGGTCGTTGCCCACACCAGCGGCATCACCAGCGGCGTGGACGGATCGACGTTGCGCGAGATCCAATCGTAAACCGGTTCGCTCTGCAAGAGGCCGCGCTGATCTTTGGCCAGACCGATCAAACTCACCGCCGAGGCGGCTCGATTCAGAATGCCGCTTTGCGGATCCTTAACGGCGGCGTACCGTTGCTTTGGACGGACGATGTCCTGGCCGCTGATGCCGTACCACAGCTCGCGCAGCTTGGAATACTGGCCGGTCGCGACGAACCAGCCGTTGAGCGCACCGATCGACGTTCCGCACACCAGGTCGTATGCGGGCAGCGGCGCGCCGTCATTGACGCCGTCGGCGGCCGCCATCGCGCCGACGATTCCGGCTTCGTACACGCCCCGCGCACCCCCGCCGCTCAACACCAAAGCGCGCTCGAACGGTTCGAGCGTTTCTTGCGCCGCGGCGGAGCCGCCGAGTAACGGAGCTGCCAGCCCTGCAACTCCTAGTGCCAATAAAAAGCTCCGCCGTTCCATCACATTGCGCCTCGTCTGGGTAGCGACCGTCGGAAACCTTGCTTTCGAAACGCTCCTTTAGGGGCACGCCCGGCAGTCGGCCTGCCAGGTCCCCGGCGAGAGCTTGTGAAAACTGTCACAAGCGATGAATCCGTATGGGCCGGTTGCGATTTATCTCGGTGTCGCCTTCGCGGCGGCGCTGATGTTCACGGCTCTCCCGGGCTTGCTTCAACGGCGCAAGCCCAACCCGCAGAAGCTCGAGGCATACGAATGCGGGGTCGAGCCGACGTCGGCCGTTTCCGGGCGGTTCCCGGTGCGGTTCTATCTGGTCGCAATGCTCTTCGTGATCTTCGACGTCGAAGCGGCTTCCTTTTATCCCTGGGCGGTGCAGATGCACGTACTGCGCGTGTTCGGCCTGCTCGAGATGATCGTCTTCATCATCGTCTTGGCCATCGGCTATGCCTACGTGTGGAAGAAGGGCGGCTTCGTGTGGCGGTGAGCACCGGACCGGGCCACTTCATGCTCGCCCGGCTCGACGACGTCGCGCGCTGGGCGCAGAGCTCGTCGGTGTGGCCGCTCACGATGGGGCTGGCGTGCTGTGCGATCGAGATGATGACGGTCACCTCCTCCGAGTACGACATCGCGCGGTTGGGTTCGGAAGTCTTCCGCAGCTCGCCGCGGCAAGCCGATCTTATGATCGTTTCGGGACGCGTCGCCTGGAAAATGGCGCCAGTCGTGAAGCGCCTGTACGATCAGATGGCCGATCCGAAGTGGGTTATCTCGATGGGTGCCTGCGCCAGCTCCGGCGGGATCTTCGACAACTACGCCGTCGTACAGGGGATCGATACGATCGTCCCGGTCGACGTGTACGTGCCGGGTTGCCCGCCCACTCCCGACGGATTGCTCTACGCCGTCAATCTGATTCAGCAGCAGATACGCGAGGGCGGCCGCGGTGGCATCCTCGCTCGCTCGTAACGCCGATCTCTTCAGAGGTTCTTGACTTATGCCGAGCACGCAAACGCCGCCGATTGCCGGCGTCGCGGTCGATCCCCCGAGTCTGCGGCCGCCGATCGACGACGCCGCCATCGAGCGCGTCGATCCATCCGCGTTGCGCTCGCGGCTCGAAGCGCTCAAGGGGGAAGGATACGCGATGCTGCTGGATCTCGGCGCGGTCGACTACCTCGGCCGCAAACCGCGTTTCGACGTCGTGTATCACCTTCTGAAGATCTCTGCAGCGCGGGCGAGCGTGGCCGAAGTCGGCACGCCGGCACGCGTCCGCATCTTGTGCGGCGTCGACGGCGATCAACCGCATCTTCCGACGGCGATGGATCTGTGGAAATCCGCCGACTGGGCCGAACGTGAAGTGTTCGATCTCTTCGGCATCGTCTTCGACGGGCATGCCAACCTGCGGCGCATTCAAATGCCCTACGATTGGGAAGGGCATCCACTGCGCAAAGACTATCCGGTTCGCGGCCCGGCTCGCGAGCGTTCGCCGCGGCCGGCTTTTGCCAACAAAAACAACGTGCAGGCCGGCACGCCGCCCGCGGGCCGCACCCTGGAAGCTCTGCAAGATCAAGTGCGGCGTGCTCGCGAAGGCCTTCGTCCTTCGTGACGATGTCGTCACAGCCGCTGACGCCTGAAATCGTCAGCCAGGAAGGCAACGCGATGGTGCTGTCGATGGGACCGCAGCACCCGTCGACGCACGGCGTCTTGCAGATCATGCTCGAGATCGAAGGCGAGAACGTCGTCAAAGCCGAGCCCGAAATCGGTTATTTGCACACCGGCATCGAAAAAACGGCCGAGAATCTCTTCTGGTCGCAGGCACAGACGGTGATCGAGCGCATGGACTACCTTGCGCCCGAATCGAACTCGCTGTGCTACGCGTTGGCCGTCGAGCGGCTCCTCGGAATCACCGACGCCATTCCCGAACGCGCGCAAGTGATACGCGTGCTGTTCATGGAGTTGACGCGGATCGCGTCACACTGCGTATGGCTGGGAACGCACGGCATCGATCTCGGCGCCATTTCGGTCTTTTTCTATTGCTTCGATTTACGCGAGAACATTCTCGATTTGCAAGAGGTCGCCGGCGGCGCCCGGATGCATCCCAATTACGTTCGCGTCGGCGGTCTCAACGGCGACCTGCCCGACGGCTTCGTGCGCCAACTCGAGGCCTTCATCGAGAAGTTTCCGGGCCGAATGCGCGACTTGCGCGGACTGTTGCAGGCAAATCCCATCTTTCAAGACCGTACCATCGGCGTCGGCATTCTGTCGCCCGAAGCGGCGCTTGAGTGGAACGTCACAGGTCCCAGCCTGCGCGGCAGCGGCATCGCGTACGACGTTCGCAAGGCGTTTCCGTACACCGGCTACCAGACGTACGACTTCGACGTGCCGGTTCGCAACGAGGGCGACGCCTACGCGCGTTTTCTCGTTCGTCTCGACGAGATGGAACAGTCGCATCGAATCATCGAGCAAGCGCGCCGCCGGCTGGACACGCCCGGCCCGGTTCTCATCGACGACCCCAAAGTAACGGCGCCCCCGAAAGAAACGATCGCACTCTCGATGGAAGCGCTCATCCACCACTTTAAAATCGTGAGCGAAGGCTTCCGCGTGCCGCCGGGCGACGTGTATCAATCGGTGGAGTCGCCGCGCGGCGAGCTCGGCTACTACGTCGTGAGCAATGGCGAGAACCGTCCGTACCGCGTGCGAACGCGTCCGCCCAGCATGTATAATCTGCAATCGGTCAAGGCTTTGGCCCCGGGAAATCTGATCGCCGATCTGGTCGTAATTCTGGGCTCGCTCGACCCGGTCTTCGGCGAGGTCGACCGATGACGCCGCCGCGCGATTTTCCCGCGCTGCTCGCGCGGGTGAAGCCGGACTGCGAACGGATCGTCGCTCAGTACGAGCAGAAGCGCTCGGCACTCCTCATGCTGGCGCACTTATTTCAAGAACACGAAGGTTTCGTAAGCGCCGAAGCGATGGATGCGATCTCGGAAATGCTCGGCATCACCCTCGCCGAAACCGAAGGAACGATTTCGTTCTACACGTTGCTGTATCGCCGGCCGGTCGGACGGTACGTGCTGCAACCATGTCGCGGCCTCGCGTGCGCCATCAACGGCGCCGAAGAAGTGATGGCGTATTTTCGCGAGAAGCTCGGGCTCGGCAATCTCGAAACAACGCCCGACGGCCTGTTTTCCTACGAAGAGGTCGAATGTTTGGCGGCGTGCGACCGGGCACCGTGCATGCAGGTCAATCTCGAGTTCGCCTACGATCTGACGCCGGCCAAGATCGACGAGATGCTGGCCGCGATCGGGGCCGGTTCGTATCCCGTCCAAGCGATGGTGCAGACGGATGCTCCGGGCCGAACGTGGGAGATCCGCCAAGACGATCAGGTTTCCACCGGGCGAAAGTCTCCCGGTGCCATCGGCGTCGAAAGCCCGAACAACGCCGGCGGCGTCGGCGACAAGAGCGGTACCATCATGCTCGACAACATCATCAATGACAACGTCGAATTCTTTCGGGACACGCGCGAACGCGCCGTTCGCGATTCGCGCGCGGTCGTTGAAACGGTTGAAGCGTCGCACGCGGCGGTGGACTATGCCGGTCACTAAGGTGCTCACCGCGGGGATCGGCGAAGCCGACCTGCGCGACATCGGCGTGTATCGGGAACGCGGCGGATACCGGCAGTGGGAGCGTGCCGTACGCGAACTCCAGCCGGTCGACGTTTTGAACCTCGCCGAAAAGTCAGGCCTGCGCGGGCGCGGCGGCGCGGGATTCCCGACGGGAAAGAAATGGTCGTTCCTGCCGGCCGACAAGCATTTGCGCTATCTGGTGTGCAACTGCGACGAGGCCGAACCCGGAACGTTCAAGGATCACATGCTGATCGAGGAGGCGCCGCACTTGGTGCTCGAAGGCATGCTGATCGGATCGTACGGCATCGCATGCCACCATGCGTTCATCTACATCCGCGGCGAATTTAAACGCGGCTATGAGACCTTCTGCGCGGCGCTCGACGAAGCGCGCAAAGCCGGGTACGTGGGGAAGAATATCTTTGGGAGCGGCTTCGACCTCGAGGTCACCGTCCAACGCGGCGCCGGCGCATACATTTGCGGCGAGGAAACGGGATTGCTCAACTCGCTGGAAGGCAAGCGTGGCGAACCCCGGCTGAAACCGCCGTTTCCCGCGATCGAAGGCCTCTACGGCATGCCGACCGTCGTGAACAACGTCGAAACGCTGGCATATCTCGTGCCGATTTTGGAAAAGGGCGCGGAGTGGTTTGCAGCGGTAGGAACCGAGCGCAGCAAAGGCTACAAAATCGTTTCGGTTTCGGGCCACGTTCAGCGGCCCGGTAACTACGAGGTCGCCCTTGGCACCACCGTGCGCGAGATCATCGACCTCGCCGGCGGCCTGCGGCCGGGGCGGACGCTGATGGCGGTGCAACCTGGCGGCGGCTCGTCGGCGTGCATCTTTGAAGAGCATCTCGACCTTCCCTACGACTACGAAAACATGACGAAGGCGGGTTCGATGCTGGGTTCGGGCGCGTTCGTGGTTTTCGACGATTCCACCGATTTCGTCAAGGCGGCGCACAACTTGATCCGCTTCTTTTCCCACGAATCGTGCGGACAGTGCACGCCTTGCCGCGAAGGCGGCAACTGGTTGGAACGCGTCCTCGAGCGCCTCGTCGGGTACCGTGGCGTGGCCGGCGACTACGAGATGCTGCTGCGCGTCTCCGCGACGATCACCGGGTTGAACTTGTGCGCGTTGGGCGATTCCATCGAGCCGTTCTTGAAATCGGTTCTGCAGCGTTATCCCGAGCAGTTCCGCGCGCGCGTCGTGCAGGCGAAGGAAACGGTGCCGGTATGAACGTGAACCTCACGATCGACGGCGTTCCCGTGAGCGTGCCCAAAGGCACGTGGCTCGTCGAGGCGGCCAAGACCGTCACTCAGGAGATTCCGGTCTACTGCTACCACACCAAACTCGGGCCTGCGGGCCTCTGCCGCGTCTGCTTGGTGGAGATCGACGGCATGCCCAAGCTGCAAATCGCGTGCAACACGCCGGCCGCGGAAGGCATGGTCGTGCACACGCGGGGCGAGCGCGTCGAAGCCGGACGCGCGATGATTCTCGAGTTGTTGTTGGTCAATCATCCGCTCGACTGCCCGATTTGCGACAAAGGCGGCGAATGCGATCTGCAGGACTACGCGATGGCGTACGGGCGCGGCGCCTCCGACGTGGTCGATCCGAAGACGCGCAAGCCGAAAGCGGTCGATCTCGGTCCGACGATCGTCCTCGACGAAGAGCGCTGCGTCGTCTGCCAGCGCTGCGTTCGTTTCGACGACATCATTGCCGGCGAACGGCAACTGGTGGTCAAAGACCGCGGCGCGCACGACATCATCGCCACCGCGACCGGCCAACCGTACCGGCACAACTTCACCGGTAACGTGACCGAACTCTGTCCGGTCGGCGCGTTGACCTCGAAAACGTATCGTTTCAAGTCGCGGCCTTGGGACCTTGCGCGCACCCAAACGACCTGCACGCAGTGCGCCGTCGGCTGCCAGCAGTTCGCCGACGTTCGCTACGGCACGCTGTTGCGCACGATGTCGGTGGAGCGCGACGATGCGATTTCGGATGGTTGGCTCTGCGATCGCGGCCGGTACAACATCGGTTTCTACGCATCACCCGAACGCTTGACCCAGCCGTTGCTCCGCAAGGGTGGTACCTTCGTGCAAATCGGGTGGGACGACGCGTTCGCGCTGTGGGGCAAAGCCATCACCGACGCGATTGCGGTGCGGGGTCCTTCGAGCGTCGGCGCCATCGGCGGCGGCCGCTTGACGAACGAAGAAGCGTACGCGCTGCAGCATCTCTTCCGCTCGATGGGCGTTGCCAATCTCGATTGGCGCGCCGGCCGCCAGCGCCAAGCCACCCCGGGCGCCAAGGGTGGCTCGCTCGCAGCCATCGAACGCGCCCAGGCCATCGTGATCGCCGGCGACTCGATCGAGGAGCTGGCTCCGGTGATGTGGTTGCGCGTTCGTAAGGCGGTGCTTCGCGGCGGCGCGGTCGT
>JBAUZB010000268.1:0-3522 GCA_049585095.1 Candidatus Tumulicola sp.
GTCTTAGTCCGAGTCGGGCCAGGTCTCGGCGAGTAACACTGCCGCACGTTCTCCGGCGTCGCGATACACCGTCGAGAGCGCATCCTCCAACGAAGCCTCACCGCTCCAAAACGGAAAGCGACCGGCGCGGCGCAGCGGCCACCCATCGACCGGCGGCGCGTCGACCGGCGGCCGCGAGTCCGGCGATTCGGGCACCGGAACGAGCGCTGCACCCGAAGCGGCTGATGTTTCGGACGCGGCGGATCCCTCGGCGGCGGATCCTTCGAGCGCAACCGCTGCGAAAATGGCATCGCGCTTGAGGCCGCGCAGCGCAAAGAGCAAGAACGGATCGCGATCGAATTCCTCGCCGATGAGATAGTACACCGCCGCCACGTGCTTGCACGGGTTCGACCAGTCCGGACACGAGCACGTGGTTTGCACGTCGGCGACCGACCGCGGGAACAAGTCGCAATTCGCTGCGCGAAACGCCTCTTCGATGTCGTCGGGCATCTCGCCGTTGAGCAGCATCGCCACGAAGCGCGGCGTCTGCGAAATCCGCGCCGCTACATTGCGCCACTGCGCGCGCGTCAGCGGTTTCACCCGGATCGTCACTGCGTACGGATCCTTGCGCGAACCTTGCACCGCCGCACGGACGCCGCGCGGTTCGATCGCAATCTCGATCACCTGACCGCGGCGCGCGTACGCGCGGCCGCGTGTCAAACGCGCGCCGAGCCCAAAGCCTTCGAGTACGCCGATCCAACGTTTGGCCCACCAGCGCTCGCCGAACGCACCGCGTTTCGACTGCGCCTGTATGCCACCGCTCACCGGCCGCAGCGGCGGCGGAGTTGGGAACCGATCCTCAAATCGCGGCACCGTGCTACTCCTCAACTGCTTCCGGCGAGAGAGCGACGAGTTCGCGCAGCTGACCGCCGGTGAGTTCGGTGAGCCACGACTCGCCGCTGCCGATGACGTGCTCGGCCACCGCGCGTTTGCGTTCGATCAGTTCGTCGATCCGCTCTTCCAGCGTTCCGGCGCACACGAACTTGTGAACTTGCACGTTCTTCTTCTGCCCGATGCGAAACGCGCGATCGGTCGCCTGGTTCTCGACCGCGGGATTCCACCAGCGATCGAAATGGAACACGTGGTTGGCGCGCGTGAGGTTGAGACCGCTGCCGCCCGCCTTGAGCGAGAGGACGAATAGCGCGGGGCCGTCGTCGTCCTGAAAGCGCTCGACCATCGCGTCGCGCTTGACCTTGGGAACGGCGCCGTGCAGAAACAGCACCTCGCGCCCAAACCGCTCGGAAAGCCGCCGCGTAAGCAACTCGCCCATCTCGGCGAACTGCGTGAATATCAACGCGCGGTCGCCGACGTCGAGCACTTCTTCGAGCATTTCCTCGAGCCGAGACAGCTTTCCGGAGCGTCCCGCTACCGGCGAACGATCTTTCGCAAACTGCGCCGGGTGGTTGCAGACTTGCTTGAGCTTCGAAAGCATCGCGAGAATCTTGCCACGCCGTGCGATCCCATCGGATTGGTCGACGTCGCGTTCGAGATCGTGCAAAACCGCTGCGTAGAGCGAGCCTTGCTCGCGCGTCAGCGTGCAAAACACCTTCATCTCGTTCTTTTCGGGCAGATCGGCGATCACGCGGGGATCGCTCTTGCTGCGGCGCAGCACGAACGGGCCGGTGAGCCGCTTGAGCCGTTCGGAGGCGTTCGGATCGCGCAGTGCCTGAATCGGAATCAGAAACTCGCGCCTGAACGCGGTCTGCGATCCCAGCAGACCCGCGTTGAGGAATTCCATGATCGACCACAAATCGCCGACGTGATTCTCGACCGGCGTGCCGGTGAGCGCGATGCGATAGCCGGCATCCAGCGCTCGCGCCGCCCGCGCCTGTTTGCTCTCGGGGTTCTTGACGTTCTGCGCTTCGTCGAGCACGACGCCGCGCCAGCGCGTCGTGGCAAACAGCTCGGCATCGCGATGCAGCAGCGCGTAACTCGTGACCACGAGCGCATGCCGTTTCGCTTCGCGCACGAACGGCCTGCCGCGCAGGCGATCGCTGCCGTGATGTACGTGCACCGAAAGCTCGGGCGTAAACCGGCGCGCTTCGCGTACCCAGGTTTCGATCACGGAAGTGGGGCAGGCCAGCAGCACCGGCGCGCCGGGTCGTTCGCGCCAGTTGCGCAGCACCAAACTCAGCGTTTGAATCGTTTTTCCCAGACCCATGTCGTCGGCGAGACACGCGCCGAACCCGGCCGCGGTAAGGAAGCGCAGCCAACTGTAGCCGCGCAGTTGATACGGCCGAAGCTGCGTTTGCAAACCTTCGGGCGGCGGCAGCTGCGCGTACGACTCTATGCCCTGCAGGCGCTCGAGCAGCGCGCGAACACCGCCGCTTGCATCGACGAAAGCATGCCCGTCGAGCTGCAGCCGCGCGACCTCGCCCATCGAGACTTGCGAACGGCCGGCTTTGAGATGGTCGAGCGCGGCGCGAAGCTCGCTCGGCTCGACGTGCACCCATTGTCCCCGAACGCGCACCAGCGGAACTTTGAGTTTCGCCAGCCGTTCGAGTTCGCGCGGCGGCAACGCGGCGTCGCCGAGGACGACGCTCCAATCGACGTCGAGCAACGAATCCATGCGTAGGCCCGCCAAAGCGGCCGGCGCCGTCACCCGCGCCCGCGTGGTGATGCGCGCCTTGGCGTTCTTGCCCAGCCACCAGGCGGGAAGAATTACGCCGATGCCGGCTTGTTCCAGCAGCCATGCGGTTTCGGAAAGAAAGCGATATGCGCCGGTGATATCGAGCGCGCAGTGGCTCGGTACCGAGCTGGACGCATGCAACGATGCCGCGACGTCGGGCGAAACTTGCGCCGCGCGGCCGAGCGCCGCCAGCAAGGCTCGCCGCGTAGCGGCGGTCGCCATCGCGCTCTTGGTATCGAGCAGCAGCGTCGGATCGTTGCGCCCCTGCAACAGATAGGCCACGCGCCACGACTCGTCGTCGTCTTGCGGCTCCTCGATGCGTAAACACAAGCGATACTCTGCCGCGTGTTCTTCCAACACCGGGCGTCGCCACTCCGCAACCTGGGCCGCCAGGCCGCGCAACTCGGCCGCTTTTCCCACGAGCGCGGGATCCGGCGCGCGTAAGGCGCGGATCCAACGCTCGTGCAGCGACAGCGGGGCGCCGTTGGAGAGGGCGCTCGACGAAGCAGCGTCGCGAACGAGCGCGTCGACGGCGAGGCCGAGAAATCGTTCGAGCGACGGTGCCGCGTTGGGCATCGTCGCCGCCAGCATCGCGGCAAGTTTGCGCTCGCGTTCGCCGAGCAGCGGTTCCCAGATCGCGCGGTGCTGCTTGCGTGACGGGTCGTACGTCAATCCGGGCAGAAACCGCTGAGCCGCAACGATTTCGGCGGCCAGACGAAGCGCGTCGCACCAGAACGCAACGTCGCGCCCGATGGCGAAGTCGGCGCCGAGCATCTCGCGCCCGACCATCGCGCGCAACAACGCGATTGCCTCGGATCCGTCGAGCGCGATGCCTTCGCGCGTCACGCCGCCGG
>JBAUZB010000269.1:0-7147 GCA_049585095.1 Candidatus Tumulicola sp.
AAATGAAGAGCACCAACGCCGAAACGCCGTATTCGCGGAAATCCGAAGATGTCGGGCGCACGTACGCCCGCACCGGGAGCGTGAGAAGCGCGCGCGGTGACTTCGACGTCGCCATGTCGTTCCACAGCCCGTTCCACTCGATCGCCTTCCAGAGGCCGTCCTTACCGTAGAGCGCGATGTTGAGCGCGGGCGCGACCGGGTCACCGGCCAGGACGAGATTGCGCAGATACCACGGAGACGCGACCGCGCACAGCAATACGATAATACCGGCGACTGCTGCGCGACGTACTCCGAGCAACCAGCCTGCCCAAGCCAGTGCGATGGTGAACACGGACAGCAGCACGACGAACGAGGCCTTCATTCCAATCAAGAAGCCCGCAATAGCCGCGGATGCGAACAGCCAATCGGAGCGTGCTTCACGGATCGCCAAAAGCAGCGCTACGATCGACAGCAACGCCGTCGTTCCGATCGGAATGTCGATGTAGCCAAGCACCGAGTAGTCGAGAAAGATCGGCGACCCAACGACGGCAGCCACTACGAGCAATCCGACTGCTACGGCCCACACACGTCCGCGCTCCGATGTCGCAGTGTCTTCGATGGCCGCGTAGAGCCCGAGCGCTCCCAACAATCCGAACGACCAGGTCGCAAACTGCACGAAGCCTGCAGCGTGTGTCACCATCCACGCGGTGTAGAACAGCACGAAGTTGTTGGCATAAAAGATGAACGCCATGTAGGGATCGACGACTAGGCGTCCGGCGTTGGCCCAATCCTGCGCGTACGCCAAGTGATAGAAGATTGAATCGGAATAACCGGTGCCCTCGGGTATGACGGCGCGCGTGCCGACCACGACCACCGCGGCATATACAACGGCGAGCGGCACGTTCCAGCAGCGGATCAACGCCCCTATGCGCGCTCGCCAGAAAGCGACCCGAAATGGCGACGATCGCCGCGCGGCACACGCCGCTAAAAAGACGACGAGCAGTCCCGTGCCGATTCCGGCAGCGTTCAACCATCCGAATGACCCCAGGGCGAACAGCATCAGTGCGGCGATTGCAGCGCCCAGGGCGCAGGTGCATGTGACGCGCGTCATCGTGCGCGGAGCACGTGCTTCGCGCGCCGAATCGCACCATGGGAAGGCCGCCGAACCGACGAAATAGAAGATCAGCAGCCACACGTGTGCGATTGTGAGCCCCAGCACGAAGTGCATCAGCGCGAGCATTGGTCGGCCCTTTGCGCGACGGCGCGACCGAAGCCTTCCCGAACGTCGATGTGGAAGGTACTGCTCGCGTCGCTGATCACCGCATGCATCGCAGCGTGCGGACCGCGCGATGCAGCATACGACACGTCGGCTTTTCGCATTCACGACACGATCGCTCCGCCCGACGTTGCCGTGCCCAGCAACCGCGGCGACGCGTCCTCCGAATTCAATGGACTGTATCTCGAGGGATCCGACGCATTTTCATGCTGTTGGATCGCGCCCCACGCTCACTTGCTCGTGCGCAAGCGAAGTCCGGCTCGAGAACTCGTCGCGGGCTTTCGCGTACCCAACTTGCCACGCTTCCGCAACGGTCAAGACGTGGCGGTTCGGCTTCCCGGCCGCGGAGATCCGTATCGGGCGCACATCGCTCCGAACGAACAGCGAACGCTGGTGTTGCGGCTGCCGCCGAACCTGCGAAACGCGATCGGTCTGGTTCCGATCGAGATAACGACCGCCGTCGACTTCGTACCCAGCCGCGACACGCCCCCATCCCACTCGTTGTTCTCGGTCTTTCATCTGCTCGCGCGCATGCCCAGCGACGATACGCGGCATCTGGGCATCGTCGTGCTCTATCTCTATTTCGAATAGGCTGACCATGACGACATCGTCGACGCTCTCGATCGTTCGAACCGCACTCCTCGCACTCGCTGCACTGCTGGCGGCTTGCAGTCATGGAAGCGGGGATCGAAACGCCGCGGGCCCTGGAGGAGTTGCCGTTTATCCCGCCGGCATCGTCGTGCCGGCGGATTACGCGGCTGGGTCGCGAGCGGGAATCTACTCGTCGGACGAGTCGAAAACGTGCTGTTTTCTCGCCGGCAGCTCGCAACTGACGCTCGATAATCCTAGCGGTGCCCAGCTCGCCGTCTTTACGTTCTACGTTCCGTCAGTGGCGCCGCTCAAGAACGGCGAAACCGTGCGCGTGCGCTTCGACGGGCGGCCCGCCGGCGCGCCCGCCCATTTGTCGCCCGGCATGCAAGACGTAACGTTCCCGATTCGGCCCAGCCTGCGCGACCGCCGCATTACGGCCTCGCTCGATATGTCGGTGAAGTGGGTGCCGAAGAAGATCGGGCTCAACGCCGACCTGCGCGAGTTGAGCGTCGTGCTCGTCCGCGTCGGCTATATCTAAGGCGCCGCCGATTCGCAAAGCGTGGCAAATCGCCGTCGAGCACGGTCCACTCGCGCTGGCACGGCGCGCGGGGCGGCGGTTGGGACGCGACGTCCTTGCGGCACTCGCAACGCTACGGAACCGCGCCTTCGCGCTCCGCTCGCTGCGTTTGCCCAACGCGCTCGAGCCAGTCAATTTTCCAAAATCGGCTCAGCCACTGGTTTCGGTGATCGTGCCGGCGTTCAACCGCTGGCGTTACACGAACGCGTGCCTGCGGGCGTTAGCCGGCGCGCAGGATCCGAACGTCCCGATGGAAGTCATCGTCGTCGACGATGCGTCTGAGGACCGGACGCAGGAGCTGTTGACCGGCTGTAACGGCATCCGAACGGTCCGGCTGGAGCGCAACGCCGGATTTGCGGCGGCCTGTAATGCCGGCGCCGCCGTCGCGGGCGGGCGGTATCTCCACTTTCTCAACAACGACGCGGTCGTGACTGGCGGTTGGCAGCGCGCGCTGGTCGATACGTTCTCTCGCGACGCCCGAGTCGTGGCGGTTGTGTCGCAGCTGCGCGATCCGAGCGGACGACTTTCAGAAGCCGGCGGCGTGATCTGGGGCGACGGACGCGGCTGGAACTACGGGCGCCGCCGCTCGCCGCGCGATTGGCGATTCCGCAGCGTTCGCGACGTAGACTACGGCTCGGCCGCCAGTTTGATGGTGCTAACCGCGGCCTTCCAAGACGCCGGGGGGTTCGACGCCGCATACGCTCCCGCGTATTACGAAGACGTCGATCTCTGCTTTCGCCTGCGTGCTTCGGGCGGCCGCGTCGTGTATCAGCCGGAATCGGTCGTCTATCACGCCGAAGGCGCCAGCTACGGAAGCAACGTGCGTCCCGAAGCACGTGCCGCGCAGGAGCGAAGTTGCGCCGTCTTCACCCAACGCTGGCACGACCAGCTCAAAAACCACTTCCGCCCGGAACCGCTCGACGCCGATGCCGCGGCTCGCCGGCTCGTCGGCAATCGGCGCATCGTCGTCGTTGACGAACACGTCCCATTCACTGACCGCGACGCCGGATCGCGGCGCGCCTTCTATCTGATGGAGTTGTTGCGCCAGCGCGGGTGGCAAGTGATCTTCGCCAGCCTCGACGGGAACGAATATCCGCCGTACGCGCAGGCGTTGAGCACGGTCGGCATCGACGTCGTGCTCGGTTTCAATTCCGCAAGCGTCGCGTCCTTGAAACGGCGGCACATGCCGGTCGACGTGGCGTGGCTCTGCCGCCCGAGTCCGGCGCAACGTCTTCTAGCCGCGTTTCGCGCTGCGAGTGACGCGAAGATCGTCTTCGACACCGTCGATCTTCACCATCGCCGCCTCGAGCGAGAAGCGCAGGTGCGCGGCCGCGCCAACGGGTGGCAGACGATGCGTCGTCGCGAGCTCGCACTCGCGCGCGCCGCCGACATCACGGTCGCCGGCGGCCCCAGCGAGCGCGATCTCCTGGTTGCGGCCGGCGTTCCGGTCGCATACGAGTTGCCGGTCATCGAGCCCCTTGGCCGCGACGATTCACCTGGGTGGGAAGCCCGCGAGGGCATCGTTTTTCTCGGGAACTTCGCCCACGCACCCAACGTCGATGGGGCACGGTGGCTGTGCGACGCTATCATGCCCCTCGTACGGCGCGCGCTGCCGGGCGTTCGGCTCACGCTCGCCGGCGCCGATCCCACGCGAGCCGTTCGCGCGCTCGCATCGTCCGGGGTTGAGGTTAGCGGATACGTCGCCGACGCTGCAGCGCTGCTCGAGCGAGCGCGCGTATTTGCGGCACCGTTACGCTTCGGCGCGGGGACGAAAGGGAAGATCGTCTACGCATTGGCGCACGGAATTCCGGTCGTCACCACACTGGTGGGCGCCGAGGACGTGTTTACACCGGAAGAGTACGACGAAGCGCCCTTGGATCCAGCTGCGCTCGCCGCGCGCATCGTACGGATCCACGAGGACCGCGCGGAGTGGCAGACGCTCGTCGCGCGCGGACGCGCGGCAGCAGAATGGTTTACGCCGGAGGCGGCGGGACGCAAGCTCGATGCAATACTCGCCGCGCTTCGGGTCCCCTAGACAGGCTGCAGCGACGAAACGCGTTCCAGCAGTTCGTGCAGCTGTTTCGCGACGACGCCCGGTGTGAACGGCCGCAGCGTCGCAACGGCGGCTTCTGAGATGTGCCGCCAGCGGTCGGCGTCGCCGTAGAGCGACAGAATGGCGGCTGCAAAATCGTGCGCGTCCGGCTCGACGATCACCGAGTTCTCACCATTTCGCAAGCCGATGCCTTCGGCGCCGACCGGCGTCGTGACGATTGGCAGGGCGTACGATAGCGCGTGCCCGATCTTGCCTTTCATTCCGGCGCCGAACCGTAACGGTGCGACAAAGAGCCGGCTGCGCGAGAAGAGTGGCGTGACATCGCGGACGTAACCCGTGACGCGCACGCGTTGCGACTTCAATGCGAGAACGGCCTGTGATGGGTTGCTGCCGACGAGCGTTAGCGTGACGTCGGGAATTTGCTCCCACACCATCGGCATGATCTGCTCGCAAAGCCACGTTACCGCGTCGACGTTCGGCGGATGGTTGTAGTTTGCGATAAACAACAGTCCCGATGTTTCCTCGAAGCGGCGCGGCGAATCGATCGCAATTTCGTGAATCGTCGGAATCACGTAGACGTTATGCAATCCGAGTTCTTCCAGGACCCGTCTTTCATCGGGAGTGACGACCACTGTGACGTCGGCGCTGCGCGCGCACTCCAACTCGAGCTGCAGCGCCTCACGCCACGACGTCTCGTCTTCACCGAGCAATTCGGCTTGACGACGCTTGCGCACGTGACTCAAATCCACGGTATCGTAGATCATTCGAACGCGCCCATCGGCCCGCACGAGCGGCGCATATTTTTGGTACAGATGGGGGCGCGAGATCCAGGCAGCATCAATTAAGGGCACGACTTCGTCGAGTGCGTCCTGCAGCGTTTTCCCGCCGTCGATGTGATGCAAAACCTCCACGCCCAGCTGCTGCAGTTCGTCGGTGTACGGCTGCAGCGGTGCATAATTGTCGGGCAGGAAGACGATCCGATATCCGGCGTCACGCAGCATGACGATGATGTGCTGCATCCGTTGGGAACCGGCCTCGTGGTCGTAGAGCGGAACGTACGAATCGACGATCAGCATCGTCTTTCCCGGACTGCCTCGGCGCCAAGCCGGCACGACGTTAGCGTGACTGTTTTCCAAGCGGCCGCCGAGCTCGGCCGACCACTTCTCGCGGAACCGCGGGCGGTTCACCTCTTGGAAGCGTTTGACGCCGGCGCGCTCGTCGCCGGAGGTGAGGCCCTCGTAGTGCACGACTTCGGCGCGCGGCTGATAGACGACGCGATAGCCCAAGGACCGCACGCCGAAACACAAGTCGGCATCCTCGTAGTACGCCGGCCGGTAGGCTTCCGAGAACCCGCCTAGACGCTCGAAGAGTTCGCGGCGAATCAACAGCGCCGAGCCCGAAACGTAATCGGCGTCGCGCACGAAATTGTAGCGCGGATCCTCCGCATTTTCAGCGTGGCCGACGTTCCAGCCGGTCGCATCGCGCCAGATGATATTTCCAGCCTCCTGCAATCGCCCATCCGGGTAGACCAGCTTCGCTCCCACCACGCCGATCTTCGGATCGCCCTCGGCGGTCTTGACGAGATACTCGAGCCAGCCGCCGCGGACTACCGTATCGTTATTCAGAAAACACAAATACCGGCCGCGCGCGATCGCCGCACCGCGATTGCAGGCGCGTATGAAACCTTCGTTCTTGCCGCTACGAACGTAGTCGAGCCCGGCAAGCGACGTTACGATATCGCACGTTCCGTCGAACGAGCCGTCGTCGACGACGATGAACTGCACGTCTAGCGATTCGAACCACGAGTCGGCGATCGAGCGGAGGCAGCGCGTCGTGACGTCGCGATGATTGTAGACGGGAATGACGACGCTGACGGCCGGCGGGTCGGCCATCGCCCGTTCGGCCGCCCGCTGATTCCACGCCTCTATTAAGAGCGTTTCGGCCTCCCGCAGCATGGCGCCGCGCGATCGGGTTGCGACGGCGCGCGGACCAAATCGCGGCGACCATACTGCGTACACATCGTCCGGCGAGGAGATCCCCAGGACCCCTTTGAGCGAAAACCATAGAACGCGGAGGGCGTGAAAACGGCTCGCCGTGATCCGTTCGTAATCGGCGCGGAGGGTTTCGAGGCGATCCTGCTCGTCGCTCAGGCGTGCGACGAGTTCGCCGTAAGCGCTCGGCTGGCCCACGCAAGGGTGCTTAGCGGCAGACGGGGGGGACCTCCTACCGTGGTGTCACGAATCTCCGCTCGATGACTTCCACGCTAGCGACCAACAGCGCTGTCGGCGGGGCGACGCGCTCGATGGTCGACGCAATCGGAATTACCAAACGCTTCCGCTTCCTCGCCGGCGGCAGACCCACGACGATCAAGGACGCCGTGCTGCAGCGCGTGCGTTACGAAGGACACTTCGGTGTCGTCGAAGCGCTGCACGACATCACCTTCTCGCTCGAGCGCGGCCAGTCGTTGGGCGTGATCGGGGAGAATGGCTCCGGCAAGACGACGCTGCTGCGCGTGCTCGCCGGTATCGTCAAGGCGGACTCCGGCGAAATCCGGCTCGGAGGCAGCGTCGCGCCGTTGCTGGCGACCGGCGCGGGCCTCAATCCGTATCTCACGGGCCGCGAAATTGCGCTGGCCGGAATGCTGATGCTCGGCCTGAGCCGCGAAGAGGCC
>JBAUZB010000270.1:0-10177 GCA_049585095.1 Candidatus Tumulicola sp.
CGTCGGCCTGCGTGTAGGTGCCCACGGCAATTTTTACGACGGGCGAAGGCGTTTTGCCGGCAAAATAGTCGTGGATGACGTCGACGGTCGTCGCGCCGATTTTTTTCGGAAACTGGATTGCGTCACCGTACATCTCTCCCGATGCGATAGCTGCGCGCGCTTCCGGGGTCGCGTCGTAACCGACGACTGCGACTTTACCCGATAGGCCGGCCGCCTTGACCGCGGTGACCGCGCCGAGCGCCGAGTCGTCGTTGATGCCGAAGATGCCTTTGAGATTCTTATGCGCTTGAAGAATATCGCCGGTATCGCTGCTGGCTTTCGTGCGGGTTCCACCCGAGTCGACGTCGGCGACGACGGTCACGCTCGGGCACAGTTGCGCGAGCGCTTGTTTGAAGCCCTTGACGCGATCTTGAACGCTCGTCACTTCCGGCTCGTCGACGATCGCGACGGCGCCGCTATTCCCCACGGCTTGGCAGATCAGCTTCCCCGCCTGGAAGCCGCCTTGCACGTTGTCGCTGGCAACGTGAGCGACGATTTTTCCTTGGTTGCTCGTGCTCGCAATATCGGCGGTGAAGACCGGAATCCCGGCGTTGTTGGCTTCGACGATCGCGCTGCCGATCGCTTGCGAATCGTACGGTGTCAGAACGATCGCGTCGACTTTTTTCGAAATAAAGTCTTCGACTTGGCCCTGCTGTTTGGCGTTGTCGCGATTGGCGTCGACGACTTGTAAACTGTAGCCGTACTTGGCCGCCTCGGCGCGCATGCCGGATTCCATGTCCTGATAGAACTGCGCCTCGCGATTTTGAATCGAAACCCCGATCGTCTTGGCGCCCGAAGCGGCCGAGCTTCCTGAAGGGGCCGCCGATGCCGCCTGACCGCTCGAATTCGAAGCCGCGTGCGAACACGCCGCCAAAAGCGCGAGCGCGAGGACCGAGGCGAGCCGTAGCTGAGTCGTCAAACTTGTCTCCTCGAAGGACGATCGGAGTGCCATCCTGGTGTTGGGCGCGCATCGAACGCCGGCCTTCGTTGTCCACAGCGAGCGACGTTCATCTTGTGCAATCTGTGGAGAAGAGGCGTTTTCCGAGCGCAATCAGCCCCGCAACGCTCGCAACCGATACCGCCGCCCACACCGATCCGCCGGCCGGGCGGCCATAGGTAAATTCCCCGGCAGCGAAGAGGGCGCCGTAAATTGCGGCCAAGCCAAGAACCCAGCCAAGCAACGACTGTGCCGGTGAATCGGGGGATGCCGGCAGTCCGGCAGCGTTGCGAATCGCGGCCCAACCCGGCCCCGCCGGCCTGACTTTTGCGTAAAAGGCTGCGAGCGCGTCCGCCGCGACCGGCGGCGTGGCGTAGGTGACGATCAGCCAGACGACGGTCGTTACGCCGACCGTAGCCAGCAAGATCGTCGTGCTCGCAACCGCATGGCCGAGCTTCCCTGCAACGAAAAATCCCGCCGACATCAGGAACGACGCCGCCATCGCACTCACTTCGCTCCAGGCGTTGATGCGCCACCAAAACCAGCGTAACAAATAGATCAATCCCGTTCCCGCGCCGATCGAAAGCAAGAGATTGAACGCGTCTTTGGCGGTATCTAAGAACAGCGAACACGCCACGCCTGCAATCATCAGTAACGCGGTGACCAGCCGGCCGGCGAAGACCAGCTCGCGCTGTGTCGATTCGGGGCGAACGAAGCGCTGATAGAAGTCGTGAACCAGATACGACGTGCCCCAGTTCAGGTGCGTCTCGATCGTCGACCGGTACGCGGCGAAGAGACCGGCCACCATGAATCCCGCAAATCCGGCGGGCAAGAACACGAGCATTGCGGGATACGCGATGTCGTTGCCGATCAACCCGGGTTGCACCGCGGGAAACCGGTGCGCGATGTCGTGCAGCGTCGGATATACGATCGTCGACGCCAGCGCGACGACGATCCACGGCCACGGACGCAGCGCGTAGTGCATCGCCTGAAATGCCAGCGTTCCGTACAACGCGTCGGCCTCGGTGCGTGCCGCCAGCATGCGCTGGGCGACGTAACTGCCGCCTCCGGGCTCCGCCCCCGGATACCACACCGACCACCATTGCACCGTCAACGGAATGATGAAAATCGCCAGCGCCGTCGGCCAATCCTTAAAGTTCGGAAGAAACGAGAGCGCGGCGCCGTTTGGGCGGCTCAGGTGCACGATCAGCCCGTGCAAACCGCCGACGCCGGGCGCGTGCACCGCGAAATACGCGGCGGCGAATGCCGACGTAATCGTGATGCAAAACTGGATCATGTCGGTGACCATGACCCCCCACAGGCCGGCGGTTGCGGCAAAGACGATCGGAACGGCCGCCAACAGCAGCAACGTTTCCAGGCGAGGCCAACCGAAGAGTACGCTCGCGATCTTGACGGCCGCCAGATTGACGCTCGCGATGATGACGCAGTTGAAAAAGAGGCCTAGGTAGATCGCGCGGAAACCCCGGACGAACGACGCGGCGCGCCCGGAGTAGCGCAGTTCGTAGAACTCCAAATCCGTCAGGACGCCGCTGCGCCGCCAGAGCCGCGCGTAGAAGAATACCGTCGCCATGCCGGTCAGGAGGAACGACCACCACACCCAATTCTCGGCAACGCCGCCGTCGCGCACCAAGTTCGTCACGAGATTGGGCGTATCGGTCGAAAACGTCGTCGCCACCAGCGAGATGCCGATCAGCCACCACGGCGCTTGCCGGCCGGCCGCAAAAAACTCCGTAATGTTCCGGCCGGCGCGGCGCGCCAGTACGATCGCCGGAACGAAGGTTACGCCGAGCGAGACCACGATGATGGCCCAATCGAGTCTCGTCAGATGCATCAGGCGCGCGTTACGGCCAAGCGTGAGGCGTTCCCTCGTCGTGGATGGAGCGCCGGAGTCTAGCCGGCGGCGGCGGCCCGCGCAGAGGATAAGGCGATATGCTGTCGCTGGCGTTCTCCGCGGCGATGCTCGGCATCGAAGGCTACGTCGTGCGCGTCGAGGCCGACAGTTCGGCGGGAACGCCGTCGCTGTCGATCATCGGACTTCCCGACCGAGCGCTTCGCGAAGCGTGCGATCGCGTGCGCGCGGCCATCTTCAATTCCGCACTGGTCTATCCGGCAGGGCGCTTGTTGGTGAACCTCTCACCGGCCGACGTTCGCAAAGCCGGCCCCGCGTTCGATCTGGCGATCGCGCTTGCATTGATTGCGATCGACGAACAGATCGGCCGCTCGGCGCTGCAAGAGTTCATCGCCTTGGGCGAACTTGCGCTCGACGGCAAGCTTCAGTCGGTAAACGGAATTCTTCCGATGGTCCTCGGGGCGCGTACTGCCGGTTTTCGCCGATTGATCGTGCCGGCCGCCAATGCTGACGAAGCCGCTTTGGTCGACGGCATCGAGCTGTACCCTGTCGATAGCCTGGCCTGCGCCGTCGCCGTCGTCAACGGCACCGGCCTGAAGTGGCGCCGCCGCACGGCGCCACCAGTTTTCGGTCCGGCCGACGAACGCATTCACGGCGACCTCGCCGACGTTCGCGGACAACTCGCGGCAAAACGCGCGCTCGAGATTGCCGCCGCCGGCGGACATAACCTCTTGATGGTCGGGCCGCCGGGATGCGGAAAAACGATGCTTGCACGGCGACTGCCTTCAATTCTTCCACCGATGTCGCTGCACGAAGCGCTCGAGGTCACGAAGATTTATAGCGTGGCCGGTTTTTTGACCGCCAATGCGGGCATCGTGCGCGCGCGGCCGTTTCGGTTTCCGCACCACACGATTTCGCAAACCGCGCTGGTCGGGGGCGGAGCGCGCGCCAAGCCGGGTGAAATCTCACTCGCCCATCACGGAGTGCTCTTTCTCGACGAGCTGCCGGAGTTTTCGCGCAGTGCGATCGAAGTGATGCGACAACCACTGGAAGAAGGCACCGTAACCATCGCGCGCGCGGCCGGGACGTTCAGCTATCCGGCGCGTTTCCAGTTGGTTGCGTCGTTGAACCCATGTCCCTGCGGTTATCGCGGCACGCGCAATGCCGAGTGCCGATGCGACGACGCCGCCGTCGCCAAATACGTCGGGAAGCTTTCGGGTCCGCTGCTCGATCGCATCGACTTGCAAATCGAAATCGCCCGCGTTCCTTTCGACGACATGGTGCGCTACGAGGGTGGCGAGAAGTCGGCGCAAATTCGAGCGCGCGTGCTCGCGGCGCGCGAGCGCCAGCGGGCGCGCTTCGGCGGGACGGCATTATCGTGCAACGCCGAAATCCCCGGAAACGCGATGCGGCAACACTGCCCGCTCGACGAACCGGCGATGCATTTGCTCGCGCGGGCGAGCGCGAAACGGCAGTTCTCCGCACGTGCCCTCGACCGCATCGCTCGCGTCGCGCGCACCATCGCCGACCTGCACGATGCGCCTTCGATCCGCTCGGAACACGTCGCCGAAGCCATTCAATATCGCAGCCTGGAACGCATCGGCGCCGCGGCGTAACGCTGCTTATAGCGTCGTAGGCCGTACACAACCGCACGGCATTGTACACCCGGAGCAATTCCGAGTAAGGAAACCTAAGCGTGTACTTCAACAACCTGCATCATACCCAACTCTTCGTGATTCATCATGTGGCAATGCAGCGCATAGCGTCCGGTGAAGTCGTCGAATCTCGAACGGAACGTCAGGCTTCCATTGCCCGCAAGTATCGCAGTATCGAGCCATCCCGGCTCTGCAAGCGGCGTGCCGTTAACATGTGTAAGCTGAAACGGATTGACGTGAATGTGAAAGACGTGATCGTCAGTGTCGAGATTGACGATCGTCCATTCCTCGACTGCGCCGAGCTTAATGCGCTGATCCACATGGTTCGGATCGAAGACGCGGCCGTCGATCGGAAACGTAAACTCCTGCCAGTGTGTTTTTTGCTCAACGCCCGGCGCCGCTCCGAAGGTGAGACGCCGCTTTCCAGTGAGCTCTTCGTCACGAATTGTGCGCAGCGGCGGTGCGGGCATGCTTGAGGGAAACTCCATCGTCATCGGTTCGCCCGCGACAACGACGCGTGCGACGAGTCCCGTGGGCACAGAATAGCCCTCGGCGTAGGGCAACGCGCGCAACTCATACACCCCGGGCCCATCGGCTCGCACGAGCACGTCGTAGCGTTGACCTGGCGCAATCACGAGCGACCGCATCGGCTCCCCTACCCTGCGCAGAGCGATGCCGTCACGAGCGATCGTCCGAAACTCGTGCTTGGCCAGCGCAAGATTGATGTCGTCTTGATACCCGGCGTGGACGAACCGCCAACGTTGAATCTCACCGGGACGCATGGCAATCGTGGGGGCGCGCTGGCCGTTTACGGTGTGAAAGCGGACCGAAGTCTCTGGAAAGAGCGTTTCAAAGTCCTCGATCATCCCGAGCGAATCGAAAACCGCTTCACCTAAGACGAGCACGCGTTCGCGCGCGGCGGCGATCTCCGGCACTGCGCCGAAATCGCCTTCGATGATCAAAGCCCCGGCTACGCCGCTGGCGATTTGTACGTCGGCCGACCCGTGATGGTGCGGGTGGTACCAGTACGTGCCGGCCGGCTGATAGTGCGGGATCGCAATCTCGATGTCGTAGGTGCCGCCGGGCGGCATCGTGCGAAACACGTTATCGGAAATCCCGCTCGGGCTCACGTGGAGTCCATGCGTGTGCAAGTTCGTCGTGTTCAAGAGGTGTGGCTGGTCGGGGTACGCCGGCGCGGGAGGGCGGTCGGGAGGTAGATCGTTGACCAGCGATATCCGGAGCACATCACCCGGTCGCACGCGCAGGGTCGGACCGGGAATCATCCCCTCATAGCTGCGCACGAACAGCCGGTATCCGCCGACGTCTTTATACGTATAGCGCAAATGCAAGGTTGTCGCGAGAACGCCGCCGCTCGAGCTTCGAACCTCGGGCTCGATCAGCGCGGCGCCTTCAGTGAATGGAACGCGCTTGTACCTCGGCATTCCGTCCACGGCCCGCATTGCTGCCTGATCCGCCCGGGTAAATCGCGGCACGGCAAGTATTGAAGCCACAGCGGCTCCCGCCACGAGGAAACTCTTCCTCGTGGCACTGCGACGAGCTGCCATGGATAATAGTTCGCGACCGCTTTCGCGCTCCCGCTCGCCTTCGGAAAATCAGTTGCAACCTTACCGGCCGTCAACCTGAAGTTGCCCGAGGCTCGGCGCCTTCTTGTAGTTGCGCTGCTCGTAATGCGTCAGCGCAAGGCGAGCCAAGAGCCAATGACTTTGCGGCTCCTTTTTAAGTTCGGCCTGAAGCAGGGCTCTCGCAGAGGCCCGTTTTTCCCTGGCTATGAGGGTTTCAATTCGATTAGTCGTTGACTTCTTCATGATTACTTTGACTTAAGCGTTATTCTCGGTTCGACGTAGGAGACAACATCGACCGCGTGCTTCTCGCAGTTGATTTGCCGGTGATAGCGCAGCCGGTCATCCTCCCAGGTCTTCTCTTTAAGGTATCTTAGGAATCCCGAATCTGAAAACCGAACGAAAAGACGACCTTCTCGGGGACCTGAATCGTCGTAGATGGCCCACGATTCGTTGGTCACGACGTAACTGACATAGGACTCCCAGAATATCGTGAAGACTCGGTCTCCCGGCTCGTGCGTTACTGGGGACGCGCCGCGAATAACGCCCTCTGTGCCTTCGATGACAAGATCCTGCGGCTCGCCAACGGATGATTCACCGACGAGTGCGTCTGTCCGCTCAGGAGCGCGGATCCTTATAGGTGATCGCCGACGCTTCTAATAAGAAGTATTTGTGATCAGCTGGCTCGTCAGGGAATTCGATTTGTCTATTCGCCGCACGGCGGCCGCGCTACGGGGCATCTGCCGGCCTGGTGGACTCGGAAGCTTGATCGCTCTTAGAAAACATGCCCCAAGCGGCGTACACAGCCGTCCGGCACTGTACAGGGGCGCAGCCCGCGATCGGTGATGATATATTCCTCGCGGATCGGAACCCCAACGTTACGTCCGAAAGCTTTGGGTCCGCTGCTCGATCGCATCGACTTGCAAATCGAAATCGCGCGCGTTCCGTTCGACGACATGGTGCGCTACGAGGGCGGCGAGAAGTCGGCACAAATTCGGGCGCGCGTGCTCGCCGCGCGCGAGCGCCAGCGGGCGCGCTTCGGCGGGACCGCATTATCGTGCAATGCCGAAATCCCCGGAAACGCGATGCGGCAACACTGCCCGCTCGACGAGCCGGCGATGCATCTGGCTCGCGCGGGCGAGCGCGAAGCGGCAGTTCTCCGCGCGTGCCCTCGACCGCATCGCCCGCGTCGCGCGCACCATCGCCGACCTGCACGATGCGTCTTCGATTCGCTCGGAACACGTCGCCGAAGCCATTCAATATCGCAGCCTGGAACGCATCGGCGCCGCGGCGTAACGCTTCTAATACACAGCGGTGTACTTGGTGTGGTGACCCTCGCTCATCGCTCCGTGGCGCGACGCGGCGTCGCTTACACTCGTCGTGCAGCGACGAATCCAGCCGAGCAGCCGTACCTAGGGATTTTGCGCATCTGCGGTGTAGTTTTCACGACTCTCGGCTGGTCGATCGCAGTCAAGCCGAAAGGGGGCAAACCAATGCATACTTTGCTACGGACAATAGGAGTCGCCGCATTCGTCTGCGGTCTCGCTGCGTGCAGTAGTGCGTCATCATCATCAGTTCCCAGCAGTGCAAGCAGCGCTTTCGGCCGCGTGCAGACGCCTGCGTCGGAGGATCGCGTGCAACCCGCGGGCGGACTACCGGATCTGTACGTCGCCAACGACGGCGGCGGCTCCATCCTTAAGCTCAAGAATTCGGACTATTCGCCGGACGGAACGATAACCGACGGGATCAACGGACCACTCGACGTTTCACTCGACCTCTCCGGCAATCTGTTCGTCGCTAACGCGACCGGCGCGAACGTTACCGAATATCCGCCCGGTGCTTCGTCCCCCTCGTTTGCTTATAGCACGGGAATGATCGAGCCGCTCTTCGTGAGCAACGATGCACGCGGGAACGTCTACGAGGTCGACTCCGCAAATCCCGACGGTGTAGGGGACAACGACGGCTTCGTCAACGAGTACGCCCCGCAGACCAATACGGTGTTGCATTCCTGCGCGCCGGGGGCGCACCCCATGGGAATTGCAATCGACGGCAAAGGCGACGTTTTCCTCGCGCTCAACAGCTCGTCTGCTCACGGGCACGTTGTCGAGTACAAACGCGGGCTGAACGGCTGCAAAGCAACCACCCTTGGCCCGCAGCTGGGCTTCGTAGCCGGCATTGCACTCGACAAGGACGCGAACCTCATGGCTGCCGATTACGATGCCAGTCAGGTATTCGTCTTTGCCCCTCCGTATACGAAGATCACGCGGCGGTTGGCGCATGGAGGACGGGAGTCACAGCCATACTACGTCTCGATCAACGGTTCCAACTCGCTCGTCTACGTGACAAATTTCAGCAAGAGCGGCGTTTTCGTCGTCGACTACGCGAGCGGGAAGGTCATTCGCAAGGTAAACGGCGATGCGGGGACGTTTGACGGTCCACACGCCGTCTACTAAAACGAGGCCGAGACGTTCACGAAGCATGGAGCAAAGCAATGAGCATTTCCGATTTTAGCCGTTACGCACTAGGCTTTTGCGCAGCCGCAGCGATGCTCGCAGGCTGTGGCGGGTCGCAAACGTCGATCGCGTCCGGCGTTATTCCGCAAAGCGCCTCCATCAGACCGCAGCGAATGTTCCCAGAAACTCTGTCGCCGATTCGCTCGGCGAGTACCGGCTCGTATCTTTACGCGGAAGACTGCTGCGGACTACTTAACAGCGGCGATATCAACGTTTATGATCCGGGCCTAACAAAAGTAGTCCGCCGCATCGTCAAGGGCGCCTTCAATCCTATGGCCATAACGGTTGACCGAACCGGAACGCTGTACGTCCTCAACCAATCCTATGGTTACGGGGGCGGTATTTCCGTCACCGAATTTGACCGCGGGAGCATAAAGCCATCGCGAACGATCAACGGCCTTTACTGGGGCGTCACGCTAGCCCTGGATCAATCGAATAATCTGTACGTCGCAAACTGCAATACCTGCGTTGACGATTCGCGGTTTGATGGTCAATCAAGAGCGCAGGACTCGGTTACGGTGTACCGAGCGAACCAAACCCAATTGCTGGGAACGATCACACAGGGAATACATAAGCCCCAATCGCTCGCTTTCGATCCGGCCGGCAACCTATATGTTGGGAACCTCGGCACCAGCCGAAACCATCCGTCCGTCGCGGTCTACGCGCCGGGATCGACGTCGCTCGCGCAGAACATCACGCAGGGAATCACTCGGCCTGAACTCCTCGCAACTGACGCGGCCGGCGACCTTTTCGTAGCCAACGGATTTTCGGAGGTTCTTGAATACGCGCCTGGATCGAGCAAGCGATTACGAAGGATAACCGACGAAATCGCAAGTCCCCAAGCGTTGGTTGTCGACGCTTCAGGGATGCTCTATGTCGACAATACGGACCAGTATCCCGCAAAAGGGTGGGTTTCGGTGTACGCGCCCGGTAGTTCGACCTCTAAGTACCGGATCGTCTCAGGCATCAACAACCCGGTAGCATTGGCGCTCGACGGCAACGACGATCTCTATGTTGCGAACGATGAATGGGGCGAACCTGGCAGACCCGGCCGAATTGACCTCTACGCAGCGCATGCTCGAAAGCCGCTGCAATCCATAAGGGGTGGCCACTACGGACTACCGTTCGCGCTTGCTCTCGGACCCGGATAGCCTCAGAACTTTGCCAACATCCGACGAGGCTGCTACTGCAGAATTCGGACCCCGCGTAAGAAATGCGGATGCTTCGGCGCCCACGTCGGCCCAAACCGGCACCATCGCCCGCCGCACCATCACCGTCGCCGAGGGCGACGTTGCAAAGCCCGACAACTGGTAACGAACGAGCCGTGGCACTTGCCACGGCTCGCCGCTAGTTGCGATTAGGGCGTTAGAATTTTACGCCTAAGCCGACGAAGGGACCGTTGGCGGTCGACCCAATGGGAGCGTTGGTCTTGTTGGTCAGGTTGATGCCCATCCAGCCGCCCTCGATGAAGACCGGGCTGTTGCCGATCACGTAGTCTGCGCCGACCTGGTACTTGTACAAGTTATAGCCCAACTGAAGCGTTGCCGACGTCAGGCCCGGGTGTCCCGTGATCGGCTGGGGGA
>JBAUZB010000271.1:0-1595 GCA_049585095.1 Candidatus Tumulicola sp.
GCAGCTCTCGTGCGGCGTCAAACCCGCTTCTTCCATCGCGCGGTGATAGCCTTCGTAACAGCGCCTGAACCATGGCAGACGTGTGTTGCCGACAAACCAGATGTGACGGTGACCCAGCTCGATCAGATATCGAATCGCATCCTTGCTGCCCTGCGTGTCGTCGGCAAAAACAACGTCGCTGTTTCTTAAATCCTGCTGCTCTCCGATCACGTTATTGCCAAAAACCGCAAAGGGAATGCCTTTGGACGCCAGCAGTTTCGTGAGGTTCGTCGAGTTGGTGCCCCCCAGGATCACCCCGCGAACCATATCGTGGCGCTGGACCACCTTCGGCAGGTGCAGCTCCTCCCAGGCAACATGGGGCGAGTAATCGAATGAAAGGAAGACCATGTTCCACCCGTGTACCGCGCAGTGCGCCTCTGCCCCGCTGAGAATGCGCGAGTGGAATGCATGGGGCATCGCTCGGTTTCCGAGTAAAAAGACTAGGGTCTTGGCTTTGTTGCGCTGAAAAGGATCGACGCCCAGCCGTTTGGCCTCTTGCAAAACTGCCTTTTGAATACCGGGATCCACCCGGTTGTTTCCGTTCAGAACACGGGAGGCCGTGGCCACACTCACGTTCGCGGCAGACGCGATCTCCCGCAGCCTTACTTTGCCTTTTTGGAGGTCCAGATCCTTCATATCTCTGAGCCTTAATTGGAATTCGAGAGTTTATCGATTTTCAACATAAGTTTCCGCCGCAAGAGAGCGGGCCGAGCGTCACTCTTCGCCTTAAATGAAACACCAGCCTAGAGAAAACGGTTGCGTATTGCAAGAAAATTTATCTTGCACTTTTGCATTATGGTGCTGCCATGGCAGACTGGCTTGATCAGCCCACCGCATATCCAACACAAACTAATGGAGATGTTGCGTGATTATATTTTCACTTGACGGAGATAATTTTCTCCAATACATTTGGCGTCGATAAAGTGTGGCTCCCCCATCAAACGGTAGTTGCCATAGCCCGGTAGCCGACTCCTGGATGATAGGGAAACAGAAACAATGAATGAGGGGTCGAATGCGGCTCTGCTTTAGATGGGCACTTGTGTTTGGATTGCTCTCAATATCATTGACAGCCTTAGCCCAGAAGCGTGCCCCAAAGCTGATCGACGTTCACGTCCATTACGACGGCGAACCGGGGTTTCTTGAAAAGCTCCTCGATAAGTTAAATGGGAATGATGGGTTAGTGTTTCTGCTTACCACTTCAAAAGGCTTTCCCACCGCAAGCAAATTTATCCGAGAACATCCGGACCGATTTGTAGGTTTTGCGGATATCAAGCTGGATGACCCGAACGCGCTCAGTCAAATCGATCGTTTTCATCATGCGGGATTTCGGGGACTGGGTGAGATTACCTCGACAGAGAAAAACTACGACGATCCCTCATATTGGCCCATCTACGATCGCGCCGACAAGTATCACATGCTCCTTCTCTTTCACACGGGTATTGTGAATCGATTGCACCCTGAGCAGCCTGCAAATGTGAGCTTTGAGCGGAGCCGGATAACACGGCTCGATCTTATTGCCCGCCGTTGGCCAGGGTTAACAATCATCGGTGCCCACA
>JBAUZB010000272.1:0-11432 GCA_049585095.1 Candidatus Tumulicola sp.
GCGCGGGGCGCTCCAGCGCGAACTCACGCGGATCGTGCGCGAACTCGGGACGACCACGCTGTTCGTCACGCACGATTTCGACGAAGCGCTCAAACTGGCCGATCGCATCGTCGTCATGCGCACCGGACGCGTCGAACAAGTCGCAACCCCCGACGAGTTGCTGGCGCACCCCGCGACGCCGTACGTTCGCGATTTGGTGCACGCCGGCGACGAGATCTACCGCCGGTATTACCAGCACGTTCGCGAAGCGCAGGGCGCGCAATGAGCTACGCATTCGAACATCCGGCCACGATCGCCGCGCTCACGGCGGCGCACGTCGAGCTGGTTGCAGCGGCGCTGGTCGTCGCGCTCGCGATTGCGCTACCCCTAGGCGTGTACGCGGCGCGGCGTCCGCACGTCGCGACCTGGATTCTCGGAGCGCTCGGCGCGCTCTATACGATCCCGAGTCTCGCGCTGCTCGCCGTCTTGGTTCAACTCGTGGGATTAGGCTTTACGCCGATCTTCGTCGCGCTGGTCGTGTACGCGCAGTTCATGCTGGCGCGCAACGTCGTCGCCGGCATTCGCGGCGTCGATCCGGCGCAAGTCGATGCGGCCCGCGGTCTGGGCATGTCGCCGCAACAAATTCTCGCGCGCGTCGAGTTCCCGCAAGCGCTCCCGGTCATGATCGGCGGCGTGCGAATCGCCGCGATCGCGATGATCGCCATCGCGGCGTTGGGAGGCTACGTCGGCGGCAGCGGCCTGGGCGTGCTGATCTTCAACGGCCTAACCTTACATCAGCCGGCAATGATTGTTGCCGGCAGCGTCGCGACGTCGGCGCTCGCCGTCGCCGTCGACGGATTGCTGCGCCTGATCGAAAAACGATTTCGCGTTTAAGCTAAATTGCTTGGATCTTGGCCATCATGCCGGCATCCTCATGATCGAGAATGTGGCAGTGAAAGAGGAACGTTCCGTGGATGATGCGATCGCGGAAGTCCATCAGCATCACGACATTGCCGGGAGGACCGTTGGCGCCGGGACCCCGGCGGTGCGGAAGAACCGCGCTGTCCTGCCAGTATGGGTGGGCAACCTTCTGACCGTTGATGCTCACGATCAAGAAGTGCACCTGGTGGATGTGAAAGTCGTGGATTTCGCGGGTGACGTTGAGCACACGCCACTGCTCGACCGTGCCGGTGTGCACGACGTACATCGGGGGATCGTTGATCTTGAAGCGTTTACCGTTGATGAAAAAGTGACCGCCGGGCGCTTCGCTGAACACGACGGTTCGCTTGACCGCCGGAGGCGGCAGCGACGTCGTGTACACGTTCTGCGGCAGCGGCGCGCCGACCGTCAGCGGCCGGTGCGCGACCGCCGGTGACGAGTGCCCCGTGGGTGCCACGATGTGCGCGAGCACGACCATCGGGTCGGGATCGCCGTTGGGGCCGGAATCGTAACACAGCGCCCGGAACGTCGTGCGGCCGCTTGCCGGGCCGGTGACGATGAATTCGGCACGCGCCGCGGCCGGGACGATGAGAAAGGGCACCGTCATCGTCGGGGGCGTTCCGGGATAGCTGTCGAGGGCATAGCCGTCAATCGCCACGACCTCCAGCGACCCGCCGTCGACCGCGAGTTTCATCGTCTTGTGGCCGGTCGCATTGATCAGCCGGAAGAACTGCTGCTCGCCGGGTTTGATCGTAATGTCCGGATGAACGGCACCGTTGAGCGTGACCGTCAGGTTCGGATCCGGACCGCACGGATGAACATTCGTATCTTGCGGTCGAACGCCGCCGGCTGAGGAATCACCGTTCATCGACGCCATGCCGTCCATCGAGGCCGATCCGTTCGTCGACCCCGTGCCGTCCATCGAAGCCATGTCGCCGTCTGCCGAAGAGCCGTCCGCAGCATCCTCGCCGCCGGGACGAGGGCCGATCGTGGTGCTCGGCCCGGTGTCGCGAACGATGATCAGGCGTTCTACCATTTTGCCCAATCCCGGCAGATGGTGTTCCAAGCCGGTTACGATGATGGCGCCCGACATGCCGGCCTGCCCGACTTGGTAATTCGTGTGACCGTGGACGTGCGGATGATACCAGTAGAGTCCCGGTTCTTGAGTTGCCGGGATGGGGACGACGTAGTGCAGCGTGCCGCCCGGCATTGCGAGCATCGTCAGCACGTCGTCGGCCGGACGCCGCGGCGACGTGTTGAGGCCGTGAAAATGCACGTTCATGTCGTCTTTGAATCCGTGACCCGGGGGCAGATTGTTTTGGATGTCCATGACGATTTTGTCGCCGGGATTCACGCGGATGGTCGGAATGACGTTGTGCTGCCCGTTGTAATCGAAGTCGGGAAAGCTGGTCGCCGGATTGATATCGGCGATGAGCGAGACGGTGGCGACGCCGTCAACGGAATCGACTTCAGGCGGTACCGGAAGCTCGTTGGGATCGCCGTTTGGATGTGCCTGCATCGACCGAGCGAGCGGAACTTGAGGAACGACGCCCTCAGCCGGTCCCGCGGAGTGACCGCCGCAAGCGGCGAGCAAGACCCCGGAGATTGCAATCGCCAGAAGAGCTCGTGTCATGACTTTCCCTCACTCGTGTCAAAAGGCGCGAACGAGGGGAGAGCGGCGTAGTGCCGATTTCCCCTCGTTCGTTCTACTGGAGGTTGCCTACGGGTAGCTGTGGACGCAAGAACTCGTCGCGTTGCTGAACATCGACTGCGACGTGTAGATCTTGGCGGCAAAGGGGTCGTTCGCGATGTGGCTTCCCCACACGCAAATGTCGCCGATTTCGCCTTCCTGGTTGTTGTACCAGCCGCTCGGCGGATTCGGATCGGTGACTGATTCGCCGTACTCGTGGCCTTCGACGATGGTCACGCCTTCGTCCGCGCCGGTTTCATCCGACGGCGGGCTGACGTAGTTCGCGCCGCAGGACGAACCCGCGTCGGGCTGATATGGCAGATTGGTGTAGGACACCAGCTTACCGCCGGACGTCGTGGCGCTGTGATACGCGCAATACGACGTACCAAAGCCCGACGAGCTGTGATTGTGCGCCGTCACGACGACGTACGAGCCGTTGGGATCGTAGCCGAAGTGCGCAACACCTGCGAGAGATTCGGTCGCAACTTGCGAGTCGGTGGGATGCGTCGGGATCGGATTGGTGTCGTCGGACCAGAAGGTCGTCTTGCTGGCTTGATGCCTGGGGTTGGTGATGAACGTCTGGGTGCCGCCGACGATTTGGTAATACTGGGTGTAAATGTTGTTGTGACCGCTGGCGCCCATGGCCTCGGTGTACTTCTTGAGCAGCGGTTTGACTTTGTTGGGATCGCCGGCCGCTTTGAAGCCCCAGAAAATCACGTAGGCCTTCGGCGCTACGAGAACCGGCCCGTTGCTGTAAACCAGCTGCAGATCCGGTTTGACGTCGGAGTGCGCCATGTAGCGAGTGGCCATGTAATGGGGTGTGTGGTACGTTACGCCGCCGTCGTGAATCCAGCCTTGATTGCCCAGAGCCTGCTGCTGCGTAGTCATCGGTACGCCGGAACTCGGGGTGACGCCGGAACTCGACGAACATCCCGCTGCCGCGAGCGCCGTAACGCACGCGCCAATACCGACGAGCCGCGAAAGCTTATCCATCGCGTTAAAAACTCCTCATGAACGAGTTGGGGGTAGCAAAGCCGCTCCATTTTTCCGCCCCCGGGGCCGGCACCTGTGGAGGGTCCCAAAATTCACACCTCTAAACGGAGTACCGCTCCCTTGCACGGCCGGGCGAGGTAACGCGACCGCGCGGCGGCGTCAGCCGGGCTCGAGTAACTGCTCCATCGTGCACTGCGAAGGCGCTTTGTCGGGGCGCCATCGCAACAGCCGCGCTGCGTGCCGAAAGCGCCGCCCGGTCACGTGATCGAACGCCACTTCGACGACGACGCTCGGCTCGGTCGGAAACCATTCGGATTGCGCCTCGCCCTTCTGCCAGCGGCTCGGGCCGCCCGGCGCAGTCCCGGTAAAGCCCGGCGGAGAGACGATCGGCTCGAGCTTTTCCGCGGCGCGCTTGCGCTCCGCCGCACTCATGCTGCCGACGAATCCGACGTGGTCGAGTTTCCCGGCGTCGTACAAGCCGAGCAACAGCGATGCGATCGAACCGTCGCGCGACCGCCGGAAACCGCCGACGACGCAGTCGGCAGTGTAACGGCGCTTCACCTTGACGACGGCATCTCGGCACCCAAAACCGTACGGCCGATCGAGTCGTTTGGCGATCACTCCGTCGAGACGCGCGGTGCCGCCGCCGAACCATTCCCGAGCGACCTCGACCGCGCGCGTCGCCGGAGAGACGACCAGCGGTGAGCCGCGCGCAAAGTATCGTTCGGCGAAGGATTCGAGCGCCGGACGCCGCTGCGAAAGCGCGCGTTCGTACCAGCGCTCCTTCCGCTCGTCGACGAGCAAATCGAAGACGGCGAACTTTGCCGGAGTCTGCTTCGCCAATTGAAGCACGCGGCTTTGCGCGGGGTGGATACGCTGCAGCAGTGCGTCGAAATCGAAGCCCGCGCCACGCTCGACGAAAAGCTCGCCGTCGATGACGAAATGCTTGCCTTCGACGGCCAGCAGCGCGGCGGCGATTTCGGGAAAATACCGCGTCAGCGACTGCCCCGACTTCGACTCGAGTTCGACGTCGTCGCGCGACCGAAACGCAATGCAGCGGAAGCCGTCCCACTTCGGCTCGTAGAGCCACTCGTCGCCCTCCGGGATGCTCGAAACGTGTTTCGATGCCATCGGCTCCACCGGCGGCTTGAGCGGAAGGTCGTCAAAACGCACTACGCACCGTCCTTATTTCAGACTCTCGAGCGCTCGAAGGTCGAAGCGGGCACGCTTGCGCAGCAACGGCGCCCAGAGATCGCCGAGGCGTTCCACGCGCTCCGGAACGTCGAGCATGGTGAAATCGGCCGACTCGCACTCCCTTTCGACTTCCTCCCAGGTGACCGGCGTCGAGACCATCGCGGCTTCGTTGGGTCGCACCGAATAGATCGAGGCCAGCGTGCGTCCGAATGCATTTTGATTGTAGTCGAGCAGCACGCGGCCGCGCGGACGTTTGGCGACGCGGTACTCGACGATCAGCAGGTTCGGATGCGCTTGCGCGATCGCGTGCGAAAGCGCTTTTGCGATCTCCCACACCTCGTGCTGCGTCGGGCCGCGACGAATGCCCACGTAGACGTGCATACCTTTGCTTCCGGTCGTCTTCACGTAGGGAGTCATTCCGAGCGACGTAAACACGTCGCGAACGATCAACGCCGCTTCGCGAACCGCCGAAAACGGTGCGTCGAACGGATCGAGGTCGAGGTGCAAATAGTCGGGCCGGTTGAAATCGTCGCACGGCGCGTACCACGGGTTGAGATCGATGCAGCCGAGATTGATCAGCCACAGCAGCGAGGCGGCGTCGTCGATCACCGGGAAGTCGATGACGTTTCCCGACCGATGCTCGATCGCGCAGGTTCGAATCCACGATGGGCGCGGCGACGGCGCCCGTTTCATGAAAAAGAAGTCTCCGGTAGCACCGTGCGGGTAGCGCTTCATGACCATTGCTTTGCCCGCGACGTGCGGAATCACGACCGGAGCGACGCGCAGGTAGTACCGCAGCAAGTCGCCTTTCGTCAGCCCGAGCTTCGGAAAGAACGTCTTGTTCAGGTTCGTCAGCCCAACGGCTCGGCCGCCGACGGTGACGGTGGCGGCCTCGACGCCCGTCGGGACGATGCTTATGCGCGAACCAGCAAGTGAACGCTGAAACGATTGGCGCGATCGTGCCATGTCGACGACAAACGGAAGCCCGTGGCCGTCGCCAGCGTGCGGACGTCCTGGTCGGAGAACTTGTGCGACGATTCGGTCTGAATTCGCTCGCCGGCGGCGAGCCGCACGCGCAAACCGCTCGATCGAATGACGGCCTCAGTCGCATGGCGTGCTTCCAGGAACGAATCGACGCTGCCGCGGTTCTCGTCGTAGTGCACCACGTGCGCGAAATTCCGAAGGTCGAAATTGCCGCCGAGCTGCTGGTTGATGCGTTCGAGGATGTTCTTGTTGAACGCCGCAGTCACGCCGACGGGATCGTCGTACGCGGCTTCCAGCGTTGCGCGGTCCTTCTTGAGGTCGGTTCCGAGTAACAGGCCGTCGCCCGGACGCAGCGCCGCGGCCAGCAAGGTCAAGACGCGCACCGCTTCGTCGGGCTCGTAGTTGCCGATGTTCGACCCCATGAACATCGCCAGCAAGCGACGGTCGAACTGCAGCGTCTTGGAGGCCAGCACGTCGAAATAGTCTCCGGCATACGCACGGATCGACAGTCCGGGAAACGCTTCGACCAGCGCGAGCGACGAAGCCCGGAGGGCCTCGATCGAAATATCGATCGGGCTATAGCGCAACCGCCCCTGCACGCGAAGCGCCTCGGCAATGAGCAGCCGCGTCTTGACCGCGCTTCCGCTGCCCAGTTCCAGAAAGTCGAACGGCTCGTCGAGTACGCGAACGATCTCCCAACCGCACTCGCGGAGAATTTCGGTTTCGGAATTCGAAAGATAATATTCGGGGAGATGCATGATGGCATCGAAAAGCGCCGATCCGACCCGATCGTACAGGTATTTCGAGGGCAGGCGCTTGGGCCGGGCGCTCAGGCCGGCAACGACGTCGTCGGCAAACGACGCGACACCCTTTGCACGCGGGACCTCGACGAGTTCGAAGCGGTCGGCCACCGCGGTTTCACTCTGCATGGAACCTCCGTCCGGCGGATTATACCACCCCAACGCTTTCGGGAATCCTGAAGTTTCAGGGCCTGGGTAAATTCACCCTCAGGCGGGAGTTCCTGAAGCCGTAGAGAGCGTAAACCAGCATCCCGACGGCGAACCAGACACCGTAGCGTATCCAGGTCGCTACTTGCAGCCCGGTGATGAGATACAGGCACACGCCGGTTCCGACAATCGAGAACAGCGGCAGCAGCGGTGCGCGGAACGGACGTTGCGCCGCCGGATTGGTGATTCGCAACACGAGCACCCCCGCGCAGACGATCGCAAATGCGGCCAAGGTCCCGACGTTCACCAGCGTGAGCAGATCCGTGAGCGGGAAGACGGCCGCAAAGATCGCGACGACGATGCCGGTAATGGCGGTCATTCGCGCGGGCGTACGAAACACGCGGTGAATCCGTGCGACGCCCGGAGGCAGCATCCGGTCGCGCGCCATGACGTAGAAGATGCGCACCTGTCCCAACAGCGACGTCAGCATGACGGTCGTATTGCCGGCGATTCCGCCGACGGCGACGATCCAGTAGAATGAGTGATTCTTCGTCACCGCACCGAGCGCGTCGAGCATGGCGGCGCCGTCGGAGAGACGATCCCAGCGCATCACGCCGACCGTGCAGACCGTGAGGACCACGTACAGAATTCCGCCCAACGCGAGCGCGAGAATGATGCCGATCGGAACGTCGCGCTCGGGCCGTTTGGCCTCTTCCGACGCGACCGTCACCGTGTCGAATCCGATGTAGGCGAAAAACACCAGCGCGGTGCTCGCGAGGATGCCGTGATATCCGAACGGCGCAAACGGATGCAAGTTCGCAGGGACCACGGCGTGGGCGACGACCGCGACGAACACGATCATCGAGGCGATTTGCAGCAGCACCAGCGCGCCGTTGACGCCGGCCGATTCGCGAATTCCAATCGCCACCAATGCCGTGACCGCGAGGGTCGCGACCGCCGCAAAGACGTCGATTTGCGGGTGTGCGCCACCGACGTTGGCGGTTTGTGCCCAAGCCGGAAACACGATTCCGACATTGGCGAGCATGTGCTGGAAGTAATCCGAAAGCGACGACGCCGTCGGCGCCAGCGACAATCCGTATTCGAGGATCAGGTCCCAGCCGATCGTCCAGGCGACGAGTTCCCCGAGGGTCGCGTACGCATACGTATAGGCGCTTCCGGCCACCGGTACCATCGAAGCGAACTCGGCGTAGCACAGCGCCACGCAAACGCTCACCAGACCGGACAGCGCGTACGCCAGAATAACGGCCGGCCCGGCGGCATGTGCGCCCGCGCCGATCGTCGGGAAGATTCCCCCCAGCATCGTTCCCAGCCCGATCGCGGTGAGGGCCGGCCAGCCCAGCACGCGCCGCAGCGTCGGCCCTTCCCGATCGGAGACGGTCCATCCCAACGGCTGCCGCGCGAACAGCTGTGCGAACGGGGTTCTCATCCGCTAGTGGATCATTCGACCGAAGATGGTCCCGCTATTTCGTGCAGAGCTCTCGAAGGGCGGCCGAGGCTTGCGCATTGGGCGCCGCCGCAACCGGATAGGCGTATAAGGCCATGTAGGTGGTGCCGCCGGCGTTGGTCATCACCATCTCGATGTTGCTGTCGCTGCCGCCGCGCGACGACGTGCCCTGCGCTTTAAAGAACTCCGCCGGTTGGTTCGAGCAAATGGTGATCGGCTTCTCGGTCTCGATTTTCGCGTCGCGCATGTTGGCGCTGTTGAAAACCTCGCGCGTTTGGAGCGGCTTGGGCGACTTGATCAACACCAGGACTTCGTCGCTCGCGTTCGGCCCGCGCCAGAACTGCATGAATCCCATAATACCGGGAGAGCTTTGCCAGCCTGCCGGCGGCTTGAAGGTGAGACCATCCGCCGGGCTGTTGGTGAAGCCGCATCCGCCTGAAATCAAGACGACGGAGAGCAGCACCGCGGCGGCGGAGAAGCGCGAGCGCGTCATCGAAAAACCCTCGCTGAGCGTGGTGGCAAATTGCGCCGGAGAATCTGCTTCCACCTCAAAGGCGCGACCGCCCGCCGGTACGCTCGTACGCCGCGATGCGCGCCCATCGGTCGAAGATCAGCGCGATGTATTCGCGCGTCTCGGGATACGGCGGCACGCCGCCGTATTGCCGTACCGCGACCGGGCCGGCATTGTAGGCGGCGAGCGCCGCCACGTACGGGTCGGCGTACGTCCCGCGGTAGCTTGCGGCGTAGCTTCCGAGCAGTTCGGCGGCAGCGGCAATGGACGCGAACGGGTCGTTCGGATCGACGCCGATGCCGGCCGCCGTTTCCGGCATGAATTGCGCGATGCCGACCGCCCCCGCCGACGAAAGCGCTTCGACGTCGTAGGCGGATTCTTGCAGCAGCGTTGCCGCGAGAAACTCCGGGGGAAGGCTGCGTTCGCGAGCCGCCTGCGCCGTTTCGATTGCGAGTAAGAGCGCCGCGCTTTGCGTGATGCGCGGATTGGTCCGCAGAATCGCGCGGGCGATGGCCAGCTCCGGCGCCGCCACCGCGCCGCCGTCGCGCAGCAATACCGCGCCTTGGAGCGCATCGACGTTCGGCGGCGACGGCCAGCTCAACGCAATGTTGCGGGCGCGCTCGATGCGCGGCGGCGCCGGGAGGCCCGCGTGCGATGCGATCGTCGCCCCCGCGCAGCTGCAGAGCGACGCCCACGCGATGAGACCGAGGAGGCCGTTGGCGACGACGCTCGGATTGACCCGGAGCGGATTATGGTAGGTTGGTCGGGAGAGGTGCTGGTCATGCTCATCGCTGCGGCGGCAGTCGTCACGTTGGTCGCGGGCGACTTCGCCTCGACGTTTTTCTATCACGTGCCCCAGCACGTTTGGTTTACGCTGCATTTGCGCACCCATCACGACCGGCGGCGCTCCTATTGGGATCATGCGGTGCTGTCGTCCGACCCGTTGGTGTTGCTCGACGGCATCTTCGGTGCGCTGCCCTACCTCGTGGTCGCCGCGCTGGTCTGGCGGCTTTCCTGGGAGGGCACGCTTCTAGGACTCGGACTCGGCCAGTTCCACGTGTGGTGGCGCCATACCACCGAGCTCGGATGGAAGACCCCACCGTGGCTTCGGCGCCTCGTGCAGCCGCTTTGGCTGGTGCTTCCCGAGGACCACGACGGCCATCACCGAAATCCCGATATCGAGTTCGGCGACATCTTTCGCTTTTACGACGCCCCGGCTCGGGCGCTGCTCGCCCGACTCGCCCCGACGAGCCGGCGAATGCGAAATGCGGCCGGGCGTATCCGTCCGCGCAGGACGCCGGCTCGAGCCTAACGGGAGAGCGAATGACGAAGCGGGCGATGTTCTTGATCTCGGATACGGGCGGCGGCCATCGCAGCGCCGCCAACGCGATCACGGCGGCGCTGGACGAGATCCGGACACCCCATCCCTTCGAGCACCGCATTGAAGACGTCGCCGCCCACTGCTCGTTCCCGCTGACGCAGCTCGGGCTCGGCTACAGCATGGCTCTGCGGTACGCGCCGCCGGTGTACGGCGCGCTCTACTATGCGACCAACGGGCGCCGGCGCTACAAGGCGCTCATTCGTTTCTGCGAGCCGCTCTACCGCGAACGCCTTCGCGACCTCTTCATCAGCTATCAGCCCGACGTCATCATTTCGGTGCATCCGCTCCTCAACCACGCGGCGCTGCGCGCGCGAGCCGACGCCCACATGGAGCACGTTCCGATCGTCACCGTCATCACCGATTTGGGAAAGGTTCACGAGTCCTGGTTGATGGCCGACGCCGATGCCGTCGTGGTGCCGGCACGCGAGGTGTACCAGCGCGCGCTTTCGCGCGGCGTCTCGCCGAACCGCCTGCGGCTGCTCGGGCACCCGATTCATCCGAAATTCGACGACGTCACCGGAACCGCCGCCGAGCTTCGCGCGTCGCTCGGACTTCCGGAGAGCGGCCTGATCGTGATGCTGATGGCGGGAGGCGAAGGCGGCGGCAAGCTGCTCTCCACCGCGTTGGCGCTGGCGCGCGCGCGGCTGCCGGTTCATTTGGTCGTGGTCTGCGGCCGCAACGAACACTTGCAGCAAAAGCTCGGCGAGATGTCGGCGACGCTCCCCACCTCGATGCACGTGCTGGGCTTCACCGACAAGATCCCGGAGTATTTCCGCGCTGCCGATTTACTGGTCACCAAAGCCGGTCCGGGAACGCTGGCTGAAGCCAATGCCGCCCAGCTTCCGGTCATCGTCTACGATTACATCCCGGGACAAGAGCGCGGCAACGTCGACTTCGTTCGGCACAACGGACTCGGCGAAGTCGCCATCGGCAGCGCTTCGCAAGTGGTCGAAGCGGTGCGTTCGATGATTCGCACGCCGGAGCGGCTCGCAGCGATCCGTCACAATCAAGAAACCGTCGCCCCGCGGCGCAGTTCGCGCCGCATTGCCGCGCTGATTTCGCAAATCACCGAAACCGGCACGATTCCCGCGCAGGAGCCGTTACCCGCCCCACCGCTGCGCCAAGCCGCCGGCGTCTAGCCCATGTCATCCGGAGCGGAGCTGCGCTTTCCTTACGTCATCTGAGCGGAGCTCGCGAAGCGAGCGCAGTCGAAGCGACGGCTCCGCATAGTACACGGTCGCCGTCGGGTCGCTCGTCGCGCGGCCTCCATGCCGCGCTCCTGCTACGCCGCGCTCGCGCCTCCTGGTAAGGAAATTATGGCCTCCAGCCAAAGGCGCTCGCGTCGGAGT
>JBAUZB010000273.1:0-7688 GCA_049585095.1 Candidatus Tumulicola sp.
GCCCGGAACATCGAAGACTTACGAATCCTCAAGCGCGCCGTTCCGCTGACCGTCGATTCGTGCATCGTCGGCAGCGCGCTCTACAAGGGTACGCTCGACCTCAAAGACGCCATTGCGGCAGTAGCATAATCAGCGCTCGTCGTCGACGTAGACGCGTGGTATTTCGGACGGGAGCCGCGCGACGATTTCGTAGTTGATGGTATCGCACCAGCGCGCCCAGTCATCGGCACCGATGCTCGCCTCGCCGTCGCGCCCAATCAAGGTTACCGCCGAGCCGACATAGGCGTTCGGCGCGTCCGTGAGATCGATTTCCGTCAGATTCATCGCGACCCGTCCGACGATCGGACACGCCGTCCCGCCGACTAAGAACGAGCCGCGGTTGGAGAGTGCACGCGGAATACCGTCGGCGTAACCGGCGGGAACCACGCCGACGCGCATGTCGCGTGCAGCGTGATAGGTTTCGCCGTACCCGATCGGGGATCCGGCGGCCACCGACCGTACGACCACCAGCTCCGACTCATACGAAAGCGCCGGCTCCAGGATGATGCCGCTCGCTCCCGAGGCTTCGCGCGTTTCCTCGGACGGCCAGAGGCCGTAGAGTGCGATGCCGAAGCGCGACAAGTCAAGGCGCGTCTGCGGCCAGCGTATCGCCGCCGCGGAGGCCGCGATGTGGCGCAGCGGCACGACCTGGGCGCGTTCGAAGAGTGCTTCGGCGGATGCAAGGGCGCGTTCGAACGTTTCCAGCTGCTGCATCGTGGAAGCCGAGTCCAGTTCTTCGGCCGACGAAAGATGCGAGAAGACGCCGGCAACGTGAAGTTCGGACACGTGAAGGTAGTCTTCGACGGCGTCCACCAGTTCGTGCGGTTCTAAGCCCAAGCGGTTCAAGCCGGTGTTCACTTTGACGTGAACCGGCGCGCGCGTTTGGCGTTTGCGCGCGGCCGCCGCGAGCTTGCGGGCGAATTCCCCGGTATCCCATAGCGCGAGGTCGAGTTCGGCGGCCATCGCGTCACTGAGAGCGTCGGACGGAACCGGCCCCAACACGAGAATCGGTGCCGTAACGCCGCCGTCGCGTAAGGCGATCGCTTCTTCCACGCCGTACACGCAAATGCGCCGGGCAAAGGGTTCGGCGGCTAATGCGGTTTCGACCAAACCGTGACCGTACGCGTTGCTTTTTACGACGAACGCGGCGTGCTTGGGTCCCACCAAGTCGCGTAGCGTCTTGGCGTTGTGGCGCAGCGCTGCCAGCGAGATGCGAAGTCTTCCGATCACGCTCCGTCCCGAGGCTGAAGGATCCGGACGACGTAGGCGACGGGAAGCCCGAAGAATATCGCGTGGGCCAGCACGGCGTTGACGAAAGCGTTGGGCGTCGGCGGGTAGGTGAAGTTGCCGTCGGCGAGCAGAATGACTTGCATGATCGTGTAAACGATCAAGCCATACACGATTCCCGAGACGACCCACCGGCGCGTCGTCGCGGGTCGGGTGGCGGCGATGTAGGCGTAGCCGCAGGCCCATCCGATGCTCACGATGGCATGCAGCGCCGCTCCGGCGAAAGCGTACGCCGGATCGGTCAACGCGACTTTACCAAGCGCGGTGGACGCGATCCATTGCCAGAGCGTCAGGATGCCGGCATGGTTCGGAAGCAGCGTCGTCGCCCACAGGTAAAGATCGAACGTGAACGCGCCGACGACGCCGGCCGCGAGACCGTGGAGGAGGACGTTGCCCCACGAAATTCTCGACCTCGAAAGCATGCGGCTGGCATTCGCGCGGACGGTCGCGTGGCCTGGAAACGTCGTTCGGCCGCGGTGGCCGCGGGCCGACGCTCTAAGCGAGCTTTAGGGATGACGCCCTACGATGGCAGCATGACGCCCGACGGCTCCTTGAGGGGTCCCAACGAAGTGGTCATTTGGGGAGCTTCCGGCCTGCTGGCGCTGCTGCTCGGGCTAGGAGGCGCCTTCGTCGCATGGTTCGCGCTGCACCGTACCGCCGAAACCGTTATGGCGCAGGGCGCGGTGGGCAGTCTCAGCCTCGGGATCGTGCTCGTGGGCTTGGGGGCCCAGCGACCGCTGACGCGGGTCTTCCTGGTGCTGCTCGCCGCGACGCTGGTGCTCGGATATGCGCTGGGCGGCCCGCAGTTCGCTCGCCTCGTTCCCTAAGCGGCCGGTCGTAAGCGTAGCCCATCTTCGTACGAGGGCGTGGGGCCTAAAGGGGACCCGACGCCTCGAAAACAGCCTGAAAACGCTCTTGCACTCTCCGGTGCGGTTTGCTAAGATAGCACGGCTGGCGCTCTCGCGCTGAGAGTGCTAATGGCGTGATACTCTAGCTGTGGAGGTTGCTTTTCCGTGAATCTCAAGCCCTTGCACGATAACGTGGTTATCGAGCACGTCGAACAAGACGACAAAACCACGGGCGGTATTTTCCTGCCCGATACCGCCAAAGAGAAGCCCCAAGAGGGTGTCGTGCGGGCGGCCGGCGACGGTCGCGTTCTGGAGAACGGCACAAAGCTCGGCATGAGCGTCAAGGTCGGCGATCGCGTTCTGTATCGCAAGTACTCGGGAAGCGAAGTCAAGATCGACGGCACCGAGTACCTCATCATTCCCGAAAAAGATATCCTCGCCGTCGTCGACAAAGTTCCGGCCGGCGTCTAAGGAGTTTTGAAAACTTAATTATGGCTGCAAAGCAAATCGTATTCGATGAGAACGCGCGCCGCGCACTCGAGCGTGGTGCCAACTTGCTGGCCGATGCCGTCAAGGTGACGCTCGGACCCAAGGGGCGCAACGTCGTTCTCGACAAGAAGTTCGGCTCGCCGACCATCACTAACGACGGCGTGACGATCGCAAAAGAAATCGAGCTGGCCGACGTCTTCGAAAACATGGGCGCCCAACTCGTCAAAGAAGTTGCCTCGAAGACCAACGACATCGCCGGCGACGGCACGACCACGGCTACGGTGCTGGCTCAGGCGATCATTCGTGAAGGCCTCCGCAACGTAACGGCCGGCAGCAACCCGCTGTTGATCAAGCGCGGCATCGAGCGTGCCGTGGAGCTCGCGGTCGCTCAGATGGAGAAGTACGCCGAGAAGGTCGACACCAAAGAGAAAATTGCGCAGGTCGCGTCGATCTCCGCCAACGACAAAGAGATCGGCGATCTCGTCGCGCTCGCAATGGAGAAAGTCGGCAAGGACGGCGTCATTACGGTCGAAGAGTCGCGGACGCTCAAGACCGAAGTCGAGACCAAAGACGGGATGCAGTTCGACAAGGGTTACATCTCGCCGTACATGGTGACCGATTCGGAGCGCATGGAAGCGGTGCTCGACGATCCGTTCATTCTCGTCACCGAGCGCAAGATTTCGGCGATTGCCGATATCCTGCCGCTGCTAGAAAAAGTCGTTCAGGTGCAGAAACCACTCCTGATCATTGCCGAAGACGTCGAAGGTGAAGCCCTCGCCACACTCGTGGTCAACAAATTGCGCGGCACGTTCACCAGCGTTGCGGTCAAAGCGCCGGGATTCGGCGACCGCCGCAAAGAGATGCTCAAGGACATTGCCACGCTCACCGGCGCCACCGTGATCTCCGAAGAGCTCGGGCTCAAACTCGACAAGGTGACGCAAGATCAACTCGGCAAGGCCAAGCGAGTGACCGTCACCAAGGAAGAGACGACCATCGTCGACGGCGGCGGCAAGCCGGCAGACATCAAAGGCCGCATCGACATGATCAAGAAGCAGGTTGAGGAAACCGATTCGGACTTCGATCGGGAGAAGTTGCAAGAACGCCTTGCCAAACTCTCCGGCGGCGTTGCCGTGATCCAAGTCGGCGCGGCTACCGAAACCGAGCTGAAGGAAAAGAAACACCGCATCGAAGACGCGCTCAGCGCGACTCGCGCGGCGGTGCAGGAAGGCATGATCCCGGGTGGCGGAAGCTCGCTCGTGCATGCGATCAAGGCCATCAACAAGTACGAGCCGCCGAAGAGCAACGGTCACGCCAGTACTTGGGCCGACGAGAAAATCGGCATCGACATCATTCGCAAGGCGCTCGAGGAGCCGTTGAAGCAGATCGCTTACAACGCCGGCTTCGAGGGGTCGGTCGAAGTCAATAACGTCAAAGGCAAGGATGCCCCGATGGGCTTCGATGCCATGACCGGCGATATCGTCGATATGTTCAAGGCCGGCATCGTGGAACCGCTCAAAGTGACGCGCTCGGCGTTGCAAAACGCAGCTTCGATCGGTGCCCTGATCCTCACCACCGAGACCTTGATTGCCGACAAACCCGAGCCGAAGAAGGAAGGGGCAGGCATGCCCGGCGGCGGGGGCATGGGCGGCTACGACATGATGTAGTTTTCCGCAAGGAAACAACACCGGGAGAATGGCGCGTCGTCGACGCGCCATTCTTCTTTGCATCCGGGGCCACGTTCCCGAGGAACGCTGCTCGCCGGTTAGGAAGGATAGGAGGCTCATGTCTTCGCGCGCGGTCAACGATTTCACCATTCGGGTGGCAACGGTCAACGGCTCCGGCAGCCAGTCCTCGAATCTCGTCATCACCAACGCGATCCTGGGGCTCGGCGTTCCGGTCGCTCCCAAGAACGTGTTTCCGTCGAATATCGAAGGATTGCCGACGTGGTTCGACATTCGCGTTACCGCGAAGGGATACCAGTGCCGAACGCGCGACGTCGACGTGCTCGTCGCATTGAATTCCACGACGTGGCAGTCCGACGTCGTCGGCGTCAAGCCCGGCGGGGCGGTGTTGCACGAGGGGGCTTTTCCCGTCGCCGGCGCCACGCTGCGCGACGACTTGACGTATTACGCCGTGCCCTTCGCGCAGCTCGCTAAGGAGCATTTCGCCGATAAAGGCGACCTGCGCAAATATCTCATGAACATGATCTACGTCGGCGCGCTCGCGCACCTGTTGGAGATCCCGGCCGAAACGCTCGAAGACGGCCTCAAGTCACAGTTCCGGCGTAAGCCCGCAGCGGTCGAACTGAACATGAGCGCGGTTCGCGTCGGCATCGATTACGCGCGCGAAAACTTCGAAAAACGCGACCCGTACCGGCTCGAGAAGATGAACGGCAAGACCGAAGGGCTGCTGTTCTTGGAAGGCAATCGAGCCTCCGCGCTCGGCTGCGTGATGGGTGGCTGCACCGTCGCTGCGTGGTATCCGATCACGCCGTCGTCGTCGCTGTGCGAGTACTTCATCGAATACTGCGAACGGTTCCGCATCGACAAAGAAACCGGCGAACGGAAGTTTGCGATCCTCCAAGCCGAAGACGAGCTGGCTGCCGCGGGCATGGTGTTCGGCGCAAGTTGGGCCGGCGCGCGGGCGATGACGTCGACGTCGGGTCCCGGAATTTCGCTCATGGCCGAGTATGCGGGCTACGGCTATTTCGCCGAAGTACCCGGCGTAATTTTTGACGTGCAACGTGCCGGACCGTCGACCGGCCTACCGACGCGCACGATGCAAGGCGACGTCGCTTTCGCGTACAACCTCTCGCACGGCGACACCAAACACATCGTGCTGTTGCCGGCAACCATTCGCGAAGCGTACGAATTCGGCATGGAGGCGTTCGATTTGGCCGACCGGTTTCAAACGCCGGTGTTCGTGCTCAGCGATCTCGATCTCGGAATGAACTCCTGGCTCACGCCGCCGCTTCCCTATCCCGAAAAGTCGTTCGAGCGCGGCAAAGTGCTGACGGCCGAAGACCTCAACCGCGTGCCGTCCTGGGGCCGCTACCGCGACGTCGACAAAGACGGAATCCCGTATCGCACCTTACCGGGTACCAAACATTCCAACGCAGGTTTTTTTACGCGCGGAACCGGCCACGACGAGGAAGCGCGATACTCGGAGCTGCCCGAGGTCTGGAAACGCAATCTCGACCGGCTCGTCCGCAAGCACGAAACGGCGCGGACGTCGGTTCCGGCGCCGATCGTCGACGGCAAGGGGCACCGCGTTGCCGTCCTCGCCTACGGAACGACGCATCACGCGGTCGTCGAAGCCCGCGACCGTCTCCGCGAGGACGGCCTGGAAGTGGACTATTTACGAGTTCGCGCGTTGCCGCTCTCGCCCGAAATCGCGACCTTCATTCAACGCCACGATCGCGTCTACGTCGTCGAGCAAAATCGCGACGGCCAGCTCTACGGCATCCTCCGCACGGAGTTGCCGACGCACTTGATCCAGCGCCTCGAGTCCATTTGCCACTACAACGGCGTGCCGATCGACGCGCACGCCATCATCGATCCTCTGCTCGAAGCCGAACGTGCGCCGGCGGTGGTTGCGGAGTGAGGAAGCCTCGAATATGACCGTCAATCTCATCGGACTCACGCGTGAAGTTTACAAAGGGCTGCCGACGACCCTGTGTGCCGGCTGCGGCCACAACTCGATAACCAATCATCTGATCAAGGCGCTCTTCGAGTACGGCGTCGAGCCGCATAAGCTCGCGAAGATGAGCGGCATCGGGTGTTCCTCCAAAACGCCCGCGTACTTCGTCGAACAGGCGCACGGCTTCAACAGCTTGCACGGACGCATGCCGTCGGCGGCGACCGGTGCAAAGGTCGCAAATCGCGATCTGCTCGTGTTGGGCATCAGCGGCGACGGCGACACCGCCAGCATCGGAATCGGCCAGTACTGCCACATGATTCGACGCAACGTCGACCTGACGTACATCATCGAAAACAACGGCTGCTACGGCTTGACGAAGGGCCAGTTTTCCGCGACCGCCGACGTAGGTTCCACCCAGAAGAGCGGCAAGGTGAACGAGTACGCCACCATCGACGTCTGCGGGCTCGCGATCGAGTTAGGCGCAACCTACGTCGCGCGATCGTTTTCGGGTGACGGCAAACAGTTGGTTCCGCTGCTGCAAGCCGCATTTTCGCATCGGGGAACCGCGATCATCGATATCGTCAGCCCGTGCGTGACCTTCAACGACCACCAGGGTTCGACGAAGAGCTACGCCTACGTCAAAGACCACGACGTGGTGCTGCATACCGCGGATTACATCGCCGGCGGCCGCGAAGTGAACGTCGATTACGAGCCCGGTACCGTCCGCGACGTCGAGCTGGAGGACGGCTCGCACATCTTGTTGCGCAAACTCGACGTCGATTACGATCCGACCGATTCCATGTTCGCGTTGCGAACCATCCACGAGGCAAACGCGCGCGGAGAGTTCGTCACGGGGCTGCTCTACGTCGATACGAAATCGCAGGATCTCTGCGAGCGCGAACGCCTTCCGGGCAATCCCCTGGCGTCGCTCGAGGAAGAGTCGCTTCGAATCGATCGCGACGATTGGGAAAAATTAATGCATCCGTAGCCAAGCGCCGAAGCAAAGGAGACGACCGTGAACCACGTTCGAACGAGCTTTCTCGCCGTTGCACTCGCCGCCGCCTGCGCCGGAAGCGCGCTGGCCGTTGCCGGACACGGACCCGTATGGAGTGCGACCTACGTGGCGGCATACAATCCGCTGTTCAACGGCGGCGTCCCGTATTCGGGCGAGATGAAGCTGAAGTACGACCACGGCATCATCGGCGGGACGTATACCGCGACGTCGGTAAAGCCCGACCCGCTCTACGGCCGTATCGTCAACGTCACCGGCACCGTGCAGCACGGCAACATCAACCTCGACGTCGGTGGGATGAGCGGATTCACCGTTCGCGGAACGCTCTCGGGCGACGGAACCATTTCGGGAACGGCGACGCAAAAATGACGAAT